>JAJZLK010000053.1 GCA_021803655.1 Thermoplasmata archaeon
TGACTCATAAGGCAGGAGAGGCTGTTCACCGCATGGGTTCGTTGCCTCAATGGCGCCGATGTGCCTGGAAACGTTCCTGTCATTGATTTCATCAAGGAATATGAGCCCGGGGTCCGCAGTCTTCCACGCCTGGTTCACTAGAGCGTCCCATATGGTTCTCGCCTTGACCTTTGACGATTCCTCACCTGTCTTTGGGTTTATGAGTGAGATGTACCCGTCCTGCTCCATTGCCTTGAACAGCTTATCCTCTACCCCTACAGATATGTTGAAGTTCCTCAGGGATGTGTTTTCCGAGTCTTTGCTGTTGATGAATTCCATTATATCAGGATGATCGTACCTGAGAATCGCCATGTTGGCTCCTCTCCGCTTTCCGCCCTGCTTTATGACCTCAGTCGTGACGTCAAATATGCGCATGAAGGATACTGGACCTGATGCAACGCCCTGCGTGCTTCCCACTGTATCATTCTTTGGCCTGAGCTTGGAGAAGGAGAATCCTGTTCCTCCGCCTGACTTGTGGATTTTTGCAGTGTGCATAAGGGTCCTGAATATTCCGTCAATGTCATCGTCCACGGGCAGCACGAAGCATGCAGACAGCTGTCCTATCTCCGTTCCGGCATTCATGAGGGTGGGTGAATTCGGCATGAACTCAAGGGACGCCATCATGTTCTCGAACGTCTCAATGACAGGTTCTGCCGATGTCCGGTAGTTCTCAATGAAATTGAGGAACTCCTCAAATTCGCCTTCAACCTCGCCGTCTTTGCTGAGCTGGGTGAAAGCGTGTCTCAGCAGTGATATCTGTGAGTCTTTCAGGGAAAATTGCTTCTTCCTTCTCTCGGGGTATTTTCCGGAGGTCTTTGCCTTCTTGTAATCGTACAGGAACTCCACCAGGCCGACGTGTTCGGATACCCGCCGGAACATTTCCCGCGGAGTCTCCTCGACCCTTCCCTCCTCGTCCTTCAGGAGGTACCTGGATTCCAGTACCTTCACGGCATTCAGGGAGAGTTTCATGTCGTCGGTGACTCCCATCCTCCTCTTCTCTTCCCTGATTGTCCTGCGCCTCTCCCTGTAGATTATGTATGCCCTGGCTACGTCCTTGTAGCTCTTCCCGTTGAGGGATGCCGTCATCAGCACCCCTTCCACGGTATCCTGAATCTTCTCTACTGTGGGGGTCTCTCCTGCAGCTTCAATTTCCTTGATAACCTGTGCAGTGAGCTCCTTTGCGTCAGCCATGCTCCCGTTGTTCACTGCGAGCATTGCCTTGTAAATGGCTGTGATTATTCTGTCCCTCTCGAATTTTGCTTCTGATCCGTCCCTCTTTATTACGTTCTCAATCATCTATACACCTCTTATATCATATCCTGCTAAATAACCGCCTCGGTTCACTGCCCTGGAGGCCTGAGCCTGCCCAGATTCAGGTTCCCTCCCGTCTTCTGGTAATTGGTCACTTTGCGCTCGAAAAAGTCTGTCTTGGTGGAGTTCATGGAAGAGAAACTCTCCACCCATTCCATCGGGTGTTCCCGGATTTCAGGATATGGCATTTCAAACCCTATTGCCTGGCACCTTGTATTTCCCAGATACTTGATGTACCTCTCTATTATGGTGTCTGACAGGCCAAGTATCTGGTTACGGGTAACGTACTTGCCCCAGGAGATCTCGTGGTCCACTGCCGTCTTCACCATGTCCAAAAGTTCCCTCTTCATGCCGGAGTCGAAGTATTCCGGCTTCTCGTCCATGAGCGTCCTCATTATGTTGGTAAACAGGGCAAGGTGGGTATTCTCGTCCCTCTGGATGAGACGAATCATGCTTACTGTTCCTCCCATCTTGTCCTGTCTTCCCAGTGAGTAGAAGAATGCAAATCCGCTGTAGAAATAAATCCCTTCAAGGAGGAAATCCGCCATGCACGACCTTATGAAGTTCTCCTCTGTCGGGTCGTTGATGAACGCCTCGTAGAGGTCCGTTATGAACCGGTTTCTCTTCATCAGGTGCGGATCGTCTCTCCACATGCTGTAAACTGCGTCCCTTGTTACCTGATCCACCACCGAGGTGAGCAGGTAGTCATAGCTCTGTGCATGAATGGTTTCGAAGAATGCCTGTGCCTTCAGACAGGCAGTGACTTCCGGAGCGGTTATGTATTCTGCCAGGACTCCTATGTTGTCAATCTGGATACTGTCCAGGAAGATCAGGAAAGAGAGCACTCTCTGGTAGGCGTCCTGCTCATGGGCTGTGAGCGTGGGAAACTGCCTCTTGTCGTCCCCAAGGGGGATCTCGTCCGGAATCCAGAAGAAGCCCCTCATTTTCCTGTAGAGCGCCTCGCCCCACGCATACTTGCAGTGGTTGAACTCCAGGAGATTGGTTGTTGGTCCTCCTACCAGTCTCTGCCTGCTTATCTCCCTGGTTCCATCCGGATTGAAGAGTTTCTTCACCTGCATGTATCCACCTCACGCCTGGCATGCCTCACATGCCGGTTCTTCTTCCATCGCTGACGGAGTTATGTTCCTGAAATAGTATATGGTCTTCACGCCCAGTTTCCACGCGTTATAGTACAGGTCCAGGAATTTCTGCTCATCCATCTCCTCGGTGGCGTACATATTCATGGACTGTGACTGGTCAAGATGCCTCTGCCTTATGGCCCCTGCCCTTATTGACCACATCTGGTCAATCCTGTGTGCTCCACGGTACAGGTTTACGTTTGAGTCGTTGAGATCGGGTGCAACCTGTCTTATCAGGAACCCTTTCTTTTCCTCCGTGAACACCGGTTTGAACACCGGGTCTATTCCCGCGGTTGATCCTGCAATCACTGACGTTGATCCTGTTGGAGCTATGGCCATGAGGTACCCGTTTCGCATTCCGTTGCTCTTGACCTCTGCTGCAAGGGCATTCCACCTGTCCGATGAGTAATCCCTCAGCCTGAAGTATTCGCCGGTCTGCCAGTCAGAGCCTTCAAACAGCGGGTAGGAACCTCTCTCCTTCGCAAGTTCCATGCTTGACCTGATTGCAAGGTAATTTATCTCCTCAAACAGCCTGTCCATATATTGCAGGTGTTCTTCTGACTCCCACTCTATCCCTCTCTTCACAAGGTGCTGATGGTATCCGGATATCCCGATGCCGATGGCACGGTAGCGCATGTTTGTCCTGACTGCCTGTGGAAGCGGGAGGTTGTTCATGATGATCACGTTGTCCAGCATCCTTACCTGGACGGGGATCACCTCCGCCAGTTTCTCAAAGGTATCGGTCCTGCCCAGGTTTATAGAAGAGAGGTTGCAGACTACTAGGTCTCCCGATCTGGAGACTTCCACGATATCGTCGCCAGTTATCTCGCTCTTCACCTTAACTGTTGGAGACTGGTTCTGGCAGATTTCCGTGCAGAGATTTGAGCTGTAGATCATTCCCGCATGCTTGTTCGGGTTCATGCGGTTCACCGTGTCCCTGTTGAATATGAACGGACCTCCGGTCTCGTAGAGGCTCTTGAGGATCATGGCCATCAGATCGAGGGCCTTTATCGTGCTCTTGCTGATCCTTTCGTCCTTCATGCATTCCTTGTATTTTTCTTCCCACTGTTCTCCCCAGAAGTCCTCCAGCGACCAGCCCTTCACCTCCCTGATCTCATGCGGGTCCATGAGCGACCATGTTTCATTGTTCTCCATCATCCTGTAGAACATGTCCGGGATGCAGATGCCCGGAAACACGTCGTGAGCCTTTCTTCTGTCGTCCCCGTTGTTTGTCTTCAGGTCAAGGAAATCAAGGATGTCCTTGTGCCAGATGTCAAGGTAAATGCTCACCGCTCCAGCCCTCTGTCCAAGCTGGTTCACGGATACTGCGGTGTCGTTGTACAGCCTGATCCATGGAATCGTACCGCTTCCGGCTCCCTTGTATCCCCTGATTGTACTGCCCAGCGACCTGAGTTTTCCGATGTATACTCCCATACCTCCGCCATTCTGGGATATCCTGGCAAATGCCGTGATACCGTCAAATATGCTCTGGAGTGAGTCTTCCGGCGTGTCGATAAAGCATGAGCTCAACTGTCCGTTCGGTCTCCTTGCATTTGCGAAAGTCGGAGTTGCCATCGTTATGCTGAGACCGGAAAGCACGTCGTAGAACTTTCTTGCCCAGGCAATCCTTGTTTCAGGGATCTCCGCCATGGCAAGATATGCAGCGATACCCATGAATGTCTCCTGGGGCAGTTCCATGACCTCGTTATTCAGCCCCCTCACTGCATACCGGTCGCTCAGGTGCTTCAAACCCGGGAACGTGAAGAGAAGGTCCCTTTCAGGCTTGATGTAGTTCCCAAGCTCGTTGATCTCATCACGGGAATATGTCTTCAGGATCCTGTCGTCGTATCTCCCGATTTCGGTGAGTCTCTCTACTAGGCCGAAGTAATTCCCGTAGCTTCCGCCTTCAATAGATCTCTCCCGCGCCGCCTCTCCGTAAAGATCGTGAAGCAGCAGTCTTGCAGCAACGTACGTCCATCCCGGCCTTTTCTGGGACGTCTTCTCATTTGCGACCCGGATAAGGGTTTCCTGTATTGTTCTGGTGCTCATCCCCTCGTAAAAGTGGAGGTCGGAGTCCAGTTCCAGTTCAACCGGGTCCACCCCTTCAATGTTCTCGCATGCCAGTTCTATAACCGCACGTATCTTGGTTACATCGATTGGGACTCTCTGCCCATGTCTGTTAACCACGGTGGTGGGCCTCAGCCTCAGTTCGATCGGCGGGCTCTGCATCATGACTGACTCCTGTCCATCGGCGTGCATGATGCTGTCGGTCTCACTCTCTATTCTCGTCTTCTCTTCTCTGATCCTTCTCCTGTTGTCCCTATACAGGATGTATGATTCGGCAACGTTTTCGTATGAGTGCCCGTTGATTTTCTCCTTCATGAGGACACTTACCACTATATCCTGAACCTGTTCCACAGTTGGTTTCATCGATATTTTCTGAATCTTCTCAACCGCCCTGTCCGTCAGGTAGGATGCCACCTCAAGGTCACCCTTGTTCACGGAGAGCATTGCCTTGTAAATTGCCTCAGCGATCTTCTTCTTCTGGAATTCTGCTACGCTTCCGTCTCTTTTTATAATCTGTCTTATCGCCATTCTTATCTCTCCTTTTGCGCGTAAACTGGATATTGACGCCGGTCCTTAAATAGGATTTTTTGAGCTGTTTGTGACTGACCCTGAACAGGCCGTTATCCAAATATAACCATGAATGAACGCAGACATGGTAACTGCACCTTACCGGCTTTGATCAATACCAAGCCCGTATTGAAATATAAAGTATTTGTCAGTGTCCGCGCAATTGTCGCTTTAAGGACCCATGCCATTCCTATGGCATGGAAGTCGCTGAAAGACGAACCTGTTTTTTGCTGGCAGAAGGTTATGGAATAGTTAGGGGTTTGGGCGAAGCAGTAAAACTCCCTCCTTCATGCAGGAGATACGTGGACTTGCCCCCCCGATTGTTTATGTATTCAATACGAATTACCTAAATAACATGTTCAAAGCCTACAGGTTCAGGATGTATCCTGATGAGGATCAGAGAGTCCTCATTGAGAAACACATCGGTTCGTGCAGGTTTGTATGGAATCATTTTCTTGGTCTGCGCAATAAACGGTACAGTGAAACAGGAAAGGGAATGAGTTACAAGGAGATGGCCTCTCTTCTTCCCGCACTGAAAAAAGACCATGAATGGCTTAACGAGATTAATTCCCAGAGTCTTCAGCAGACACTGATGCATCTTGACGGTGCATTCCACAGATTCTTCAGGAAACTTGCCCGGTATCCGAACTTCAGGAAGAAGAGAAACAGCGGGTCTTTTTCCGTTCCACAGCATTTTGCCATAAGCGATAACCACATCACGATACCGAAATTCGGGTCACCAATACGCATGTTCATGCACAGGAACATTGCTGGAGAAGCAAGAAGCCTTACCATATCGAAAACACCTTCAGGGAAATACTATGTTTCTATCCTCACCGAATCATCTGCCATTTTGCCCGAACCGGAGAAGATTGAATCCCGTAGTTCCGTTGGCATGGATGCGGGCATAACCGGATTCCTGACACTGTCAGACGGCATACAGATCGAAAATTCAAAGAACCTGAAGAAGTCTGAAAGGAAGCTGGCAAAGCTGCAGAAGAGATTGTCAAGAAAGCAGAAGGGTTCCAGAAACAGGGACAAGGCACGAATCAAGGTTGCACGGACACATGAACATATAACAAACCAGCGGAACGATTTCCATAACAAGGTATCAGACGTGCTGACAAGACAATATAATACCATGGCAATGGAAGACCTGAATGTATCAGGAATGATGAAGAACCATCACCTGGCAGGATCAATAGGGGATGCCGGGTGGTCTTCCTTCTTCACAATGCTGAAAACCAAGGCATTGTCAAGAGGGAAGAATACAATAGAGATAGGAAGGTTTGATCCCTCGTCCAGGATGTGCTCCAACTGCGGATACGTCTATGGGCTCAAGCTGTCTGAACGCGAGTGGACATGTCCTGAATGTCATAATAGACATGACAGGGAATGGAACGCCGCGATAAATGTGAGAAAGTTCGCCTTGATCAAGGCAGGAGTACCCACGGACCGTGGGGAATTGACGCCTGTGGACACAGTCGCCTCTGTGCTGTCCCTCCTCAGCCGAGAGGGAGTAACGCAAGCGAAGTGGTTGAAGCAGGAAGCTCCGAGGCTTTAGCTGAGGAGAGGATGTCACCTCTTTATTTCGCCGTATGTGTCGAACCATGGTATGGGACTCATGGTTATTCCGGGGAACAGCAATTCATAACCTATTCCCTTTGAGGTTTTGTTGGCCAGCGACTGCGAAAATCTTGCCAGGGCAACGTCTGATAAACCGGGAATCATTCCCTCGCACACATAATGGAGGAGATCCGTTTCCATCTGGACGTATTCCCTTATTGTAGAATGTATGGAAGTCTTGAGATCCGCACTGCCGAGAGACGGGTTCTCCTCGACTATTGAATTGTATAATTTTATTATCGCAGAAGTGTGCGAAGTTATGTCCCTCTGCACATATTTCAGGACCCCCGCGGTCCCCATCATCTTGGAATGTCTTGACAGGGCGTATATAGGGGCAAGTTCAGTCATCAGCGATACGTTGTAAACGAGTACTGTCATTGCAAGGTTTCTCATGAGGTTGTCAGCAAACGGCTCCCTCGCAAAGGTTGCAAATCTCTCATTTATCTTAAAATTCCGCTGCCTGATCTGGTCATTTGTTCTCCACCCTTCGTAAATTGACTCCCTGTGGCTCTCGGGGACCGTCGAGATCAATATCTGGGAGTAGGAATCGAGGTGAAGCTCAAGCTGAAACTCCATCATGGTGAACATCATGGTAATCTCGGGAGCCGTGAAATATGGGGCCATGTTCTGCACGTTGGACAGCTGCAGGCTGGTGAGGAAGATCAGTGACGACATCAGCCTGTCGTATGCCTTTCTTTCCAGATCAGAGAGTGACGCATAATCTCGATTCTCCCGCGAAAGGTTGAACTGCATGGGGTTGAATATGTTCAGGAACATTGAGCGATAGGAGTCCATGGCCCATTGATATTTCACCGCTGCAAGGGTCATTATGTTGGTCTTGCTTCCGCCTATCAGTTTCCTCCTGCTTAACCACTTGTCGCCAGACTCGTTGAACAGGATGATCTTGCTGAGTCTGTCATGAAATGCCAATCCGGGCGCGTTGCTCTCTATCATTCTTTATGTCACCAATAATACCTGAGTATATTGCACCCTTATTGACAGATCATAGAAATACTCTTTGTGTCGGCTTTTTTCTTCGGGTATTCCGTACTCCAAATCCTATTAATTCAACATCCGATAACCGGTTATGGCTCTAGTAGAATGCGTACCAAACTTCAGCAACGGAAGGGATAAGGGCGTAGTACAGAAGATCATTGATTCAATCTCATCAGTAAAGAGCGTGAAGATTCTTGACTTTGAGATGGACGCTGACCACAACAGGTCTGTGGTCACCTTTGTCTGCCCGCCGGAGGATGCGGTTGAAGCTGCTTTCCGCGGAATCAAGTGCGCGTCGGAGATCATAGATATGACCTCCCACAGCGGAGAGCATCCCAGGTTTGGAGCCACCGACGTTACCCCTTTCATTCCTGTTGAAGGCACAGACCTCAAGGAGTGCGTTGATCTTGCGAGAACGCTTGCAAAGAGGGTCGGCGATGAACTGTCCATTCCGGTTTACCTCTATTCTGATACTGCATTGAGGCCCGAGAGAAAGAACCTCGAAGACATCAGGAGCAAGAGTTTTCAGTTTGAGCAGTTGAGGGATCACATTTCCGAGGAGAAATGGAAGCCGGACTTCGGTCCCGCTACTATCGGGAAACCGGGGGCTTCTATCATTGGCGCCAGGGACTACCTCATCGCCTATAATGTAAACCTTCCAACAACGGACCTTGCTGTCGGGAAAAGAATTGCCAAGGCTATGCGTGCAAAAGATGGCGGGCTTTCCAACGTCAAGGCGCTTGCGTTTTCCCTGAAGGAGCGTGAGATGACGCAGATATCCATGAACCTGACAAGTTTCCGGAAAACGCCCATTTACAGGGCTTTTGAGGCCGTCAGGACAGAATCTGCAAGGTTTGGGCTCAACCCTGTTGAGTCCGAGATCGTGGGACTTGTTCCCCTTGATGCGGTTGTAGATACAGCAGATTACTACCTGAGACTCACGGGATTCTCCAGGAAGCAGATCCTGGAGGAGAAGATCTGGGGAAGGAGTGACTCCTCCCTTGATTCTTTCATGGAGGATCTTGCAAGTTCATCCTCGGCTCCCGGCGGCGGTTCTGCGGCTGCCCTTGTGTCGGCAACTTCAGCTTCTCTCGCCTCCATGGTGTCACTTCTCACAAGCGGCAAGGAGAAGTTCCGCGAATCATGGGACGACATGAACAGGATCGCCAGGAGGTCGAAAGAGATATACTCTGAACTCAGGAAGCTCATGGAAGAGGATGTGGTGGAGTTCAACAGGATAGTTTCCGCATGGGGACTGCCTAAGAAAACGGAGAGCGAGAAAAAAGCAAGGAAGGAGGCAATAGAAAAGGCGTCGCTGGGAGCAATACGCGTCCCCTGGAGAATCGCCATGCTGTCCAGGGAGATCATGGACATGTCTGTTCTGCTGGCAAAGAAAGGGAACCCGAGTGCCGTAACAGACTCGATGTCTTCCATTTCAATGGCCCTGACGGGAATACGGTGCTCCCTTTACAACGTGCTCGTGAACCTGAAGTCAGTGACTGATGCATCGCTGGTAGAATCGGAGAAAATGAAGGTCAGACTCTTCCTCGAGGATGCAGAGTCTAACTCACGAAAAATAATGGGAAATCTGGAAAAAGAACTGGGAATGTGAAGATTAGAACAGCGATTTCTTAACTGCTGAGTTAACCTTCTTCCGGAGTTCGTCGTTCATCTCTGTGATGTTGTGCGCTTTACCGGCGTGCTCCGTTATCTTTGGCATCAGTTCTTCCTTTGAAGCGGCGCTTGACGTGAACTTGCAGTCCATTCCTATGTCCGAACATTTAAACTTGTATTTTGCCATAGTTCCTCAGGCTATATATAAGAATAAACATATATTAACATTACTAAGGCGGTTTCCATGATCCTCCCGGGAATCTGATCAGATTCCAATGGCGCTGTGTAAAGGACTTCTCAGGAGTTCTTCAGATCTGTAAGCTGGGGGATGACTTCCCTGACAGCCTTTCTAACGGAGTCGTCGCTGGTGAGGCTGCTCTTCCATCCTGCCTTCAGGGCCTTCTCTGTGGAAAGCTGGGCCAGCTTCACGTCCCCTTTCCATCCCCTCCCTCCTTCACCATGGGTAAGTTCGAACCTGACATTCTGCAGCCCAAGCCCTTCAACCACAAATTTTGCAATGTCCATCACAGACGTCGTCTCCGTGTTTCCGAGGTTGAATATGTCTGTATGAGAGGATACTTCATGCAGGAAGATGATCCCCTGTACGCAGTCGTCGACGTGAAGGTACGATTTTCTCTGTGTTCCGTCACCGAGGATCTCCATGACCTTCGGGTTCTTCCTCAGTTTCATGATGAAATCAAATATCACTCCATGGGTGGAGTTCCTGCCCACAATGTTTGCGAACCTGAATATACTGCCGCGGATGCCGTAGTAGTGAGAGTAAGCAGTGATGAATCCCTCTCCGGCAAGTTTTGACGCACCATAGGTCGAGATAGGCATGGACGGGCCATAATCTTCAGGTGTCGGCATTACCGATGCCTCTCCTGCAACTGTTGAACTGGACGCAAACATGATCTCATTGATGTCCATTTTCCTGGCGAGTTCGAGGACGTTGTAAGTTCCCACGACGTTAACCTTGAGGTCGGTTGACGTATCTATCGATCCCCCCTTAACGTCAGAGTTTGCGGCAAGATGAATGACTGCATCAAACGGCCCCGATGATTTCAGGGTTTCAAGCTTATCCAGATCGGTGATATCCAGCTGCGAGAAGCTGAAGTTCTTCGATCTGAGAAGTGGCTTTATGTGCCTGTCATCAACGTTCTGGAAGTTGTCTATTGCAACGACTTCGTTGTCCCCGAGAAGATGTTCGCACATATTGGAGCCTATGAAGCCCGCGCCGCCGGTCACAAGAACTCTTTTTCCCTTCAGATGAATCCCGGATACATCACCATGTCGATGTTAATTTTTCTGATCCGGGGACTGGTTTCTCTTGAGTGCGGATCGGAGTTTTCAATCATGTACAAATGAATTTTGTCCGGGCTGTGCAGGGACACCTATTCCATGATCTGTCCAGTCAGGAGAAACACCGGAATCCCGGAAGAATGCAATGCCAAGGAAGAAGATGCTTGAGCTTGTGGATATGGGAAAGAAAAGACTGACATCCGGAATGCAGAGGAACGATCCATTCCCGGATGAGATGATGGAAGTGGCCTGTGCTGCAAGGGAGGCAGAGCTGGCCTCAGGATTATGAAGTAATGAGGGAGTCCACCAATCATGAAAGGGGAGAGGGGGAATTTTCCACTGCAAGCTGAGAAACTGTGGATACAAGCGGTTAGAAACAACCTCCCCTTGGATTCCCCCGTCAATCTAATATAGGTGCCGCCATAGCTGATATCCAAGGTATTATATCTTTCAGGCAATTAATCTCATCAGCAATGAACAGGAAGGCGTTGTTTGCTGTCGTAGCGGTAGTCATTGTCCTAGGGCTGTATTCTTCATTAGAATACGTCGTACTGCCTTTGGAATCCAAGTCGCCCCCTATTCCAAGCGTGACGGTAAAGAACGCATTCTCTGAGGTGAATGTCACAGGGAATTTTGTAAACTACAGTAGCGATAACAATCTATTCTTCAATAATACCACCTCCACTGCAGTCATATACGAACAGGGCCACAGGGATTCCACTCTAAGTGTAAGTATCTCCAAAGGTTTCCTATTTTATGATCCTCCTGATAAAATGACAGTGATAATGGTGAACATCTCAATTTTCGGCTCCTTAGAATCTAACCTGCATCCTTCAGCCCTAATCTTCGGTTTAAGTTCGAATGGATCTGCTAAGAAGTATAATATCACAACCCAGATACTTGGAGGATTTAACAGAGGAAACAATACGTCGATGCCATATATACTGTCTTTGGAAGGTTATATGTCTGCAACCTACGACATTAAACTTACAAATGAACCCCTGTGGTCTGCCAGCAGTGGTTACGAGCAGAGTCGTTATAATTTCTCGTTCAGCACAGTTTATCAGATCGCCATTTGGAGTTTCACCGGAATCCATACGTTCGGTATATGGACAGAACTCGGTGGACTCAGCAAGACCCCTATCGCTTCGGTAAGCATTATTACAACCGACACGTGGTGAAGGGGGGGGGTAAGAAAAGTGAGCTTTGGAGAAGAAAAGAATGTGAAGACAAAGAGGCTCGGTTCGTGTGTCATGAGTGTAATCATCTTGACCAGCTTGTTTGCTGGAATCACGATGTTTTCACCAGACTCCGTTGCAAGCAATCCCACATCGTCTCCAACAGTGCATTACGGATGGAACGGGTACAATGGGAATGAATCTATATACATGACTACAAGTATGAGTTCATTTCACCCTTACTTTGTGCCGTTGACCTGGTCTCACGCGGTCCAACCCGCCCTATCATCGAAGTGGCAGAAGAACGGCATAGTACTCACTTTTGGCAGCAATACAACTTCAAGCTCAGGCTCTTATCGCACTCAAGAATATTATGATCCGGCTGACAGTATGCTAGTAGTATATTATGGGGTAGCAATATCGGGGGCATCAACACTTGTCAACCAAAAGAAAGGCGCAAATGGAACATCAGATGGTAACGTGAATGAAACATGGGGAATAGTGGGGTCAAAGATTTCTTCCACGTTATCTGGAATACCCGATTCAACGTCCCAAGTCAATGACAAGACCTTGGCCGGATTGAACGTTACGTTTCCATACCCCCCTCCTTCCGGATCCACATCATCGGATTCCCAGCTGGCGGAATCTCTCATGCTTGTAGCACTTGGCTTCATACCCTATGTGGGATTCGCGATGGCAGCTGGCACTGCACTCGCTGCAATTGCTAATTACATGTCAACCGGTTACCCCTCCTCCACAATGTCTGCGGTGAACGGTAACGGAACTCTCTTCAGCAATCTCTCCTTTTCATATCCAAGCGGAAACTATTCGAAATACGACAAGACTTCTTTTACCTCATGGGGTCAGAACGTTATCGGATCAGATTTGGAGATAACGCTGTACATAAATGTGAAAGACTTCTCCTCTCCCGGACTTCTCACAATTTCTGGAAGCAACTATCAGGGTTCCTACTGGCAGTGGGACTCTCATGAAAAGGTCTACGGACAGGGTGCAAACACATCTCTTGGAATCCCGCTGATGCCCGCCTATACAATAAGCGGAACCGCTTATAACGACGGAACACCTGGACCAAATCATTATGTGGAGATA
>JAJZLK010000031.1 GCA_021803655.1 Thermoplasmata archaeon
TCGCAGAGAAATAGAGTAGCCGAAGCCCCGTGGTGTAGTGGACAAGCATTTCGGACTTTGAATCCGACGACGGCAGTTCGAATCTGCCCGGGGCTACTTAATTATTTAAGCGAATACCTTAATAACAACTCCTAATTATGTGTGCAATGACAAACAAACCAAAATACGACAGCCTGTTCAAAAACAGAAATGTGAGAAGATGGTATGAAAACCTCAGGGCGAGGTCGACCGTGACTGCATCAGTTTATCTGAGGTACCTGGGTCATTATTGCGAAATTAAGGAAACAAATCCAGATGCTCTGGTGGAGGATGCGAAGGGGAGAAAATTCAGGAACGATTTTGAGGACTTCGTAAGGGACCTAGAGAATAAAGGAAAGGCCGGTTCTTACATTTCAAAATATAAGAAAGTCTTAAAATCTTGGCTAAAGTATAACGATCTAAGCATCAACTTGAGGGTCAATATAAGGGGGGAGAATGAAACACCCACCCTAAATGAAGAAAGAGTCCCTACAAGGGAGGAGCTCGCCAAAATTCTGAGGTCTGCCTCGACAAGGGGCAGAGTGGCAATTGCAATAATGGCATTCTCAGGACTCAGACCGGGTAGTCTGGGAAATTACGAAGGGACTGACGGCATTAAGCTTGGGGACATCAAGGAATTGAGACTGACGGACAGGGCGGAATTTGAAAAGGTGCCTTCAATGATAGTTGTCAGAAGGAACATTAACAAAGCCAGACACCAATATTTTTCTTTCATCAATCAGGAGGGATTGACATACATAAAGGAGTACGTCGAAGAGAGGATCAAGAGAGGCGAGCGGATCACCAATGAATCCCCGTTGCTCCAGCTTGATCCGAGGGGGGTAAGGAAGAACAGCTTCCTGCGGACTATGCTGGTGACCAGGGACATAAGAGAAGCGATAGGCAACTCAAGTCTCAAGATGCGTCCTTACGTGCTGAGGTCTTACTTTGACACGGCGCTTGACATATCGGAATCAAAAGGTCTCATCTCCCATCCATGGAGAATGTTCATCATGGGCCATAAAGGGGACATAGAGTCCAGATACTCAACGAACAAGAGACTCCCGCCAGAAATCATCGAGGAGATGAGGGAAGCCTACAGGAGAAGCGAGAAATATTTCTCAATTGAAACATCCAACAACGAGGTGAACAATCTCCAACTATTTGTGAGGAAACAGGTACTGCTAATAGCTGGATACAGTCAGGAAGACATTGATTCTATGAATATTCAGGAGATGACTGACGATGAGATAACCCAGAAGGTTAAGGGCAGGATGGTGTATTCAGCCAAGGAGGCGCTAACGAGGAACGGGGCGGGGCAGATACTCGTCAGGAAGGGCAAGGTAAGGGACTTCTTGGGCAAAGGCTTTGAATTTGTAGCCGATCTCAACGACGGAAATGTGATCATGAAAATGCCGTGAAGATGGGATTATAAGCTGGCTCTAATGAATCAGTCCCAATTTCTCAATGATATTTAACATTGGAAACTCTTCAGGTTGCAGCCACTTTTACATCAATTAAGTTCTGGTTTTCCTAGAAACTGACCCTGGCGTTTGTTGTTGACCTGCCTGCAGACAGATTTTTCAACTCATCAAGGCCTTATCAGGGACATCACCAGATGACCCTAACCTGCTACCTGTTGAATTGAGAGGTATGACCGGTCGAGGGGCCAACTTTGACTGCCTTCTGCAACGTCTCCATGTTAGAACCATTCAGAATATTAAGTAACAGCAGAGCTTCACTGATCGTTTCGAAATTTCTAATTGCGGCATCGCGCTTTATTCTGCCCTTACGACTTTTATGGGCATTTAATCGGTCTAACCAACTGACTGAATAGTAGGACCATAAACAGCATTTGGACGCTCTTGATTCGCGTGTACGGGGCAGTATCGATTTAACCACCCTGACCAATCGTAGAAATGACTCCTCTGGATAATTCATGGTATCCCTATCGTTAAAGAGGCCAATCAGAACGTCTTTGGGCCAAAAGAATGAATTAAATAGAGACGATCCTATGTCAAGTACCCCATCCAATTCCTCCAACAAAGCCAATCTGCTGATCGCAAATAGTACATACGAGAGTTTATACTCAGTCGTAAGTTGCCCTCTGGCCTCCGAGGCAATTTTCATAACAGTTTCGACTTCTTTATTAATGGCACTCTCACTTAGGGTAGACGCGATTGCTGCAATGGCATGGGGGTAGTGAACTCTAGACTTTGGAGGGATATTTGCCAGAATGTTTGAATGGAAACTGACCGATGCGAAATCCCCAAACACATCAAGAAAACATATAGCGAATACCCTATCCAGTTTTTTCTCAATCGTATCGCCACGTTGTGGATCATTAATCAAGAGACCGACGATATCCCCTAAGGCAGCAGGATCACTAAAATTTAGAGAGAGATTGTCTCCTTCTTTTATTATTATTTTAACAGCTTTCCCAGCTATCTTTCTGGTCATCAACCCGTACTTGCTGTCCTTTAGATGGAAATTGAAATCCCTTCTGGATACATCATATTTTTCCATTATTCTCAGTCTCAGATCCCTTTGATTCACCGCCCCGTCTAGAAGCGACACTATGATTTCTAATTTAATTTTCTGTCTTTTATAGTGTTCCCCTCTGCCTCTCTTTCTTGGATGATTTGCCGTGTGTCTGCTATTGAAACTGGAATATTAATATTTTCATATCACTAACAAGAATTTAACGAATTGATCGTTAAAAAACCTGCAATGGGAAAATAACTCTTCATAGGAATTTCGTTATTTAGATGATCTTTCTTGCATATCTGTGCGCGAGAATAATGAAATAACCGCAACCGGAGGTAAACTGAGACAGAAAAGAACTTCCAGTAAATTTTCAATTTCGAACCTCCGATCTGATAAAGACGGCATAAGTAGTCCAAAACCTGCAGACATTTCTAATTTTAAGAAAATGATCTCAGAAGAGTTTCCAGATACCACTCTGTGCAGGGTGCTGCAGGTGGAGCCCGATTATCCGAGTCCAGAAGAATTCGTGATCAAGTCGATCCTCTGGCTAAAGTTGTCCAAGGAGGGGAAAAAATGAGTGACAAGGATAACTCCGCAAGTCGCCACGATCTTGATCGGTGGAACTGGAATCTGGAAAACAACAAATTTATTCCTAATCTACTCAACGCGTACAGAAAGTATCCGACAAGCGTTCCTGTCAGAAACAGGTTACAGAGTGTTGAAAACATCATGACTTCTGCATTTTTGGCCAGGGACGATTTTTCTGAGCTTGCGCCTGACAACATGAGCATGTACCATCAGTACGTTCCCAATTTCCGCTCTTCCTATGGGTCAGATATTAGCAGATATGGAAGTGAACTAATCGCGCTTGAAAATGCAGATGATATTACCAACGTTTGGGGCACTCGTCACATACCGAGGGATTTTTTCTTGACTACATCTGGCTATAAACATCTGGAAATGCTTTTTGGAGGAACATATGGCGGCGACGGTGCGCATCAATCAGCAGTTCTGGATACGGTCGTATTCTTCCGGGTCTTGTTGGACTATTTACATATCAAGAATTTAATGATTCCTTCTTGCGTAAGCGGGTCCACAGCTATCCACAATGCCGACGGCGAAAGATGGATTGTGCCAGATATATTCGTAATGTCAGAAGAGATCATTCCCACGTCCTATCACCATGACCCCAACCCGTTTCCGTTTTCGAACAACTCCTACTTTCTGGCAATTGAAGTGCAACTGACAAATTACAATATTTTGACAGAAAAGCTTACCAGATATCAGGCGTTGAATAGAGACCCTTCCGTACCCTACCAGATTTATCCCATCTTTGTGCTGAGGGACAGCGAATTGGAAAAACATCACAAAGAGATTGTGAGCCTTGAGAGAAGTATCGGGGTGGAATTAGACAGGGGAGAATATTTGTTGAAGGTGGACAGGACATTGAACCTTGTTGCGAAAATGTTAGACGGAGTCCTTCCTCCGAAACTAAGACAGGAACCCTATAAGTTCTACAATCTCTTTTACTTGGGTACTGATGTGTCACCGCCAAACTCACCCAGCGAGATAACGGTGGCTGCAATGTGGTGGCCTGGAATAGATGAAAATGGTAAAGTAATCTACTCTTGGCCCCCATTAGGCATATATCGTTCATATATCCTCAATTTGCTTAATGGATTTGATTCGGATAGTCTCCCTAAGGGCCCTAGGCCCTATATTATCCATGTGCCTAAAGAGGAAATCCTATGACGACCGATTCCGTGATAGAAGAGATGATAAGGGATTTCGTTCAGAACGACAGCTTCCATCTCAACTGGAGTAAGTACGAGAAGATGGGGATGAGCAGGAGGAAGATATATGCTAGAAGGAGGGATGCCATTAGAATATTTTCCTACTTTCACGAGTGCCAAGAGGCTATCAAGGATCTGAGGAAACAGCTTAAAGAGAGAGATGAAAAGGTCTCCAAATTGCAGGACACTATTAATGCGCAGGGAAAGGCATGGTCTGATGCTGAAGCAGTAGCAAACAAATTTTGAAATTGTGGAATTGATCTTTTCATGGACCATAAGATTGTGTAATTTTTAAGAATTTACTGTTTCTATAAATATCACTTTTCATTGAATTTTGATTTATATTGAATGAAACTAATAGATACCTATTTTGGTATTTTTTCCCCATATTTCCTATAATATACGAAGAATTTTGATCTATTTTTGGTCGCGCTTTAGCTGATGCGAGCGACGGACTTTCTGAAAATTGAAGAAATGAGGAGCGAGCATTCCTTGGCGGAGCATCCCACTCCTTCCGTTCACCCTATCATTTTCTCTCATCATGGCGAGATTGTGATAGACCTATCAAGCTTCCGTGAGACGGCTGTGCCCTCTTTCTATATTTCCGATCAGGATGATAATTCCAGTAAATGATAAATTTTGATTTCATCGACGGCGTTTAGGCATCTCCCAGAGCGGTTCATTCGAGCAGCCCTTTCTTCAATGGAGCCCGTGTCGCTATCCTGTTCCCGGCTTCCCCGTTCTTACCTCTTTCGTTTTCTGACTGCTATCATAATGATCGCAGCAGCCAAGGCAATTATCATTACGGCTACAACGAGTATGAATACCCCAGGTAAGGAGGGAGGCGGGGAGGACCTGGACAGCCTCTGGATAGGAAGATGCGTCACGCTCAGAGAGGTTATCGTTATGTTCATGCTGTAAGTTGCGTATCCAGCTGCTACAACGCTTACTCTGTATGTGCCCGGGTTTAGAGATATGTTGAAACTTCCGTTGTTCTCCTTGTATGCGACCCAGCTTGAGTTGATGAATATTTGGATGGAGGCGTTCGAGGGACTCACTGAACCTACGAAATATCCCTTGGAAACAATTTGGGTGAAGATTACTGATTCTGATACAGACGTACCGTTGACGGTAACGGCCCCATATTGTGTGAGCACAGTATATCTTGTTATGTTTCCGATGGAGAAATCGTAGGTTCCATTGGGTTCCTGGAATGTTATGCTGTCAGAGGTAGAAAATTCGGTTGTTCCGTTCAACGTTACGGACCAGGAGACACCATTGGATAGACCTTTCTCAATAAATGTTATTCCGTAAGATTTAGGCGCAAGTGTGACGTTTAAGTATAGAGTTTCGAAAGGTAAGAGGTCAACAGTGGCAGCGTAACTGACGAGACCTGGTGAAGAGACTGTTAGAGTGTAGTTGCCGGCAAACTCCGGTATCGTCGCATTCATTGCATAATATGATTCGTTGTTGATTTCAATCGTGGATGGGGCGTTTATCTTCAGGTTCACGCTTCCTGTGGGGGTGAGCTTTATTACACCATAGTAAGACGAAAGGATGACGTAGCTTTGATTGGGAACCTGTTTAACGTTGAAGGTGGTAAAGTAGACTGAGTTTCCTACCATTATTGCACTGTCTATCAAGGATGTATTTCCGTAATGTGTTGTGTTAATTTCTGTTGGAAGCTGTCTGGAAGTGTTGTAGATGAAGATGGAAGAAGAATTGCCAATTGACTCGTGACCAGATAGAATGATATCTCTGCCATGCCAGCTGACGGTATCCATGTATTCGGACGAAGGGAAGAGACTGGAGATATTCTTGATGCCCATATCAGGGTTGTAAAGGACGGTAAATTGTCCTCCATAACCTGTTCCAGATATGATGGCTGTTGAATTATTTGAAGAGATGAAATCAGATGAAGGAGACCCTTCGTTTCCCTGAGTTCCAACAAAGAACCCATTTGGCATAAGCGGTGATATGTCTTGGAATGACTTATTCTGGAGGTAGAAGATACCAATATCCGCTCCGTCCGATAGAACGAACCCCTGATAAGAAGAAAGGTATGTCCCTGAATAGCGATCATACCATCCATTCGATGGTGTGAATGAAGATGGGAGATATGGATCAAGATTAATGAACCCTCTTCCATCGACTATCCCAAAGTATGCAGAATCTGTGCCCCCTCCGATAAAGCCGAAGGCACTGGAATTCATTCCAAAGATGCTTGAAATAGTGGCAGAACTGTCATTCCAAGTCGCGGGAAGTAAACTGGAGTAGTTGGTAAATGAGTGCGTCGAAATGTTGTAATAGTATATGCCCGGTCTGTTTGGTGATGCTGATCCGCCTATCAAGAATCCGTCTCCGAATGGTACAACTGTATCTGCTATTCCTGCATAATTTGGAATTTGTAGTATCGATGCTTCATTTGAAGTGACGTTCAACAATCCCAGCGGTCCTCCTCCAGCATAAAGGACAAGTCCCCTGTTATAGGCGGCTTGGGTTGACCAGAACATTCCGTTCATAGAAGAAGTCAGATTTGTATCAATCGCTCTGACCGTCTGATTGAACGGAATTACGACAGAAGATGTCAGGGATGAACTGATTGGGTAGAAATCACTTGACGGATAATAGATCGAGTAGTCTGTAGCCACTGGAAAAACATAGATGCCGTCTGTACCAGGAGGAAGCGTAACAGTGCCATTTCCCATCAAGCTGTAAACCCTTCCTCCTGCAGACACGCTCCATTCGGTGCCAGCAGGAAGGTTTCTCTCCGACAGGGAAAGGAACATGTGCAGGTTGCTAAAGTTGAAGAAATAGATATCTCCTTGCGAAGCAACAAGAGACAGCCTCTCTCCTTCCCAGTCAATTGAGTTGTTCCCCGGCTTTATTACCATTGAGAAATACCCTGCCCTGCTGATAGCTGCCCCGTCTATTGTCAATATGCTGCCTGATGGCAGATATCCTGTGAATATTGGAGAATCAGTGGAAAAATTGCTTACGAAAAGAGAAGGGTCGTACCAGACTCCTGAACCGTAAGTGGATATGTAAGATGAACCGTTAGAAGACTGGAAAAAATCGCTTACTACCCGTACAGGAATGTTGTAGTTTAGGCTACTCCAGCTTTTTCCCAAATTGTAGGATACATATATACCTTCGTCATTTGTGTAAATCATTGCTGCTTTGCCATTTATCTTGTCGAAAAAGACCTGAGGGGAAGCGACAAAAAGATTAATTGTGGAGAAATTTATATTACGGAAGCTTACCCCTCCATCAAAACTTATCACCGGCCATCCATCCGGCCACGCATCAATATATTCAATTCCAGCTATTATGGAATCGTTATAAGGGTCGATAGAGATGGAGTTAAATACGATATTTCTGTTAATAATCCTCCAAGATGTTCCATTATTGGCTGATTTATATAAGACAAATATATCGGATGAGATAGGATTTGAATATACGTATAAAACGTTTTGATGAAGAGGGTCAAGCGCAATCGCCAATCCACCGGGTGGGGATCCCGGGATCAGTGTAAAAGTTTTGCCAGCGTCCTTGCTTTCAAAGACTCCACCCTTTTCCACTGCATAGATCGTTCCATTTTTGTTATCTGTATAGACTATTCCGTTTACATTTTTTGAGATGTAGCCAAAATCAGATTCGTTGTTTATTGTTGGAATGAAGAATGAGTTTCCACCATCATCAGATACGATGATGGCATCAGAACTTTCAACAACAGCTATGGAACTATTATATGGGTCGACCGATGCCCACCCCTCTTCACTACCGTATGCCTGATACCAAGTACTGCCTGAGTCGTTTGAAAATATTGGTGAAAAATCTTGCGCAACCGTAAATATATGGCTTCCTGAAGCGGCGACAGTGTAGATGAGGCTCGCAGACCTGTTGTTGAGAGTAGCCCAGTTCAGACCACCGTTGTGTGATATTGCAAGTCCCTGATCGCTTCCGATGAATAGGATGCTATCATTAAGTGGGTCGACATTTATCATTCTGTTGTCCTGTCCGGCAATCCCTGCATACAGCCCTCCTGACTGGAGATCAACAAAGTGGTCCCCGCCATCTGTCGATTTATATACGTACCCAGGACCGGCCACGTAGATGATGCTCCCGTTTGCAGGATCATAGGTTATAGCCTGAGGAACCTCCGCAACGTAACCGTTTGCAAATCCCGACCCGTTAAGAACCGCATAATGTATGCCTACCTGGCTATCATTCACCGGACTCCAGGATGCACCTCCATCGGTAGAATTAAACAGATTAGGATTGACCATATATCCGTGAGATAACAGTGCCATCATTTTGGAGCCGTTGCCAGGGTTCACAATGATTTGACTGACAGAAAAATAACCTGGAAATATTCCAGCAACAGAGAAGTCATTTCCGTAGTCAGTTGATCTCAGTATTTCTGTTTGCCCTGGAGAGTAGATGCCTACTAAGACTATACTTCCGTTGTTGCTTACAGCCATTGATGTTACTACCTGCGAAAAATTTTTCACTACTTCCCAGGTAGAACCGAAATCGTGAGAAAGAAGGACAGCATGGTACGACGCAGCATAAAGAGTACCGTCGTAATAGATAAGGTTGTTTCCTCCATAAGGGTAGGTCTCCTGCCAACTTTTTCCGCCATTAACACTCTTATAAATCACCCCGCCTACAGTCATCGGCATCCCTCCTGTTGAGATTACAAGGGTTTCTGGATTTTTTGGATCGACTGCAATAGAGTTTACTTTAGTTGAATTGAGGCCCAAGTCCACAGAAAACCAAGTTTTTCCACCATCGGTGGATTTAAAGACGCCTCCATAACCGTAAACGTCCTGGCTTTGATAGGGGATAGTTAGAGAAAAGCTTCCTTCCCACGGGCCACCACTGCCCGAAGCTACGTACAGGACGCTAAGGTTATAGGGGCTGTAGCCGATTGCGGGGACAGTGCCAGCTTCTCCGTATCTTCCAGTAACATTAGCACCTATATTTCTGGGCCCCAAGTTAGTCCATCCCCTTGCAAGCCTGACGGTAGCCTGTGAGGTGAGAGAAACATTCAATATTCCAGTAGTAGAGAAATCTAGGAGGACCGACGTAACTGTTTGATTTTTAATCATGGAGTTAAAAACGAGATAGTATAGGACAGTCTGGGAATATTCTACGTTGAATGGGCCCTTGCCGTATACTTTAATAATACCTTGCACAGGAATTGCATAAGAAAAGTTCACACTCTGAGACGTAACATCATTCAAGGTCCCGTTGAATGAGAGTATTTGAGGATCATATGAAAATGTCTGGTTAAGTATATTGAACGAACCTATATCACTACTGTAGACGGGGATGTAAACAGGTTGAAGATAAGAACCGTTGAAATCACCCAACCAGATTGACTGATTCATGTAAGATGGTGCACCACTGATTCCTTGTCCAGCGGACGAAACCTCGGATGGCTCTCCTGCAGATAAATTAACAGCAGGATCGTTTGCATGCACTGAAGCTAAGTCCCCTTCAAGCGATCCAGAAACTCCAGTCTTTACGGTTTTATTTGGCAGGTGGTGTGCATCAGCCACAGATGCACCCGCAAATGAAGAAGAGATAATGACCAGGGCAAGAACGAACAACAGCGGCAGAACTCTAAACTTTCTATTGTGCCCCAATAAAGCCACCCTCATTTGAGATCAGGACCTAAATTAATATAAGGCCTGGGTATAGATAGTTAATCCGTCGTCTGGATCTGGAATTTCGCAATTAGGGGTTACAAGATGATGCGAACCATTATATTCCTGGAGCGGGATAGTATGATGAATGGACGGAATACTATTGAAGAATGGAGAGAAGAAGGTTCCCTATGATGCGTGGAGAAATGCCGTCCTCCTGGAAGGGATGAAGGGCATTGTAGTGAGAACGTTCGCAGAGCTCAGGTGGAAGCGGACACTCAGTATTCTGTACCTGGATGAGGGTGATATATTGAGAAGGGAGATGCACCTGGTGCCTGTAGAAGGTCATTTGGGTGGCGCCCCATCGGGAAGCGTATGGATGTTCAGTGGATTTCTGAGGACTGGAGACGTGATGGATGTCGGAGAGGGAGGTATTCTCTGGGACAGCACCGTCAGGTACGGACTGGTGTGTGAGTGGAGCGATGCTGTGTGGCTTGACGGAGGGAGTGAAGGGGATGCGGTCAAGGCTCTTGAGGAGGCATCGTCAAATTCCTCAGTGGGAGTTGAATGAAATGCAGGAAGAGATATGGTTCTGTATGGCAGGATCATCTGTAGGGAAGCGGAGATTGCTCTCATGGCCAGCAGGCCTCCCTTCAACATTTAGGTGATAAGATGGAACTGATTGAGGCAGCCAGGAGGATAAATGGCGTCAGAACACTGTTTGCAGAGATTGAGTATACCAATGGACGCATCGAGCAGGTGGTGAAACCAGCAGGGTATTTCCCGGATAGGCCGGAAGACCTCATGCTGGTCATGTGGGACGGGAGCATCGGGGATGCGGTGATGAAAGGTACAAGGCAGGAGATTGTCAGGGTGGTACCATTCCAGACAAACTACGACTCGATGCAGCCTGAAGAGCTTCCCAGATGGATTGCACTGTCATGGGCGTACGGAAGTGCAATGAAGCTCTCCCATGGCAGGGCTAGTGGAGAGGCGGCTGAATCTCTCAGAAAGAGACTTGACGGACTGTTCGCATTTATGGGCACAGAGTCCCCATGGCCATACTAGGGGCGAAACGTTATTTCCACGCCGTATTTTCACCACTCGCTCATCGCACCATAAACGCCCAACTGCTGCCTCTTTCCCCCTAAACACTGTGCACATCCTGTTCCTATGTGTTCCCCTAACTATACCACCAAACACGTCAATCTTTGGATTCATGGCATCCTCAGATGAGTTGTGAGTCTGTGTTTACAGAAAATGGAAACGGTACGGAATCACACTGACCGAACCATTAAATATCACATGCCGATGATAACAATGGCGAAGTCACTTCGCCTGGCGCTGGCGGTTGGTGCAGAACCAACAATAGGAAAATGTCTCCCGTTTTTCGGAAGGGAGTTGTTTCCGATCGGCCTCGGGAATCAAGCGTCTGCCGACGCTCGGGAGGGAGGGCACAGTCGCTCCCTTCCAATTCCCGGGTAAACAGAAGAGTGCAGCAGGATTTCATGCTGGTCGTATATTACTTCTATGGCATTCGTCTCCCGAATGAGGGAGATCACAAATGGAGGTGTATCAGAGATACTTCATCATGGTGACTGCTGCGTCCTGATACCCCATCTTCAGATACAGATTTCTCGCTACGGAGTTGAATCCGAAAAGAGAGATCTCGCTGAATCTCAAGAGGGCAACGAGTACCAGAAGGAGATCGATGATCTCAAGTGCCTTGTTGGGAATTTTTCTGAGAAAAAGAAAGGGTTTGACATTCTTGTTTTAACACAGAGTTTGAAGGGATGCTCGATTTACCGGATGCGAGGGACGGACTTTCGTGAGAAATGAGGAGCGAGCATCTCTTCTCTCAGTCCTCCCCCTCCCGTGTCCATTCCTCCTTTCCGTCCCATAACAGTCTAGGGTTCGTAACATTCCCCGAAGATTAACTGTTACAATAGTGGCACAATCGTTAATTTCCGGTTTAAGGTTGGAACAGCAGCTAATGTTCAGATGTCATTTACCCGATGATGGCTGTCCTCCTGGAACACTCGATCGTAGGAGGTAGCTCTTATGTTCAGCCAACCAAGTTACGGTAACGGGCTCTGTTTCTATCCTCTTCTCCTCCTTGCAATGAGCAGAACAGCAGCGATCGCAACGATGACGATTGCCGCGATTGCGATTATCGCAACATCCTGAAGAGGGAATGATGCGTGTTTCGCTGTCCGGGAAAGGCTGTGAATAGAGAGTGAGGTCACGGTCGAAGAAGAAACAGTTATGTTTGTGGTATAAGTTGTGTATCCGGGTGCGGAGATACTGATCCTGTAAGTTCCGGGATTGAGGGAGACGTTGAAGCTGCCGTTGTTCTCTTTGTAAGGGTGCCAAATTCCGTTGATGAATATGGAGATGGTGGCGTTAGAAGGACTCACAGAACCAGCGAAATATCCCTTGGAAACAATTTTGGTGAAGACTATTTGCTCTGTTACCGATTTCCCATAAACATTCAGCGTTCCCGATATAGGCGCGGTGTAACCAGACACATTCTGAACATTAAAGGGATAACTTCCGTTCGTTACATTAAAGGAGATGGATGTGGAATCGCTTGTGTAAGAAGTCCCGTTGAATACGATTGCCCAATTTGTTCCTGAAGGCAAACCGGATTCAGTGAAGGTGATATTGTATTTCGCAGCGGGTACCGGACTGAATGCAAGTGCTTCAGTCAGATTTGACCCGTTGACTATTATGGAACCCGAGGATGGTGAAACTGTATACCCAGAGACAGTTTCAATAGTGAAGGAATATGTACCGTTGGTCTCGTTGAATTCTATCGTGCTTGCTGTTGAAGGGACTTTGCTACCGTTCAAGGAAACGGACATGGAGG
>JAJZLK010000073.1 GCA_021803655.1 Thermoplasmata archaeon
AAACACCCTCAGGATTGAGGAGCCTTTTCCGTAGCTGATTTCATCAAAAATTTGGGATATCGTTTCCGGATCAGTTACCTCAACGTCAATAGGATGGGAACTGTGCAGGGAATCACCCAGCATAGCCGGGCCATACCTTAGCTGGTAGAAATATTCAAGAGACTTCCATGGCGGGTAAAGATCGTTGATAGCTTTGTATGACATGAACGTGGCGAAACTCTCATTGAGCCACAGATCATTCCACCACTTCATCGTCACCAGATTGCCAAACCACTGGTGTGTTATTTCATGAGCCACGGTTTCAGCAACTCTCTTGCGAACCCTTGAACTTGTGCTTGAGGAGGTAAGTATCTCCACCTCCCTGAACGTTATCGCCCCCCAGTTCTCCATTGCTCCAGCTGCGAACTGCGGAATCGCTATGAGATCCATCTTTGGCATTACGTAATCGATCCCGAAGTACTGGTTATAGTATTTTACGCATTTTTTCGCAATCTCTATCGGATAGCTGGAGGTCGGAGGATTGCTAGCCTGGGAAATGAGTGAGTACTTTACCTTGCCGTCGCTGTCTTCCAGTCTTGAAAACCTGCCGACCGCAAAATAGAGGAGATATGTGGACATCCTCGGTGTCTTGCCGAAGACCACTTTCTTCCTCCCTTCCGCGACCTGTTCTTCTCCTTCACTGAACATGTTGGAAATAGCTTCGAGATCTGACCTTATGATAAGTTCAATCAGGAATTCTGCCTTGAGATCTGGCCTGTCGAAGCATGGAAACGCCGTTCTTGCCCCGGTTGCCTCAAACTGTGTCGTCAGCATTTCATCTCCGTCAATGCTTTTCGCAAGGTAAAATCCGCGCAGCGTCTTTGAAACTTCGGCGTGGAACTCTATCTGCAGCTCCCTTCTGCCCTTTGCTCTTCCGTTCACCACGAGTGTCGTTCCCGATTCATCCATAGAAAAATCAACCTCAATTCCGTTTTCCCTGACACTGGAAACTGTGATTCCAACGCAATCGATCTTCAGTTCATTGGTGCCGGAAACAAACTCAATCGTCTCCCTGCCGGAGTTTTGCTTATTTTCAAAATCGATGTCAAGAGAGATCCTATAACTAATAACTTCCATTGAGAACCCAATGATGATTCCCCGGTCCATTTCAAGTTTTTGCCTCCCCGTTCACTTTCAGGGATTAGCCTCTTATCCTGAAGTGGAGACCTGTAGAGGGTTCTGGTGAGTGCCATACCGTATCCGTGAGGTATGCCATATATTAGGCTTCAGCGAGTAATGAGTTGATGAGCGACTCCCGGCCACATTCGCCACCGGTCCTGGTATTCGTTGAACTGACCAGGAAATGCGATCTCGCCTGCATACACTGCCGTGCTTCGGCAGGACTTGACAACAATGCAGGGCAGATGGATCGAAACCGCATTATCGGATTCCTGGAAGAACTGTTAAATGCCAGAAAGCAGAAATTTCACGTGATCTACACAGGAGGCAATGTCGCGCTCTACCCGGACCTGACCGGATTAATGCAGGAGACAAAGAAACTGGGACTCTCATTCTCTCTCAGTCCTTCTCCCTCAGCTGCTGCGAGCAGCCAGTTTATTACCGATGCCTGGAAACATGGATCAACATCCATCTCCACTAGCATGGATGGCCTCCAGAATACCCACGACAGGATAAGGGGGGACACGAGTTCTTTCTTCCATGCAACCAGGATCATATCCCAGAGCAGTAGAGCGGGGATGCCTGTACAGGTGAACACACTTGTAGCACAGGAAACTCTTGCAGACCTTCCCTTCGTATTCAGGAAAATAAAATCCTTGAACGTGCCTGTCTGGGAATTGTTCTTCCTGATAAATACCGGTAGGGGGATCGGGATGACAGATCTGAGACCCGACCAGATGGAAGATGTTCTTCACTGGCTCGTTCACATCCGCAAGTCAATAAAATTCATAAGAACTGTTGAGGCCCCATTCTACAGCAGGGTCCTTTCCACCCCATGCAGCATGATCAGGACCGGCCCCCTGTTCAGCTATCTGACAGGGATCACTAACAGACGCATTTCTCCGGATGATCATGAACGGGGAGGGATCAGGAGCAGAGGCAGGACATTGTTTGTTTCATCTGAGGGGGAAATATACCCCAGCGGGTTTCTCCCGATAACACTCGGCAATATAGACGAAGCCCCATTTTCAAAGGAGTTCCAGGAATACATTTCGCACGGATTCTCCATTTCACCTGAGAAACTTGAGGGGGCCTGTGGTTCCTGCCCGTATTCCGTTCCCTGTGGCGGGTCCAGGTCAAGAGCCTATGCATATACAGGAAATCCTCTTGAGTCTGATCCGGCATGCATAATGACTGGACTGGCCGGTGGCATCACCAACGGATTCCATTTGGGCAGAGGTGCCGAAAATGACGGGTACAAGATGCGGGCTTGAACCGGGAAAGATTTCTGAAGAGCACAATAGTTCTTCCGGACATGGAATAACCCTGATGCTGGCCCTAGGCGTAGGATTCTTTTCCTTAATGCTTAAAGACTTTTTTGTACACAGAGTGAGAAGAGAAAAAAGATAGATCTCCTGATCTGTGATCAGGAAATTGTGATTGAACCGGTCATCCAACCGGCAGTGGCCATTGCCCCGCTCACGCCATCAATGCCGGATCCGCATGGAACCTGGCACATCCAGATAAACTGACCGGGAGCACCAGTCGTGAAGGTTGCCTGTACAACTGAAGACTCGGGGACGGGTATGTTAAGGTTTGATCCTGTGCCGTAGAGATTCAGTATGGTAAATGTGTGAGATATGACGCTTACGTTGACACTGGACACCGTTTCGCCGCCGCTGACACTGATGCTGTTGCCTGAATAGGTGGAATTGACCAATGTGTTATTCATTACGAACTCTGTTCCGCCGGTCGTTCCGGTTACGTTAAGGAACTGCGGTGCCGAAGGTGTTCCGTTCCCGTTATCGTAGTTGAATATCGTTACTGCAATGGTTGTGTCGGAGGGAAGGGTGATATTTGCGCTTGAGACAAGTTTTCCTCCGGACAGCACAAAGAAAGCTGGCTGCTGTCCAACGGATGCATTGAAGTAGTTATCGGTGGTTACCACAAGATCCAGGTGATATATTCCATTACCGGAAGCAGCCTGGGGTGATCCAACGTTTTCAAGAACATATCCAACTCCAATTCCTGCTCCGATCACCAGAAGCGTTGCAATTACAGCCGGAAACCAATTATTCATGTTCATGAATCACGAATCGGAATATCTGAAATAAGTCACATACCTCATGGATGAGGGATGACTAATACATTCTTGAAGCACATTTAAAAAGATGAAAGCGATCGATACCAGAACTCTGATGAAGGGGCAGGTTGAGGTCATCCTTGAAGTCGTGCGCGACGACTGCGCAGTTACCAATGCGTTGCCGAACGACGGCTGCCAGGTGGAGAGACTCACCATTGGAAGCGGTCGTACGCTTCACAAAGTTATTGCCGCTGACAAGGAGTCTGTATTGACAACTCTCATAACAGCCAATCTCAAGGCCAAGAGGGCCGGGGACAACTCCATATGGGTAGAATCCGGGAGCTGTTCTGCCTGTTCTTTCTTTTCAAAAACATTTTCGAATGTTCTCGGGAGCAGGTCAACCGGCAAGAAGAGCATTCAGTACCGGATACTCCTGCCTTCGCCCGGAGATCTCAAGGTGCTGGAAAAACAGATGAAAGCAGCCGGGATTGAATATGACGTGGTCAGCGTTATCCCCTATCTTCACCAGGACCTCACACAGAGGGAACGGGAGATACTCAGCATAGCAATGGAGAAGGGATACTTCGAGGATAACGGAAGGACGTCCCTGACTGAACTGTCCTAGGTCGCCGGGATATCCCCGTCGTCACTTTCCGAGATACTCAGGCGAAGCCTCAAGAAGTCCGTAAACTTTTATATGGATCGAAAACCCTAGGAAACTATCCTGCTTATGCCGTCTTCCTTTTCAACCCTTATGATGTGATCTGCGAAGCTTTCCACCTGCGCCTCATGTGAGACTATGAGAATCTGCCTGAGACCAAGTTCCCGGAGGATTTCTCCCATTCTTCCCACCTGTTCCATGCTGAATCCGTCAGTTGGTTCATCAAGTATGAGGATATCCGCAGACCCTCCTGCAATTGCCTGGATCATGGTATTGAGGGAGAGCCGGTAGGCTATTGCAACGCTTGTCTTCTCCCCTCCGCTCAGGGAAGATATCTCCTGGGAGAAGTGCCCATAGTTGATCACCGGCGCAAATGACTCGTCCACAGATGCGTTCAGTTCGACGTCGTTGACCAGTTTGGAGAACCATTGAGAGAAATAGTTCTGGAAGTCCGCCCGATCGTGGGCGATAACCTCACGCTCCATCTCGGTGAACGCCCTGATCAGGAAAGTATCAATCCATGCATGATACTCCCTGATCACCAGGATCTTCTTCCCGATCTCCCTCAGCTTTCCAAGTTCTTCCGAATATCTCTTCACGTACGACTCACTCTGGGAGAGCTTCCCCTTCAGATCTGATGAGCGGGCGATTGCGTTCTGCAGGTTCGTCTGCAGTACCCTGCGTTTCTGTTCTGCCTCAAGCAGTTCTGTCTCCAGCCTGTCATGACCAGTAAGTTTCGACCTGCTCTCCTCCAGTTTCGTGGAGATTTCCTTCAGTTCGTTCTCCATGCCTTGCTTCTTTCTTGCGGAATCTGAAATATCTTCCTCCAGGGAAGAGATTGACTCCCTGAGTTGGGACATTCCTGCTGTTGTCTGGAGATAGGCATAAAGATCCTTCTCGGTCTTCTCCATAGCCAATAGTTCCCCATCAACCTCTGAAATCCTTGAGGAGAGACTTTCCAGTTTCTTCTCCCTTTCCTTCAGGTGCGGTCCGAAGCTCTCTCCCGTAACCGGGCGATCACAGAATGGACACTTTCCCTGCTCGATTGCAATGGTGTAGTCCCTGATCTTCTCCTTCACATTACCAAGCTCGGTATTCAGGCGGGACTTGGTTTCGGTGAGCCCCTTGATCCTCGCCTTGACCTGATCCAGGTCGAGATCCGTCGGTCGCTTAAGTCCGGTCATTATCTCTAACTTTTCCTTCGCCTTTCGAAGGTCCGCAGTTTTCCGGGATATGGAAGTTTCCTCGGACTTGATGATCTCCCTGAACCTGGAAACATTCTTCTCGTGCAGATCAGCCTCGTTCTTGATCTGGATAAATCTCTCCATATTCTTCCTGAGGATGTCGATAGCAGAGTCATGGCCGGATATTTCCTGCCTTGCGGCTTCCACCAGTTTCTCTGCCTCGGTTATTCCTGACCTGAGTCCGACTGCCTTCTCCTTCTCTTCCTCCAGGTTCCTAGAAATCTGGTCCACGCTGGAAGTCATCCCTTCCAGCCTGCTGATTTCGTTTTCCAGCTTCCTCTTTACAATCTGCGCATTTGCTGCTGCCCGGGAATAGTCATCGATTCCCAGTATCTTCCTCAGGGTGGCCATCCTGCTCTTTGAATCCATTGAAAGAACTTCCTTCATGGACTCCTGCGGGGTGAAGATGGCTGAACGGTAGATCCAGTTTCTTGAGTTTGCACTGGCGATATCCCTGTACCCAAGGATCTTCAGGAGTTCCCTCTTGAGTTCCGTGGCGGAAAGCCTGATTTCCTTTCCTCCGTACGAGAGGGAGAGTCCTTTCTGCTCAATGACATTGCCCTTCCTGATAATGCTTCTTGCCACCTTATACTCAGTTCCGTCCATGTCAAAGGTGAGTTCCACGAGTCCCCTGTCCTCACCAAGCCGGAGAATCTCATTTGATTTCTCCCCGGAGAACCCGAAGATGGCGAACTCCAGTGCCATGAGGATCGTTGATTTCCCGGATCCCACATCCCCCTCGATGAGTGTAACCCCGTCGGTGAATTCCAGCCTGGTCTGCACATGGCTCCGTATCATCCTGATCTCCAGGGATTTTATTCTCAACTCACTCCCCCCGTTTCCATGTTCAACGCCTTGAGCGCCTCCTGCAGTATCCTTGAATTGTACGTCCCTTCCGTCTCCTCCTCAAGCCGATCTGCCCTTAGAACCTGAAGCAGTGAAGATGCCAGTGAAATACCCCGTTCGCCCTTCAGTTCCTCCATAGATGTTCTGAAGTTGCCCGCATTCTCCCTGATCACGTTCCGCTCAATCTCTGAAACCGAATCGCCGGATACCCTGTACCTTACCATCTCCTCTGAATCGAGACCAAACCTGTCAAGTGAGAAATAGAGAGCGCCGCGATCTGCAGCACGCTTTCTCACTGCCACGAAATCGATGTCCGAGGTTTTTCCGCCAGAAAGTCTTCCATATACCTTGAGAAGAAGTGCCCTGCCTGCCAGATCAGCCTTTTCAATTTCATCAATTAGTAGAAGATTTGATTCCACTGCGTTCTTTCCGGTGAGGTTCACCTTCACCTCAGTACCAGGGAATGGCGGAAGGTCAACGAATTTAACATTCCTGACCTCATCGTCGAAATCGACCACGTAAAATCCCCGCTTTTCACCCCTGTAAATCCTCGATATGTCTTCAGGCTGCCATCCCAGGTATAGTGGACCAGGAAACACAATCCTTCCGTATCCGGGAAACTCAAACTCGCCTCTGCGATGAATGTGCCCTCCGGCATAGTAGTCCATCCCCGTTGGAAAGTAGGAGATCTCAATGCTCTCCATGTCAGAAAGGTCGGCGGGCTTGAACTCCGAGATTGCCGAATGGAAGAGGAATATCTTGAAACCGTCTGCGGATTCCAGCACCTCCCTGTTCAGGGCTGCAAACTCATCCTTCTCCAGCCCTGCCTTCCTGCCGGAAACCCCAGAAAGCAGCGCACCGGTCTTTCCATCCCTGACGAACGGTTTCTGCTCACTGGCAGAAACGTTTGTGATCACTCCGGCTGTTTCCAAGATATCTATGGCACCAACCGTGTCATGTGAGAAATCGTGGCTTCCATAAACCATGTAAACGGGAATGCCGGCGCTGGTGACCTCCGAAAGCTTTGACAGTGCATCATTGAGTACTGAAAGGGCAGGTACGTTATTGTGAAACAGGTCCCCTGAGATCAGGATGAAGTCAACCTTTATCTCCCTGCACTTGTCCATTGCAAGATCGAAGCTCTCCCTCTCCTTTTCCCGCATGAAGCGGTCTCTCTGCGATCCGAGGTGTATGTCGGAGATGTGCGCGAACCTGTGCATCACTTTCCTCCCGCAAACTCCTCGAATAAGGGGGTATATATGGGAATTCCAAACTTTGTGAATATGCTGCTCACTATGGCCTCTCCCCTGTCGAGGCTTGCAACGGCCGCGTCTTCCGAGGACAGGTCGTTGGAGCAGCTATCCAGAAGCATCCGCCGTTCCAGTGCCATCTCGTTCCCCAGAATTATCTTGGTGTTGAGGTTTGTGAGGATCGTCTTCGGGATAAGGCTGACTATCTGCGTAACCGCTATAATGCCAACACGGAACTTTCTTCCCTCCCTGGCTATTGATGCGAATACGTTATTCTCTTCCTGGAGCCTCTCCTCGGAGAGCACCCTTGGTGCCTCCTCTATGAGTATTGAAATGGGAGGTTTCTGGTCAAGGATACCTTCCCCCTTGTAGTCCCTGTATCTGGAGAATGCCTCTGTTGCGATTATGCTCCCAATGAGGAGTTCAGCCTCGTCTCCGATCCTTGAAGTATCAAGTATCACAACCTTCCCAGATTCCAGAGCAGAAACAATAGAAGATACTGTGGAACTTCCGGCAGACTGGGAGAAAGCATTGGTCTCGCATATTATGCGTCCGCCCTTTCCATATATGCCCAGCGAAAGCCTCAACTTCCTCCTGATTACCCGGATAGTCCGGTTGTCCACCTGTTCCTGGTCCGATCCGAGAACGATCTTTTCCAGCCATTTCTCCCCATGTTCCCTGTGGTAGAGGATCATGGCCTGTTTCTGGGCGTCGGTGAGATCCATGATCCCGAAGAAGTGGTCCGGTTCAATTGTGGAGAGATTGAAAACAAGGGAGGAAGAACCGGGAGGCGGTTTCGTAGAAAAATAGAGGTTTCCGTTCCCCCATGATCCGTGATCTTTCAGTCCCATGGTTTTTCTTCCGTAGTACTCGTCGTGAGAATCCAGCACGAGGATTCCATAGCTCCCGGCAGACATTGCACCCCATATCATGGTCTTCAGGAGGTTGCTCTTTCCCCTTCCTGTGGTTGCGGCTATGAGAACGTGGTGTGTGAACAGATCAAAACCGTCCATGGCAATCTTCATGTCCAGAACCTTTGAACCGCTCCTCAGATTTCCGAGATAAATTCCTTTTTGCCCTGCAGTTGTGAGGGATTTCAGGTCTTCCACCGTCGAGAAAAATACTTCCCGTCCAAGGCCGGGTATTATTTTTGCGGGAGCGATTCCATCTCCGCTGATTGTTGCTATGGGCTTGCATATCGCTACGGCCGGTTCGTCTTTGTGTTCCAGCAATAACCTTGTATCTTCCCCCGGGAACCCATACCTGAGGGAGGCGACCTTCATCAGGATCGAGATTCCATCTTCCGGTACAACAAGGAGATCACCGATCTCGATCCTTGACCCGGGAGATTCCTGCACATATATGGACTCATAACTCCCCCCCGCAACAACCCCTGCCCTGTTATCGACCATTAACCGTTAAGAAGGAATCCAGTGATTAAGTTAACCCTGGAAGTCAATTGGTTTCACTGAGTCGAGAGTACCACTTAGTCGTCGCCCTGCATCTTAAACCGCCAGATCCAGTTACATTAACAATAAGAACATGAGAGACTTTCACCAGAGGAATGATCAACCCTGAATCTTCTGGAGTCTCGGAGTCATATGCTGGTCTTCGACAGAAAATAGATAATTCCCATTGGAACATATCTCACACCTTCCTTTTCACTGCCGTCTCGTCAAGTTTCTTCGCATGGGGGATATTCCTTTCCGTTGCGGCACTGGCGACAAACTGGCCGTTCGTTCCGACTTCCGACTTCACGCTGATCCTGCTCTCCTCTCCTTTGGGACTTCTGCTGGGAAACCTCGTGATGGGAAAGGCCACCGATGTTTTCGGGCGACGGAACGTATACGTTATCACGGTTATTCTTGGTCTCATCGGAATAATTGGAGTGGATCTTTCAACCAGCGTGATCCCGCTGTTCATCTCCATTTTCATTGCTGAGCTTGGATTCGGTGGAGATGAAACTGTTTCCCTGTCATATCTTTCTGAAACCGTGCCGATAAAGAAGAGGAATTCTTCCCTTATTCTTTCATCCAACTTTGCGAACGTGGGAGTTGCGGTTGCCGCCGCGATCTTCATCCTGACATCAGGTCTGTCTTCCAGCATTCTTGACCAGAAGATACTAATCTCCGTGGCTGCAGGGGCTGCAATGCTCATTTCACTCCTTGCGAGGCTGAATATACCGGAAAGCGAGAGATGGCGCTACGTTAGGAGAAACCGAGAGAAAAACGTAACAACAACCTCAGGGAATCCTGTCGTGAGGTACATTGTGCTGCTTTTCATGGCAATGGCAGTCATTCTCGGCTTCGCCCTTACTTCATTCACAATTGGTCCCTATGAATTTCCAGCATATACCTCGTACTTCCCGCTGGTCACTGGAGTTGCGGAGTCTGTTTCCGCAATATTTGCAGTGGTGATAGCGAACAGGTTGAGCCGTGGCAGATTCGGAATTGTCGGGTATTTGGGAGGGCTGGCCACAATCCTTCTTCTCCTGCCGGCGGTTGAGTTCTTCCCGGCTTCACTCACGCTCCTGTTTGTCATAATCGGCATTAACTCGTTCTTTGGTGAGGTAGCATGGGCAACGAGAGAAGTCATGCAACCGGAACTGTTCACAACTGGATCGAGGGGAATGGGGATCGGATCAGTGAGGGCTCTCGCCTACCTTGCATATGTCATCTCCGTTCTGGCCGTTCCAGTCCTTCCTGTAACAGGATACATATATTACATAGCGTTTTTCTGGGCTATAGGCCTGGCAGGAGCAGTTATCTGGCTCCTGAAAGGCAGTGATACTTCAAGGACCAGCATTGTCTGACGACCTGCAGTTCATGCCTGTTTCCTCTTCCAGATGACGATTGCAACAAGTATCGCAGCGGACAGAACAACTACCGTTACCTCAATGAGAAGAATGAACGGGATTGCCGGAGGGGTTGTATGTGGAGTTGGGACTGGATTCTTCGTGAACGTCAGGTTGACAAAGGCTGAGGTCCCACTTACTCTGAAATCTGCCGGACTCGGAGACGGAGAGTATCCGGGAAACGAAGCGATGGCAGAATAGTTTCCAGAGGGAAGGAGTATGGAAACGTTGGCAGAGTTTGAGGAAAACGGGCTGCCCTGTACGTTAACGTCCCAGGTTGAACCTGCCGGGAGACCTTTCTCATGGATCGTTACGTTGTAGAACGTCATTGACGAGAAATAGATCTCTGATGGCGAGTTGCTTGAATTCGCCTGTCCCCAGCTTACCCCGATAGTATTGTCGCCTAGCGTGCTGATCCCTATGGTATCCCCGCCCCAGACTTTACTGGACCCGTAGTTGCTTGACACTCTCTCTACCGGAGTCAGGAAATTACCAGTCACAGAGGAAAAGACCCTGGCATAGGCAGAGAGGCCTGGCAAACTGGAGTTTGTCACCCATGCCAGCATCACTGTGCCATTTGGACCGGGCGATGGTTGGATGATGTGTTCATACGGGGTTGAGCTGCTATGCACCGGGATCGTAGTCCATGTTCTTCCATTATCTCTTGAGTATGAGAGGTATGGTATGTCCACTCCATTTGACATAAGATCGAAGGTTGCGTATATTGTGCCGTTCCTGCCGAGAGCTATAGCTCCGTCTATCCACCAGTCGGTTCCGGGAAGATATCCGCTTCCGTTTCCAACAAGTACACGTTTGCTCCAGCTTGATCCTCCGTTGGTGGATTCTGTGAAGTAGTTATATCCTTTACCCAAGGCGTGAGATGAACTCATGTTGTAGTCCTCATACAGGATCATGATAGTGCCGTTTGGTGCAATTACAAGGGGTGCACTTACCATACCTCCGTTGGGATAGTATGGGCTGAAGGCTTTCGGAACGGACCACGATTTGCCAAGGTTAGACGAGTATGAAATCATGCCGTTGAAATCCCCGAAGGTGTAATAACAGCTGGCTCCCGGAGGACAGTAATAACTGACCAGCGAACCGTTCGGTGCGTAGTTCCATGTCACATATACTGTACCGTTTGGTGCCACGGCAACAAAATCCCTGTCGCTGAAGGAAGCATTGCTGACCGGGTTCACCACAGACGTTATGGGGAAACTAGTTCCGTTGTTAAATGAGAAATCTACCACAGGCGATATTGAACCATTACTGAACTCGTGCATAAATGCTACCACGATTGAACCGTTCTGGAAAAGGGCAATAGACGGGTCCCAGGAATAAATACGAGTACCGGGAACCACATGACTGCCGGGTAATACCATTTGTCCGGCAAAAGATGCTCCGCCATTAGTGGAATAAGCGAACCCGATCGAGAAATTTGCGATCCATGCCTCGTAGATGTAACCATTCTCCGGGTTGTAAACCTGTTCTACCTCTGCGTTCATGCCGCCCATTCCAGATGAAACCAGCACGTTCCCATGATCTGAAACGGCAGGAGAAAACTGCCCTCCTTTTTGCGGAAGTGGTGGTAAGGCAGACAGAACCATGATTGCAATCAAAATAGCTAATGCTGCCGGGATAAACCGATTTATCCTCATCGATAACAGTATTCTACTTTGCCCTCATATACATTTTCCTGCGCACACATATATTTATCCGGATTCCTTCGGGAAGAGAGAATCTCCCCATGGAAGATGTTGAACTGGTCCCGAATGATCGGTGGTACACCGGATACTTCCTGTCCAACCTTGCAGGAGGACTTACAAATCCGCTCATAACGCTCTACGTTGTCAGTTACCTTGGACTGGGCGTATTTTATGTCGGTCTGGCCAGTTCTCTCGCCTCAGCAGCCTCTGTTCCAGCCCTTCTCTTTTGGGGCAATATATCCGATCGGATTAAGAAAAGAAAGATATTCATACTGATAGGATTCTACGGAGCATTTGCGTCCCTGATGGGGATTCTTCTCGCCCACAACATCTGGGAATATATTGCAGTCCTGATGGTATTCCAGGTGCTTGTAATGGCCAGCGTACCTGTATCAACGCTGATTATCATGGAAAACTCAGCCGAGAAGTCATGGGCGACGACCCTTTCCAAGTTCAACGCGATCTCAGCTTCCGGTACTCTTGCAGGCCTGTTATCAGGGGCCGTGATGGTTATCATGGTTGTTGGAAACGACCCCGGTTATCTTCCCATGTTCTACGTAATTGCCGGTGCTTTCTATGCCATGGCTTCAATCGCAGTTTCACTGACTATCCCGGAACCGAAGAAAAACATCAGCAGGAAGAAGCTGTGGAAATTGAACTCCATCAGGATTTTCGAGAGAGCCAGGTTCCTGCCTTCTAACGTGATACACTTTGTTTCCCCTTCATCCAACAATGGCAGGAGGATACCTTCAGACCTAAGGCTTTACCTGTTCTCCACCACCTTCCTGATGTTCGGCTTTCAGCTGTTCTTTGTGGCTTTCCCCGTGTTCGTCCTGGAAATGCTGGGAGCAGATCAGGGAGAGATCTTCTTCATGTATCTTGCAAATGCCCTTGGGTCCGTCATAACATTCAGGTATGCAGGAATGTTGAGCCAGAAATACGGAGACAGGAAACTTACCGCACTGGCGTTGCTTGGGAGGGTGATTATCTTCCTTTCCATGGGAGGACTTGCAGTTGTCGCAATTCATTCCCTCCTGGAGATCTCTGTAGCGATAGTTGCCTACGGCACCCTTGGAGGACTGTGGTCTTTTATAGGACTCGGGCAGCTCACCGGAGTTTCGAGACTCGCCGGGAAAACCCTGAGGGGAAAAGCAATAGGCTATTACAATTCATTCAACGGCGTTGCCCAGATCGTGGCCGGATTTTCAGGCGGAATTGTTGCGCTTTATGCGGGGTACGGGTCAGACTTCGTACTGGCGGCTATAATTGTACTCTCCGGAAGCGGACTGGCTCTGAGACTGACGGCCGGAAAGAGGGTAAGCAGGGAAGTGTCGCCCGATACTTCGACTCAGTAATAGCCCCTTATCTTGTTCCTGTCTATGGATATCCCCTTCGGAGTCAGGATAAGAAAATCCTTGTTCAGTGCTGCAACATCACCATTTATATCTTTGCCCATGGATTTCAACTCTTCCGTGACCCTTTTCAGGGAAACTTCGTCGTTTGACAGGGCCTTGCAGTCGATCAGCATGATATTGCCGTTGTACACAAAGTCCGATAACTGGAGAAGATCTTCGTACTTGTAAATCTCCGCCACCTTGACCGTGGTCTTCAGATCCTCAATATATTCAGGGATCTTGACGTCGTTGAGATCAATGAATCTCCTCTTGCTGGTATCAGACCCCCTGATCTTTTCTCCCTTCTTCTTGAGAATCGTTGCCATATCAAGTTACCTAGACAAAGGGAGAATATAAGGATTTCAATCCCTGATATGACCCAGATAAAGTGCCAGTGATACCGGAACGATAGTCCATATCAATCCCGCAGCAACTACGGTGTATACTGAAACGCTAATCTCCTTAGTAAAAACATAAGAGGTGATCAGCGAATAGTATGTGGGGTTAACGATATAGCTGTCGAGCATGAATGTGGAGATATTGGAAGGGTTGATTGCAAAAATCACTATTTGCACTATTGTGGTGTAAAACATATCGAGAAGAAGGAAGATCACGATGAGAAGAGAAAGAAGCGCAGTCGGTGTCTTGACAACATGGGCAAGGAGTATCATTATCCCGACAAAGAACGCAGCTTCCACGAAATAGGCAGCTACCAGCGAGGCGATGAAGTCAAGAGGCATTGAAAAGTTCATGTATGACACCGCAAAACCGTCCATCACCACTATTGTGATCAGGGCGGCCACCCCGACTGCCAGCACACCAACGACAAACCTGGAAAGGAGGATGCGCATCTTCGTTACGGGCTGAACCATTACCGACTCCAGAACAGAAGTCAGCCGATCCTTGCCGTAGTAGAAGTAACCCATGAGGAGACCAAGTATGGGAATAAATATTCCAAGAATGATTGCAATAGCTGTGAGGAAAAGAATCTCTTGAGAAATAACGTTACCAGATGCGGATACCCCGGTAATTTTCTTGATAAAATACCCTACAAGGCTCGAGAGGGCAAGCATCATAACGAGAATAGCAATAAATGACTTACTGAGTATGGATCGCTTGAGGTCGAAGAGGATAGGATTCACTGACCATCACCTATTGATCGGAAAAAGAATGCCTCAAGTCCTTCGCTTTCCGTGTTAATCCCAGACACAACATACTTTCTGGAAATCAACTCGGAGTTTATTTCCCCCGTTACTCCAGCATCCTTGCCGTTTAATTCAGAGATGATGAATCTTCCCCCTGAAGCTTCAACTTTCCCGTACTTTGAAAGGATGTTCATGACCCCGTCATCCGGGTTCTGTACCTGCACTGTAACAGTGAATTTACCGGTGCTTTTCAGATCAGCCCTGTTTATTATCCTGACTAGTTTGCCCTTGTTTATTATGGCAATGCGATCCGCCACAGACTCCAGTTCGTTGAGCATGTGTGAAGACAGCAGTATGGATTTCCCCTCTTTCTTGAAGGAGAGTATCAAGTCGCGTACGTACTTTATCCCTTCAGGATCAAGCCCGTTCAGGATTTCGTCCAGAAGATAATTATTCGGATTCGAGATCATTGCGGCCGCCAGGGAAAACCTTTTCTTCATCCCCTGGGAGTATTCCCTCAATTTCTTGTTGAGGTGACCGTCCAGTCCGACCTGTGTCAGCAGTTCCTTTCCTCTGTTCTCGGATTCTGTTCTTGATATTCCGTGGAATCCGGCATAGTATATCAGCAGGTCAAGAGGCTTCACGTTTGGTTCGAAGTTCGGGAGTTCAGGTACCCATCCTATCAGGCGTGAAGCTCCTGTCTTGTTCTTCACAATGTCGTTCCCGTCAAACCGCACACTCCCTTCTGAAGGATATATAATTCCCGCAGAGACCCTTATCGTGGTGGTCTTTCCGGCCCCATTGAGTCCCGCAAATCCCAGAATCTCACCGTCATTTACAGTCAGGGACAGATTACTCACCGCTGGCCGGCTAGATCTACCATATGACTTGGTGAGTTCTGAAATCTCGATCATCCCTGCGTTATGGGAAGGATTCTTATTAACGTTTTCCGGGAAAATCAGGCTGCAGGTCTTACCTTTTCCAGTCTTTGCAATTACGGTCTAGCTGCCATATTTCTCACTCGCTTGACAAAGATTGAGAACAGGTTTGAAAATCCGTCTTCCCACGCCCTCAACTTGGGCTTAGTTATCCTGACACCGTACCTGATGGGCACTTCTATGAGTTTTCCGATGCGTATTGCTTCAATCTTGAGGTCCTGGGAAAAACTCATTCCGTCGCTGAGATTCTTCATTTTCCGGTAAATGTCGGATGTGAAAACCCACATTCCGCTCTGTGAGTCGATAATCCTGTAGCTGAAAAATATCCGGATCGCAATGTTCAGCACATTGTTCCCAACGAAGTGCAGCATGGTATAATTGTACTGGTTCCTGAGTGTCATCCGGTCCCCTGAAATGAAGTCCACCTGATTTATCTTCAGGAGTTCGACCAGCGGCCCTATGGCCTCTGCGGGATAAGTGCCATCGCCATCAATTCCGACAAAAATGTCACCCGTTGCAGACTCAAACCCCCTCTTGTATGCTACCCCGTATCCTCTCCTAGGTTCTTCGATAACAATTGCCCCTTTCTCCCTTGCAATTTCGCGGGTCCTGTCCCTGGAACTGGTGTCCACTACTATCACTTCAACGTTACCATTCTCCATTATGGTGTCAATCACCCGTCCAATGGTTTGCTCTTCATTGATGGTCGGAATCACCACACTAATTTTCAACTTGAAACTCCCGGAAAATTTCCAATGCGCTCAGGAAACTGTCCCTAATTATATTTTACGGTGAAATTTAGAACCCATATCAAGGTTATGATCGCCTGCCGGGAATCCGCGGATATTTTCCTCTCATTCCTCCCAGGATCGAGAGTCCGAATATGAACAGAATCTTTCCCAATGCGGGCAGCGCAGAGTCGATCACCAGATGTTCCACAGGCTTCTTATGCGGGTCCCTTGAGTCCACATGGGCCTCGTATCTGTCCCTGTATTCCACCAGATGAACGCCTCTCAATGATCCTTCTATTGAAGCCCTGTAATCCGCTAACTGCCCGTGGTAAGACCCGACTGAATGCTTCAGGAAACCACTTTCGCCCGGAGACGTTTGATTGCTGCCCTGCAGGTCTCTCTTCCAAAGTGTTGCCCTGCCGCGAACAAGGGTTTCAGCAACCAGAGAATTCCAGATGTCTGGGTTGAACTTCTTCATACACGAAACCTCATGTCATACCTTGACGGTACTCACAATATCAGGCCACACTTCTGCATAAGGTCATTGTCAAGCTTCTCCAGAAGCGAATCCAGAGCGCTTTCTATAACCTTTACTCTTTCCTGTGCGATCTTCTTGATGCCGGAGAAATCAGCCATGGCATACACATGGTACTGTCCGCCTGATTTAAGATTCCTGCTTTCCCTGTAAACAAGACCGAGGCCCACAAGCCTCTGTAGTGATTTGAATACAGAGGTTCTCCCTTTGCCAATCGTTTCCGCAACAGAATCCAGGTCAACCCATTTTCCTGTCTTCAGAGATGTGAATACTTCGAAATCCGAAGGACCTATCTCAAATATGCATGAGAGAAGATCGAAACAACTGGCATCCGTAGAACCAAGCTTGTTGAGAGATATCATGGTGCACCTATTACATGATAGTATAAAGGTATTTCTCGCTATTCGCAATATCGATAAATCTTTAAACCATATGGTGATTCACTGAGAGGTTTCCCTGGCGGACTCTGGCTATAAACCAATACACCGGGGTGTGCCGAAAAAAGGAGGATCTTGAAAATGGATCTGGACGATACATCGGAAATCAGAAAAAAAATGGTGGTGGAACTAATTAGCAAAGCACAGAATGGAGATAAACCGGTAGTGGAACTCAGCGACAGTAATTTTGACGCAGCCATATCAAGTGACCAGCTTACCCTCGTGGATTTCTGGGCACCTTGGTGTGCACCCTGCAGATTCGTGTCCCCGATAATAGAGGAACTCGGTTCGCAGTATTCCGGGTCAATGAAGTTCGGGAAGTTGAATGTGGACGAAAATCAGATCACTTCCTCGAGATACCGGATAACCAGCATACCGACGATTATGTTCTTCAGGAAAGGAAAACAGGTTGACTACGTGATCGGCGCCCTTCCAAAGAATGTCCTCGAGGGAAAGATCAAGAAACTGCTGGCCTCTGCATGAAGAATTACGAGATAGTCGTGGTCGGGGGGGCCTTCGCGGGCCTCACTGCAGCGATTTACAGCGGCAGGCAGGGATTCTCAACACTGGTTATAAGCAAGGACATCGGGGGGCAGGGCCTTCTGACGACAGACATACAGAATTTTCCCGGATTCAAGAGCATATCCGGATTCGATCTTGCATCAAAGTTTCAGGAACAGGCAATTGAATATGGTGCAGAGTTTGTCTATGACGAGGTCACAGCCGTTTCCCAGAACGGAGACCTGTTCGAGATAACGACAACGCAGGATAGTTTCACTGCAGAATCTCTGGTACTTGCCTTCGGAAAGACCCCGAGGGACCTTGGAGTTCCAGGGGAGGACAAGTATAAAGGGAAGGGCGTTTCATACTGCGCCATATGTGACGGTCCGCTGTTCAAGGGCAAGGAAGTAACAGTCGCGGGTGTGGGGGATCATGCGCTCCAGGCTGCCCTGTACCTCTCAACCGTTGCCTCACAGGTACATCTTATCCTGAGGGGTCAGAAACTGCTTGGAGATGAAGACATGATAGCCTCGCTGAAAGCCTCAAAGAATGTGGACATCGAGGTTGGATCACAGGTTCTGGAGATTCTCGGAGATCAATACATGAACAGGATCAGGGTTCAGGATTCCGCAAAGAATGCAAAGGAAGTCAATAGCACTGGTCTCTTTGTAGAGATGGGATACATTGCCAAGACCTCTTTTGTCGGAAAATTCGTGGATCTTAACAAGGAGGGTGAAATACTCATAGACTCTGCTTGCAAGACCAGCCGGGACGGTGTTTTTGCAGCCGGGGACGTCACTAACCAGCCATTCAAGCAGGCAGTGATTTCTGCAGGTCAGGGTTCGATAGCAGCACTTTCCGCAATCAATTACGTTAACAGGAAGAAAGGGAAGGGCTCTGTGAAATCAGACTGGAAGTTTGTGAAGACCACTTCATAGTGACAGCGAGGCTTTTCCCTTTATTTTCACAGAGAATACTCTGGCCTTTTCGCCGAATTGCACAAGGGCAGAACTATTTCCTGATCACGTGAACCTGTGATCACATTATAAATAATGGTCAGGAATGAGTGGCGTGGACTTTTCAGAACCCATGGTCAGTGTTTCTGATCTTGTCATGAACTATGGCGGGGATAAGAATGCGGTGGACCACCTCTCATTCAGCGTTAACCAGGGGGAAATTTACGGACTCCTTGGAAAGAATGGTGCAGGAAAGACCACCACCATAAAGATTCTTACAACGCTCCTGAACCAGACCTCCGGAATCGCAAAAATAGATGGTATGGATGTCAGGGAAAAAGCTTGGGCGATCCGCAAGATGATCGGGGTTGTCCAGCAGGGAGAATCCTTCGACTTCACAACCGTGGACCGGAGTTTTGACATTTACGCCCTTCTGTGGGAAGTTCCCAGAAGCCAGGTAACGGGCAGGAAAGAAGAGCTTATTGAATTCTTTGACCTGGGAGGAATAAGGAAGAGAAGGGTTTTTGAGCTTTCCGGAGGGGAAAAGAAGAGGCTGCAGGTTGCGCGTGAGTTCATGCACGACATGAAGGTTCTGTTCTTGGACGAGCCTACCGTCGGGATGGACCCCATCATGAGAAGGGATGTCCTGAACTATATCAAGGGGAAGTCAAAGGAAGGGCTCACCGTGATATTCACAACGCACATACTGGAAGAGGCCGATTACATCTGCAACAGGATTGGCATGATGAACAATGGAAAACTCGTCGCGGAAGGCACTTCATCAAAACTGAAGGAGAACCTTGGTACTCTCAGAAAATTGATCGTAGGAAGTGTTACGGCCCTCACGCCATCACAGATAAAGGAGCTGCGGGAGCGTCTTGCATCTCTGGACTCATCCCTTGAAATTGAAATAGAGCCAAAGAACATCCGGATAATTGGAAACAGGATAGCCCGGATTCTCACCACAGTCATGTCAATGCTTTCTGAGCTTTCCATCGAAATAGACCTGGTGAGCATCGATAATCCATCTCTGGATGAAGTATTTCTAGAGGTAATGAAGAAATGAAGCTCCCAGGTTTTCTGAGACTGACCTTCAGGAATATCATGGTGAACCTGGATGTGGGCACCCTGATGTTCATGCTTGGCATGCCGGGGCTGTATCTGGTGGTGCTGGGCGTCATGTTTCAGGGAATAGTTCCATCCGTCAGTTCATCCAACGGTTCAACCAGTTATCTCACGTTCCTGACCCCGGGAATCGTGGGGATGCAGACCCTGACCGCGGGCAGCATAGGCGCTGGAATGCTGTGGGCGGACAGGAGATGGGGCATGTTTGAGCAGATACTTGTTGGACCGTTCAAGAGAGTGGAATATATTCTTGGAATAATGCTGCTTTCGGTTATCTTCACGCTGGGAGGAGGAGCCATAATGATACTGATTGCCCTGGGACTCTCTGTCAGCCTTTCGTTCACTTTGCTGAACGCCATAATACTCCTAATTTCCCTTTCTGTAGGCGCAATGTTCTTCAGTTCCCTCTTCCTGATCATATCCCTGAAACTGAAAACGATGAATGCATACAACAGTGCAACGATATTCCTGTTCTTCTTCCTGGATTTCGCCAGCACGGCTTTCTACCCGGTGACAAGCAAGACGCCATACGCGCTCAGGATTTTCTCGGCAATGAATCCGCTTTCATACATAGTTGATATCTCCCGTGATACGATGACCTACAATGCCCCGTATCAGGCACTTCCTTCCCTTGGGGTCATCACTGTCATGATGGTCGTGTTCTTCGCCATAGCCATGTACATGTATTCGCATCTCAGGGGAAGTTCAGCGTAATAGGACCTGAGAGAACTGGCAAATAATTCTCGATTCTATAAGAGAGTACAATCTGCTGACTGGTTCCTGAAGAGCCGTTTAGTGGGCCTGACCGGATTTGAACCGGTGATCTTCGCTGTGTGAGAGCGACGTCGTAACCGCTGGACCACAGGCCCGAGTTCTTCAAGGGAGTGATTGTGCTTGACCTCCTCCCCATGGCATTCGCGAGGAGTTTCCCACCTAAAGGATTGCTGGCACACCCCCCGGTTTTGATTCTCCCGGACTAAGATGCTCTGTTTGCCGGTGAACGTGGCAATATCCTGATGAAAACGATAATACTTTCGCCCATTTTAATCCGCCGTCATATGATGAAAAAGACCTGCCTGCAAAAGCAAGAGTGCTTTTATTCCGGGCCAATGTTCCTAAAACATTTAATTCGATGAATTCGATTCCCAACGGTCTCATCAAATAGTACGCGTGATTCATGATCTCGTACGACGACGTGGGACTATAGCTTGCCAATCCATGGGCTTCGGACCGAGAAATTGGTGAGAACCCAAGCCGTGACGTTCCGATCAGCGGATGGTAGAAAAATTCCCCAGAGGGTCAGAGGGTTATGAAACGTGATTAACCGCTCGTTAACCTGGGGAAAAGTTACACTCAAGAGGTTTACATGGAAAATATCAGTTTCGGGAAGATGCAAAACGAGAACTTTCAGAAAGTGGTCGACATTGTGAAGGACAAGATCACTGCTTATGAAATTGAGGTAAATCCCGTCACGCTGGTATTTCGCTATTTCAGGAGCGACAACCCGCTGATGGATGAGAAGTTCGACGAACTCCGGAAGGAACTCGTTCCCATGGGCTTCATCCCGTTCCTGAGGGAGAATGGGGAAAATGTGCTCGTGGTTGCAATGTCCCAGAAAACAAATTTCATGGGAAACAAGGTCAACATAGTCCTCTTTGTCCTGACCCTGGCGTCCACCATTTACTGGGGATCGATATATGCTGCAAACTTTACCAACAGTGAAACAACCAGCCTCATCTTTGGATTCCTGTTTTTCTCAGCTCCTCTGATGCTCATACTTGGACTCCACGAACTGGGACATTACTTCGTGGCAAAGAAATTGAAAGTCAAGGCGTCGTTCCCGTTCTTCATACCTTTTCCCCTGTATCTGGGAACCTTTGGTGCCTTCATTTCCCTTCGAGATCCAATACCTAACCGCAAAGCGATGATAGAGATTGGAGCCGCAGGCCCGATCGTTGGATTCCTGGCATGCATACCACTGCTTTTTGCTGCAAACTATTTGCAATACCTGTTCCCAGTTGTCAACAACAACGTGATCCTTAGGATCAACTTTCCACTTATCTACAATCTTTTCGGAATCGGTCCGGCCACTTCACCGGTTTTTCCGATGATCCTTGCAGTGTGGGTCGGCTTTCTCGCAACAGCGATGAATCTTCTCCCACTGAGCCAGCTTGACGGAGGACACATCGCAAGAGGATTGCTCGGCAGGCATTCCAACCTGCTCGGATACGCCGTTACTGCCGTCCTTTTCTTTATCGGGCTCAAGTATTACGCCGGATGGATGTTTCTTGGTATCTTCGGCATCTTCATGGGACTCTCGCACCCGCCTCCTCTCGATGATTACGCAAAGATAAGCACCCGTCACATACTCATAGCTGTTGCAGTCCTGGTAATGTTCCTGGTATCCTTCACCATAAAGCCTATAATCTGATTTGATCTCGCAATGCATGGCCCATGAAGAATGTGTATTCTGCCGGATAATACGAAAGGAGCTCCCTTCTTTTGAAATCTACTCGGACTCTTACGTGCTAGCGCTCCTGGACATAAACCCTGTGTCGGAAGGTCACACGCTTGTGATTCCTAGAAACCATTCCGACAATCTTTCAGACGTTGACCCGGTGATATTTGGAAAAATGATGGACAGGGCAAGGATCATATCCGGATCGATGGTAAAGAGCGGATTCGCCGAAGGCACCAATATATTCATAGCAAACGGAACAGGTGCAGAACAGACCATACCGCACCTGCATGTTCATGTGGTGCCGAGGAGAAAGGGAGACGACATTGAGTTGAACCGTTGGTGGTCTTCAAAGGTGATTGAGGTATCCTCCGACAGAATGGCAGAAATAACGGAATTGCTGAGGAATAGATAACGGATCTACCGGGCCGTCACGACTTCAACCTCGCCCTTCTTCCATTTTAACATCCAGCCGGCGAGATCATGAAGTATTGCATGTAATTCCCACCCCTTCGGCGTCAGTGAATACTCCACCTTCACCGGAACCTCTGCAAATATCTTCTTGGAAATTATTCCAAGAGATTCGAGCTGTGCCAGTCTTTCCGAGAGACTGGTCGAACTGACATTTCCCATCATTCTCTTCAGTTCATTGAACCTGAGACTCCCTTTCAGGCCGAGTGCATAGATGACTGGCATTGTCCATCTCCTTAGGAGGCCATTATAGACTTCAGAAACTGTTGAGCAGTTTCCCTCTGGGTCAAGGTCATTTTTCCATGACTTAATCATATTCGGATCACCAGCTAAGTAGTAAATTACTACTTACTATTTCAACAATATTGCATTCAACTGCTGATCAAAATGGAAGGTATCAGCAGGATGCAGGAAGAGATACTTGAGGCTGTCAGCAGGATCAGGGAATCGGTTGTATCTGTGGACTCATCGCGGATCAGTTACAACAGGTACGGGATTGCTCCCGTCAGGGGATCGGGATCTGGAATCGTCGTGTCGGGTTCCGGCTACATAGTCACGAACAACCATGTGATACAGGATTCAGAGAACGTAACGGTCAGGCTTCAGGACGGGACAGAGACTGAAGGTTTCGTGATAGGAGGAGATGAGGCCACGGACATTGCTCTGGTGAAGATCGAGAAAAGAGGGCTGAAGCATGCTGAACTTGGAGACTCTGACAGCGTAAAGGTCGGGCAGATTGTACTCGCCGTCGGAAATGCGCTCGGCCTTCCCGGAGATCCTACGGTTTCCATGGGTGTCGTCGGCGCAGTGGGAAGACCCATGCCATGGGCCGACTTCATATTTGAAGGGCTCATACAGACTGACGCCGCAATCAACCCAGGGAACAGCGGAGGGCCTCTTGTCGACCTGAGCGGAAACGTGATTGGGATAAACACCGCAATGATTCCCTTTGCCCAGGGGATGGGTTTCTCAATCCCTTCCAACACTGTGAAGAGAGTCATGGAACAGGTGCTTGAGCACGGGATGGTGCTAAGGCCATACATCGGTATATCTGGAGTATCTGTTGACAGGGAGGTTTCGCAGAGACTGGGTATGAAGTCCACGGGCGGAGTGCTGGTGGTGAGAGTATCTCAGGCCAGCCCGGCTTACTATGCCGGGATAAGGAAAGGCGACGTTATCACCTCAGCAAGCGAGAAGAAAGTCTCAAACATCAGAGATCTCCTTGAGGAACTATCCAGGCACAAACCCGGAGATACAATCAGCATCACGGCAACCAGATCGGGAAGGATGATGGAGGCAAAAGTCAGGCTCACCGGGGATGAACAGGCAATGCATCCTGCTTCCCGGTAACTCCCCTCATACTATTATGCAGAGATCGCCGAACATCCCTGAGCTTAGGGAACTGTTCATGGCGATCGAATTTATTCTTTCTAAGACATCACTGTCCACAAAAGACCTGATGAGTTCATAATGGGAAGAACCCCGATCGTGGAAGCCTGTTACGATCCCCGTTGCAACCAATGGTTTCCTGTCATTTTTCAGTATTACTGAAGTGGTTTCTTCAAGATCTGTCATATTCAGCGCGTCATATGATTCGATTGCCCTCGCACTGCTTGTTCCCACAGCGATTATTCTTGCCTTCCTCCTGATGGCATCTCTTATGATCTCCGCAGTCTTTCGTGGAATTTTGTAGTGTTCATCCCTCGGAACGCTCCCCTCCTCCTTCAGGCCTGAAGCAGATGTGTGCAGAGTTATCGTCTCAACGGATACTCCACGTGCCCTCATTTCTGAGATTATTTTCCGGTTAAAGTGAAATGACGCCGATGGAAATTCGCACGAACCCGGCACATAAGAGAAAGGTCCCCTGTAATTTTCCAAGGCGAGGGGCACTTCCCCGTAGGTCACTATCCTGCCTGACCTCAGGAGTGTTTTCATGAACAGCGTTCTGTTACTGTACCTGAAATTCATGAGTTCATCGTCGTGTGACTCAAGCTGCAGTCCCAGTTCGTGCAAAGACGGGCCAGGCGGAACCCAGTCTGAAATGGCCATGCAGCCGTCAGACCTGAAGTTGAAGAACCTTATGGGAGAACGATTGGGATCAAGTGGCAGATCCGCAGGGAGGGTCAGGCTGTCATTGAATATCACAACGTCTCCACGGTCAAGCATCTCCACAAACGTATTCAGCGATCCTTTACGAATGTCTCCGGAACTCCTGGAGTACACCAGGACCGACGGCGATCGTCTGCCAGTCATCGAGGGAGGCAGTTCCTCATACCGGAGCTCAGTCATTTTCGGTCGCCTCGATCCTGCTTCCGCAAATGTCGGTCCATTTCCTGTTAAGCTGTTCTAGCAGCTTCGTCGCTGAGATATCAGGAGCAGGTAGTCCTTTGTCGTCCGGCAGGAATAGCCTGTGAAGATCCGTATCCATGTCTCCCGGATCAAAGAGTATGGAATGGACTCCCGATTCATGACACTCCTTCGAGATGATGGAAGAAAAGACCTCGAGCGCTGCCTTTGAGGCGGCATATGCTCCCCATCCGATCTCCAGGTTACTTACTACATCACTGGTCACATTTACCACTATGGCTTCGCCACGGGCAGACATGGCTGGAAGAAGAATCCGGATAAGTTCAATAGGAGAAAGGTAGTTCACCGTTATTGCCATGAGGGCGTCCTCAACTGGCGTTTCTGAGAAATCCCTCAACCCGGGAGCCCCTGGATCGGATGCATTGTTCACCAGAATGTCGATACCATCTGTCATGTCAAGTGCCAAGTAGGCGAATTCCCTTGCTCCGGCCTGGGATGAAAGATCGCAGTCTATTCTTAGCACTCTTCCTTCCTTATCCGTTCTGTCAGTCATGTTCCGTGAGCATGTGATTACTGTCGCACCACGGGATGCAAAAAGATCTACCAGAGCCTTTCCCAGTCCCTTGCTTCCACCAGTAACAACGACGTTAAATCCCTGTAGTTTCTCATATTTTGACAACTGTCACCATAATATAAACCGTACACTTTATAAAGTTTATAAACAAACCGGTGAGTTAATTAGAATGTTGTTCATTTAACATCCATGGAACCAGCCTCCACTTCAGGAAAGATTGTGCTGCTCCTGAGAAAGAATGGTTCGATGAGCATATCCGAACTGGCCTCAGCGCTGGATCTCTCCAAGATGGCTATCCTCAAGCATCTTTCGAGGATGGAATATGAGGGGAAAGCTAAGAGAGGAATAGTGAAGAAGAAAGTGGGAAGACCAGAATTCTCCTTCAGTCTCACTGAGAATGGCATTGCGGAATTCCAGCCACCGTATGAACAGATGCTGGATCGGATGGTTAAATATCTCAGGGACAACGGTGGACGTGAGCTTGTTGAAGGATTCCTGAGAGAGAGGTACAACGAGTTGAGGGAGGAACTGTATGAAAAGATACGCGATAAGCCGATTGAGCAGCAGGTGGAAATACTCAGGAACATGAGGGAAAAGTCCGGCTACATGGCAGAAACCAGGAAGCTGCCGGGAGGAGGGTTTGAAATGACCGAGTACAGATGCCCGATCTTTACCATAGCAGAAAGATTTCCCGTTGCCTGCTCTGCTGAGACAAAGATGTTCTCTGACCTGCTGGGATCTCCCGTTGAGGCAACACACAGACAGGTACAGGGAAACAATGCCTGCAGATTCTTCATAAAGGCAAAGTTGGCCGAAACAATGTGATTTACCAGTGTTTCCCGATTTCCCTTGGCCGTAACGTGTACCTTTGAAATTTCCAGTAGGGTCCTTATGAGAAGAAAACCCAGAGTGTATATATCTAAGTTATACGTTAGTATAAAAGAGAGTTATATGTGTTAGAAGAAGAAATGACTATGGGCCCAAAAGGACAGGTGGTTATACCTAGAGCAGTACATAAACCACTGAAAATTATACTGGGATCCAAGGTTGTGATCAGGCTTGAAGACGATCATTTAACTGTTGATAAGCAGAAGGTTGATACAGTGGGCATCTTTGAAAGTATTGCCCGGAGTGGAAATTCGGTGAAAGAAATCCCGCCCCACTCGTACGAACAGGAACTGTCGGGTCAAAACAAATCATGATTTATCTGGACTCCAATGTTTTCATTTATTCCAAGTTGGATACTGAATTCAGTGGAAGGGGGTATCGATCTATTCTTTCGCAGGTGCAAAATGGACAGATAATTGCAACAGTTGTTGTGCCTTCGACATCGCGGGATTTGTATATTACCCAAATTAGAAATTGGCCCGACCGAGTCCGTTTAAACTTTTAAGCAAATCCTATCTCATTACGGATAGAGCCGTGTTCGATTTTTGTTTTAATTGAGTAATGCTCTACAATTAGCATAAGCCCCTCTTGCGAACTGTGATATAAAAATTGACGGTGTCCAATGAATCTGCAAAATATTTGTCTAAGATTTGATGAACTCCAGGATGTCCGCGTTAACCTGCTGCTTATGCGTTGTGCACATCCCATGCGGAGCCCCTTTGTAGATTTTTAGGATCGATTTTTTAATGAGCTTAGATGAAAGCATTCCGGTATCAGCAATAGGGACTATCTGATCATCATCTCCGTGAAGTATTAGAGTAGGAACATCAATCTTCTTGAGGTCTTCCGTCATATCAGTTTCTGAAAATGCTTTTATACCAATGTAAGCCGCAGGGAATCCGGTCATCATTCCCTGCATCCAGAAAGAATCGCGAACTTCTTCTGAGATCTTTGCGCCAGGTCTATTGTAGCCATAGAATGTAATTGTAAGATCCTTAAAAAACTGAGATCTGTTCGCTGCAACTTTCGTACGAATCTCATCAAAAGCCTCCATTGGTATGCCTTCCGGATTTTTCGGAGTTTTCAACAGTAATGGAGGCACTGCCCCTATTAGCACGACTTTCGCGACATTCTTTGAGCCTTGTCTGCCTATATATCTTACAACTTCCCCACCACCAGCAGAATGTCCAACATGAATGACATTTTTTAGATCCAGATGTTGAACAAGTTCTGCAAGATCGTCTGCGTACGTGTCCATATCGTTTCCATCCCATGACTGGCTAGACCTTCCGTGGCCCCTGCGATCGTGAGCTATGCATCGGTAACCTCTGGATGCGAGAAAAAACATCTGATCTTCAAAAGCATCAGAAGAAAGGGGCCAACCATGACTAAAAACTATCGGCTGCCCACGGCCCCAATCTTTGTAATAAATTTCAGTTCCATCTTTAACTTTCAATGTCGCCATATTAAAACACTGATCTATAGATTGGCATTATCATATTAAGAGTTCATGTGTTTGTCGTAGTGATATCCCGTGAAGATTTCCTACATATACCCGGGATTGATTTTAACACGTCCGATCCGGAAGGATTGAAGCTCAATCAGAAGAAGTTCCTCTGGATCATCAGGCAGAAGGAGAAACGCGTATCCTCAAGCGAGATCGCCCGTATCCAGGGAATCTCCGTGAGATATGTGAACATGATATGGAAGAACTATCGCTGCGATGGAACCAGGGAATTAAGGAAGCAGGGAAGAAAGCCTCTTCCCGCAGACAGTGATCAGATCGACAAGATCCTCTCGGTCCGGGAGAAACCTCCTAATGCAGGTGCACTCGGCATTGAGAACTACCTCCTCAGGGATGGTATCAATATCGCACATAACCGCATTCACCGCACTCTCAAGGATGCAGGAATGGCCATGAACGACGAGAAAAAGAAGAGGCAGAGGAAGTGGGTACGCTACGAGAGATAGCATTCAAACAGCCTGTGGCACATGGACTGGACCGAATACGGGGATGAGAAGATCATGATCATAGAGGACGATGCATCCAGATTCATCACCGGTTTCGGTTCTTTCGATTCTGGGACGATAGAGAATTCACTGACTGTTCTGAGAAAGGCAATATAGGAGCATGGTAAACCAAGGGAGGTCATGGCCGATCATGGGACACAATTCTTCTCAAACGGGAAGGACGGCAATCCCGGAGATCCAAATGTGTTCCAGAGATTCCTCCATGAGAACGGGGCAAAACACATCCTTGCAAGGGTGAAACATCCCCAGACAAACGGAAAGCTGGAGAGGGTAAACGGCACTATCAAGCCTCTAAGAGCACATTTCCAGACATGGGAAGAGGTCATCTACTATTACAACAACGAAAGGAGACACATGTCCCTCAGCGACAGGGAGAGGCCCGTTGTAACACCGGCAATGGCATACAGGGAGAAGATGAGGAATGAAAAGAGTCAGGAAGAAACAGTATAAAAAGGAAGAATATTCAGGATATCACAGTTCACCATCGATCACTGTTCTTATCTGAATGTCCTATTTTTGAATGGGCCCGACCGGATTCGAACCGGTGACCTCCTCCGTGTCAGGGAGGCATCATACCGCTAGACTACGAGCCCCTGTGCAAGCTGCATTAAGCTGGCAGCGTGAACCGCATAGGATATGGATAATATATAAAAAATTGTGGAGATGGAAAGAACTCAGAATACCCTGATCTTTCCTTCCACAAACTGGTTTGTCAGATCGGAGATGTTCTCAAGTCTTTCATCCGCTATCCTCTGGATGTTGGCCTGGTGCTTTGACGGATTGACATTGTCTTTGTATATTACCTGAACACTGGCAACATGCGGATCGCTGATGTCCCTTCCAATCTGCGAGACTATTCTTACCAAAACTTCTTCAGCATCTCCGCCTGCCTCCTTATAGGCATCTGCAGCGATTATGTTGGCAAGGACGTTATACAGTTTCCCGACGTGTGTTACCGGATTCTTTCCAGCTGCGGCTTCCATGCTCATCGCCTTGAACGGGGTGATTATTCCATTAACCCTGTTTCCTCTTCCCACGGATCCATCATCGCCATTTTCCATTGAGAGTCCAGTTACAGTAAGGTATCTTACCTTCTCCTCCAGCAGGTCACCCGTGTTGACGAATACCTGAACGTTCTTGTCTGTGATCTTGGCTGCGTTGCTCTTCACTTTCGAAATCAGTTCTTCCTTGACCGCGAAGTATTCCGAATCGTTCTTCACGAACTTATCGACGTACGCGGCAGCGATCGTAAGGTTGATCGTCTCCTTCTGTCTGAATCCCATAACCTTGATATCATAACCTATTGCCGGCAAGTCCTTCTTCAGTGGCCCATTGATGAACTCTTCGGTTCCAAGCACGAGCCTTTCGGTATCGGTGAGCGGTGCAAAACCCACACCGAATGACGTGTCATTTGCCTTATGCTTCTTTGTGTCATAGAGCCCGGTAAGGTCGACTGATCCATGACCTATCCTCGAGTCGATCATTACGTCAGAGTCTATGTCAAGGTGCTTGAATGTGGTGTGGAGATAGTCCTTCGCAGCCTTTATGGAAATGGCCTTGAAAGGTATCCTGTCACCATTAACCGTCGTGGTAGCCCTTCCACTGAGAAGTATGTATGAGGGTTCAAGCACAACTCCTCCACCGAACGAGGGTGCAGATTGTCCGCCCACGAGTTCCACCTGGTCTGTGTTATGATGAAGTATTCTGCCATATTCCTTCAGATAATATTTGCTCAGTGCCCTGCTGACAGCTTCAGCGAGCCCGTCGCAAACGCTGTCAGGATGCCCTATTCCCTTTCTTTCCACCAGTTCAACTTCCCTGTGGTGAGTGGGAAGCTGCTTTATTGTTTCAACAGAAATGTTTCTGCCCATGCTTCAACCGGGCGAATGATGTTTGGTGTGAATTAAATGTTTCGTCGTTGAGATAAACAAATTACCTATCACAAGAAATTATTACTGCAGGTAATCTTGTAACTTGCATTAAGCATTTTAGGCCAGAGAAAATAACCATTCCAGATGAGAGCGATCATCAGCGTTTCCGACAAAGAAGGAATTATTGATTTCGTGCGGGGAATTTCACGACACCTTACAGAGACTTACGCATCTTCTGGGACACTGAAGCTGCTAAGGGATTCTGGAATAGATGCCAGAAATATCTCTGATCTCACTGGGTTCGAGAGCCTCCTTAGGGGACGCGTAAAAACACTCCATCCGGCGATCTTCTCAGGAATTCTCTCAGAGAGAGATCCTGAATCTGCTTCCCAGATGGACCATTTCGGGTTCCTGAACTTCGATCTTGTGGTTGCAAACCTATACCCGTTCTGGAAATATTCGGATGGAGAGAACCTGGATGAGATTGTTGAGCACATAGACATCGGAGGGGTCTCGCTGATCAGGGCAGCCGCAAAGAATTTCAAGCATGTGACTGTTCTTGTCGACAAGACGGATTATGCCCCCGTCATGGAGGAGATATCGAGCACAGGCAGTGTCTCCGAATCTACCAGGAAACGACTGGCAGTGAGGGCGTTTGCGGAAACTGCCAGGTACGACGCAACAATAAACCGGACACTCTCCAGGGTGCTTCTTGGACATAACATCCCTGAGATTCCTGATTTCTCCAGAGCGATTAACCTGAGGTATGGCGAGAACCCGGACCAGACCGGGATCATGATCCCGGACGGCTCCGGCATGGGAATCCCGGGAAGCTTCAAGATGAGCGGAAAGGAGCTTTCATACAACAATATCATGGATTCGGACAGTGCAGTTGATACGGTCATGGAATTCACTGATCCAGCAACCGTCATAGTCAAGCATAACACCCCATGCGGGGTGGCCGTATCTTCGAGCCTTAAGGAGTCATTCATTCATGCCCTGAAAGGGGATGAGGAGTCTGCGTACGGCTCCGTAATTGCTATGAACAGGAATCTGGACGTTGGGACCGCAGAGGCACTTTCCAAGCTCTTTGTGGAAGTAATCATTGCTCCAGGGTTTGACGGTGATTCTTTCAACATCCTGAGGAAGAAGAAGAACCTCAGGATTCTGAAGACTGTCATGAAGCATGATCCCTCCCTCAGGTACAGGTCAGTGTCTCACGGGATTCTCGCGCAGTCTCCCATCTCATCGACCTATGAGAAGATGGAACATGTTGCCGGTCCGAAGTGCGGCGAAGATCTGATCCGTGATATGTCGTTCGCATGGAAAGTTGTAACACACTGCAGGTCCAATGCAATTGTGCTTGCACATCATGGGTCGACCGTGGGAATTGGGGCCGGGCAGACCTCAAGGGTCGAGGCAGCCAGGATAGCCCTTAAGAAAGCAGGAGATAAAGCGAAGGGTGCAGTGATGGCCTCGGACGGTTTCCTCCCCTTTGACGACTCGGTGAAAACTGCAGCGGAAGCGGGCATCTCGGCAATAATACAGCCCGGAGGATCGATCAGGGACAAGGAAGTAATTTCGCGCGCTGAAGAACTGTCTATCTCCATGTATTTTACAGGAAAACGCGTATTCCTCCACTGATCATAAATAGTTGAAAGCATACTATGGGATATGAATTACAGGACCATAGGGAAAAGCGATCTGAAAGTTTCCGAAGTTGGGTTTGGAGCCTGGCAGGCAGGGCATATTGGATGGGGAGACGATTTCTCCGACAGGGACATTAAGGAAGCTCTCTCCTTCGCATTCGACAGCGGCATCAACTATCTGGACACGGCAGAGATGTATGGAAACGGGCACTCCGAGGAGGTCATAGGAGAAGTGCTGCCTTCCTATGAACGTGAGAAGATTGTGGTCGCAACCAAGGTCAACCCGCCCCACTTCACGCAGGACCAGGTGATAAGATCGGCAGGCAGGAGCATTGAACGGATGAAGTGCGACTATATCGATCTTTACCAGCTTCACTGGCCGGACTCGGGCGTGCCAGTCCATGAGACCGCTGGAGCACTGAAGACACTGGTGAAAGATGGACTAGTGAGGCATGTAGGCGTATGCAACTTCAATGTTCCGGAACTGAAAGGCTTGATTGAGGCACTGGGAGATATTCCAGTCGTATCAAACCAGATGAGGTACAACATCCTGCAGAGGGACGTTGAAAACGAACTCTACCCGTTCATGAAAGAACAGGGTATCGAAATGATTGCATGGAGCCCTATTGCCAAGGGACTCCTTTCTGGGAAGTACAGCCGTGATAAGCTGCCGGACGATGACATAAGAAAGAGGGACAGCCTGTTCTCCCCGGAAGTACTGGGAAAACTCGATCCTCTCTTCATAGCACTGAGGAGGATTGCGGAGGCGCATGAAAAAACCATGACACAGATCGCCCTTAACTACCTGATTTCAAAGGGGGCGATCGTGATACCGGGAATAAAGCGTAAGGACCAGATGCAGGAAAACATGGGAGCCTCCGGTTTCAGGTTGTCGGAACCAGAGATCGCGGAGATCGACCGGCTCTCAAAGATAAACTGAGATCAGGAATGCCAAAAGGAATCCGAGAATCGCCCCTGCGTTTATGTATGGCAGACCCGGGGCGGGTTTCCTGGCAAAGATGAACAGGAGAATCATTCCTGCAACTGCCCCCACGATTGGGAGAATTATGAACGGGAAGAGCGAGTATGATCCATAGATTGCAGAGGAAACAACCATTATGCTGGGAAGTGCAACGTCTCCGAACCCAAGCAGCATAGTTCCTGACCCTTCCCTTCCTGACTCTATCGACACGTCGTGCATGCTTGTACCCCTCCTCTCAGGTATGTAAAAGAGCATGGGCATCCCTCCCTTGATGGAAACATCAGCAAGATCGATCATGTGTTTTGTCCTGTACACAGCAATATAATCATAAACTGCAAAAATGGAGAGAAGCAGGACTGTATACCATGCGTTCAGGGTAATGCCCCAAATTGATGAAAGCCCGACGCAGAGAAGTATCCCGACGGTGTTCATTACGTACCATTCCCGCCTGAAGAGAAGAAGATAGGCCATTATCACCGGTATGCCAAACCAGATTGCGTATACCTCCAGAATGCTGTAAGAATTGATCACGTATACTTGGGCAGTTACCAGGATTATTGATATAGGCAGTGAAACGACAAATATCACATAAAGCGAGAGAACCATGAAAAGCCCCTTTACTATACGCATGCCCTTCCTTCTTGCGACGAAGAGAACCGCGGCGGAAAAGATAACTGTCATGGCGGTGAACAATATGATATAGAGAATGCTTTGTGTCCCGGAGGAAGCACTATGGACGCCTTCCTGTGAGGAAAACACCTGCGATACCAGTATAGCGAGGAGTGACGTGAACGTAAACAGTATTACGGCAAAGCCCTCAGGAATCTTTTTCACGTTTCGCCTTCCCTTTCACAACCTTCTTCACGGTCTTCTTCTCCTTCTTTACCGGTTCTTTCTTCTCCTCCTTCACTTTCTTGGGTTTGTGGTTGAACTGGCAGTCCATCTTTGGACAGAATTTCCACTTCCTCTTGTTGCGGGACGCATAAAGCAGAGGAGACCCGCAGTGCTCGCACTTCTCGCCTGAGGTTGATATATAGCCCATCTGGGGAAGAGGGTAAGTAGTCGTGCATTTTGGATAATTTGCACATCCGATGAAGCGCTTTCCAAACCTGGACTGCCTGATTATAAGGTCTCCGCCATCCTGCGGACAAGCCCCGATAGAATCCTTCTTCCTGTTGAATTCACAGTACGGATCGAGGCACCTTGTCTCTGGAGACTGTCCTCTCCTGATCACCTTGATCTTCGGGAGACCACAGACCGAGCACGGTTCTCCCGTATTCTGCACCAGTCCCATGATTCTGACTACGGTATTCGTCCGGCATCCGCTCACCGTGCAAGAGACCTTGTAAAGTTCCCTGTCCCTCGACAGCGACAGATCCCCTCCGTCTACCGGACATTTCCCGAAAGGTTCGCCGGAAACAATGCTCTTCTTCACCCTTTCCCGGATCTCCTCCTCGTTCTTCTTCAGGTCCGAGAGAACTACCCTGAGCATTTCCTTTGATTCTGATATCACCTTTTCCATTGAGAGTTCGTTCGAAGCAACCTTGTCCATGTCTTCCTCAAGTCTTGCAGTCATCTCGGGCTCAGAAATCTTTGAGTCTACAGTCAACAGCGCATCGACGAGCCCTATGCCTAGCGGGGTCGGGCGAACCGGGTTTCCCTCGATGAAGCCGCGACCCTGAAGCTTATCGATTATGTCGTGCCTCGTGCTCTTTGTGCCAAGCTTGAGGTCCTCCATTGTTTTCAGGAGGCTGGAGATATCGTATCTCGGTGGCGGTCTGGTCTCATCTTCCTCCAGATTCACCGACTTCACTTTCACCTTTTCACCCGGTTCCAGATCAGGCATTGCCTTCTCCTTTACAGTCCGATACGGATATATGGAGAGCCAGCCGGGGTCTGTTACCCTAGCACCGGAACACTTGAAGCCATATCCATTGACATCCACTGCTGCATTCTTGACCTCCTTGGTCCCCTCCCTGTGCACCGTTGCGAAGAACCTCCTTACGACGAGCTCATAGACCTTTGCGTAGTCCCCTTTAAGGCTGCCGGGTGGCGGAACAGACACCGGATATATAGGAGGATGATCCATAGTTTCGGTCTTCCCCCTGGATGGCCTTATGCTCTCAAAGGAAAGAATCTCGTTCGCGATTGGCGCAAATTCTCCCTTCGCAAGCTTGTTCAGGATCGATTTGAGGGAAATTGTTCTCGGATATACTGTGTTATCTGTCCTCGGATAACTGATGAATCCTCTAACATATAGCGATTCAGCCGCCGACATTGCCCTTCCCGGGCTCACCCCTATCCTGGAGGCTTCCCTGAGGAATTCCGTTGTATTGAATGGCTGCGGCCGGTAAATCCTCTCGTCGTGTTTTTCAAACTCCTTCACCGTTCCATGTTCTGACTGTGATCCCTTGAGTGCCTTCTCCGCCTCTTCCCTGTCGAAGAAGGGACCGTTTTCATAATCGCCTGTGAAGTCTATGTCCTTATGAAAAGTGGCAATGAGCTTCCAGAACTTCTGCGGAACAAACTTCCTGATTTCCAGTTCCCTCTTGACAATCAGGGCGAGTGTTGGCGTCTGAACCCTGCCTATGGAAATGAAATTCTTTCCCAGCCTCTTCGTTGCGAGCGAAAAGAATCTTGTGAGCACAGCACCCCAGAGGAGATCTATTTCTTCCCTGGCCTGCGCTGAGTCTGCCAGGTTGAAGTCAACGCTGATCAGGTCAGAAAACGATTTCCTGACTTCATCCCCGGTGAGCGCACTGAACTTGGCCCTGAACACGTTTCCCTGTTCCTTGCCTCTGGCTTTCCCGCCCAGTATGATATCCAGGGCTTCTACCCCGATTAGCTCTCCCTCCCTGTCGTAGTCGGTTGCTATGATGATTCTCTGGGCTTCCCTGCTGAACCTCGAAAGAGTGTCGAATGCCTTCCTGTTCTTGACATTCTTTATTGTCTTTACGCTGAGGAGCGATTCAAGCGGAACCGAAGACCAGTTGGAATAATCCTTTGGGAAGTCGAGTTCAACGATGTGTCCGCTCAGCGGCACGACTATGTTCTTCCCTCCATCGCCCTCAAATTCGTGGAAATTCAGTCCGCCGGCCCTGGACGCTTTGGCCTTTCCATCTGAAAGGAAATAGGAAATCCTCCTCCCGGCGTCTGCCTTTTCTGCAATTATAAGAGTTGTTGTCAATTACGTGCCCGAGGTCATGGAAGAAGGAGGTAATAAAATATTTTTCAAAAAACTCAAAGATTGTGACTGGCGAAGACGTATCCAGGCGTGAGTCCTGAAACCCCCATCTGCTGCCGGCGCATAAATTTTCATTTCCAGACAGTCAAAGGTTCCGCATCAATAACAGTATTGAAGAATATCTGGCCATGTAAAGACCCCTGTCCCTGTGCGGATGGAAACATTTATTCTTATGGGGATGGTTGAGGCACATCCGGCATGATCCACAGAAACAGGAAGGGCTTGTTGAAAATCGATTCCGCCATCATTGTGATTGCCCTGATGATTTTCGTTTACGTCGCGATATTTTCCCTGTTTTCCTATCTCCGTTTTCTTAATTTCTATACGGGCAACTGGGACCTGGGAATAAACATGCAGGAGCTGTGGGCCACAACCCACGGGAAATTCATGTACGAATCTGCGGATTATGAGAACTATCTGGCAGTTTCACATCTGGAAATACACCCTACCCTGGTTGCCATCCCGGTTGCATATATCTTCTTCTATCTTCCCGGTGCAGCGACTCTTTTTATCCTGCAGTCACTCTTCGTATCCGCTGCAATAATCCCTCTTTATTTTATTTCCAGAAAGCTGATCACGAACAGAGCAGTTGTTTATTCCATTCTGGCACTGTATCTCCTCTCGGTTGGAATAGTCTCCTCCCTGCTTGATGATTATCACTGGATGTCACTGATTCCGCTGGAGTACTTCTCCTTCTTCTACCTGGTATGGCAGAAGAGATACTATCTCTCTGTACTTCCATTCATAACCGGCATCTTTACCCTTGAGGTATTTCCTTTTCTTGCTGCCTCCGTGATCCTCTATCTTGCATTTTCCAGGTGGGGTGTTCTGGCCCTGCGTTTCTGGAAAATGTCCAGAGAAAGGGACTGGATTGTGTATGTTGTATATATTATAATTTGCGGCGTGTCATTTCTCTTCCTCAGATATCTGCAGATTGTTTTCTTTCCCGCTCTGCTTGGAAACGAGAACTCGGTCCCGTACATCACAAGATCCTTTGATCCTTTCTTCAACCTCCATCCCGGAATATACGGATTTGCCAATGGTATATTTTACTGGATCATACTCTATGCATCCCTTGGTTTCCTGCCCTTTCTCCATAAGAAACACTTTATCCTTGCAGCCCCGTGGATCTATGAAACGATCATCGTTCTGCCGAATTACTCCGGGTTGGGGAACCAGTATGCGTTCATAGGAATGCCTCCCATCATGATTGGAGCGATCATGGGCATTCAGAGGATTCAGCGTGTCGAACCTTACAGGCTCATGACGACCTTCAGGATCGCGGCCATCGGATCATCAGTGTTTCTTGTGTCACTTGTTCCTGTTGACTACTACCTTGGTTTCTCCGTATATCATGCCATTATTACAGCAGTGATTTTTCCCGGAATAATACTTCTCTTTCTGGGATTCAGGAAGATCTCCCGCTTAACGGGCAGGAACCATGTTCATGCAGAGGTAGACAGTAATTTCCACAGAAAACGGGCCGTCGTAGGTATCCTGATTGTTGTGATACTTTTCAATCTCCTGATTTCTCCTGTTGGCCTTCAGCAAATAGAGAACAGGTCAGTGAGCGGCGGTTATGCCTTCACCTACGGAGTCAATCCGGAGTTCAGCGACGCCAAGTCGCTTGCCGCAATGGTGGGGCACAATGGGCAGGTGTTGGCTTCCAACCACCTCTTTCCCCTTGTTTCAGAGGACCTTAATGCGTATCCCATCGCTTCCCTCGGAACTGCCAGCGAAACCCACTACTACGGGCTTCCCTTCAATGAGTCAACTCCTCCGGTTTACCTATTTATAGATTCTTCAGAAATTGCATCAGTCCCTGCCTACCTGGTGTCATATCTTCACAACTCATCGATTTATGGGCTTCTCGGGGCCGTCTATTCTAACGTCTCGTTTCCGGGCGACATCTTCCTTTATGAATTGAATTATTCTGGTTCCCCTGTTATTTATTATGTGTGAACAGGAAGGCTAATCGAGGAATCTAAGCATTCTTGTTCCAGCCTGTTAGCGGCAATGTGCGACCTGAATAGTTGCGGGCCGGTTTCTTGTTCAGTTACGTCAAACTTAATTGAAAGGAAAGTGCTGACCCTTAAAGGATCAGGAAGAGAGAATGGAATCCATTGAGCGGAAAGTGCGCGGAATAGCCCTGAAACTCTACACCATGGACACTGTGTACGAACCTGCTGAGGACACTCGCCTCATGATGGAATCTGTGGAACCGGGGAAGTCACTTCTGGAAATTGGCTGCGGGTCCGGAGCGGTCTCAATACTCTCTTCTGCACTGGGATCGAAGGTGCTGGCAACGGACATCAACCCGGAGGCAGTGACCCTCACACAACGGAATGCCGAACTCAACTCTGTTTCCCTGGAAACGCGCGTTTCAGACCTCTTCACGAATGCTCAAGGAAAGTTCGACACCATCGTATTTAACCCGCCTTACTTGCCCACCGAAGACGATGTTGAAGGATCAGAGCAGTGGAACGGTGGGAGTGATGGATTCGGTCTTGTCAGGCCATTCCTGGAACAGTGCCCGGAACACCTCCTTCCCGGCGGAGATGTTTATATAATCCTCTCCTCGCTTACCGACATTGAGTCCCTGATAGGCGAGTTCGGGAACATGCAGTTTGAAGTAAGGGGATCGGATAAATTTCAGTTCGAGATCATATACTGTTACAGGATCACGGGTAAAGAGAAGTGAAGCATGGGAACCACTGAGGACAGGATAAAGGAGATCGAGGAGCAACTGAAGAAGACTCAGTACAACAAGGCTACTGAGCACCACATTGGCCTCCTCAAGGCGAAGATCTCCAGGCTTCAGATGGAAATGGAATCCCACAAGAAGGGGGGTGGCCAGGGATTCTCTGTTCCAAAAACCGGCGATGCAACCGTGAGCCTTGTCGGCTATCCAAACGTTGGAAAGAGCTCTCTTCTCAACGCGCTGACAGGAACTGAGAGTGAGGTGGGAAATTTTGCATTCACAACACTGAAGGTTATTCCCGGAATACTGGAATACGAGGGGACAAAGATCCAGATACTGGATCTTCCGGGAATCATCGAGAACGCCTCTGCCGGATCCGGAAGGGGGAGGGAAGTACTCAGCGTTGTACGGAACTCCGATCTTGTGCTCATAGTCACGGATTACGAGGCAAAAGGAATAGAGGGAATCATGTCTGAGCTCTACAAAGTCGGTATTGTTCTGAACCGCAGGAAGAAGAACATATCCGTGAAGAGAACAAACTCCGGTGGAATCCGGATACATGCCCCGAAACACATTGAGGTCACCGCAGAAACCATAACCTCCATACTGAAAGAATTCAAGATCACAAACGCCGATGTTTACATCAGGGAGAAGGTAAGCGCAGATGACGTTATTGACTCAATGCGGCCCTCATCCGTGTTTGTGCCGTCACTGCTTGTGGTAAACAAGACAGACATGCCGTACAGCAGGGAACGGATGCTTGAAAGGATTCCCCAGGGACTTGGATTCCTCGAAGTTTCGGCCCGCTCTGGAAAGGGGATTGATGAGCTGAAGAACCGGATATACGAAAGACTCAACCTCATCCGGATCTATATGCGGGAAAAATCGGGGGCAACCGACATGGAGAGACCACTTGTAATGACCCATGGCTCAACCGTAAGGGAGGCCGTGAGAAGCATATCCAGGGAGATGATGGACTCCTTCAGGTACGCCATGCTTTCAGGCCCGAAGAGGAAGTTCAGGGAAATAAGAGTGGGACTTGATTATACCCTTGAGGATGGAGACATACTCACGATAATCAGCAGGAACTGATTTATCTCCTGACGGCTGATGAGAACCATTCCCTGGTAGCGCTGCCCAGGGACACAAGAACGTCCGAAAACTCTGCCTTCCGGCTCACTGCATCCGAAAACTTGTCGCCTGGTTTCGCAACCAGTACCTCAACCCCGGACCTCTTGAGCATAAGGAATCCACTGAAGCTGAGGCTTCCTCTTGGAACAAGTATCCTGTTGGCATTGAGCTTTATGCATTCCCATGCGAATGCGTTCCGCTTTCTCTTCCTCTTCAGCACAGGATTCGCTGCCTGAACAGCAAACTCCTTCAGGTTCTCGTCGTATACAATCATGTATTTCGCGGTCGAGAATGGCGCAATTCTTTCTTCCGGGTCAAGAGCAGTGCACAGCAATTCGAAACGCTAACTCGTACCTTGCATAAATCCTTTACGTCGCAAAAACAGCGATCTGCCGGCAGGCACATGAGAGTGGTTCGGCGGTTGATCTCATAGAAGTTTCCACATCACGTAAGCGTCCGAAAGATCGCTGTAGTAGGCCGTGATCGACCCTGTAATTGAATAACCGATCCTCCTGTAGAAGTTAATGGCCCCGACATTGTCCTTCTTTACCTCGAGCCTGACGCCTATGTATCCTGAACTTCGGGCAAGATTCTCGAACCTCTCCATGAGAATCCCACCAATTCCCAGTCTCCTTGACTCCCTCTTCACCGCAAGGAGCAGGACCCTGGCTTCTGTCCTTGAATATTTAGAGCCGCAGATAAGCCCGATGAGTTCACTGCCTGAATAGCAGACCATGAAAGCTTCAGGCCACTGGTCACGCAGTTCGCTGATAAGGGATTCACTGTAAAACTCAGAAAGGGAGCTGTTAGCCAGCATCGTGGCATCAAGCAGATCAGCAGAGGTGAAATTCCTGAAGAGGAGGGATGGTGACTTGATTGCCATGCAGACTAAAATAAGGTCTTCGTTGATAACACCTTTGGATCAGGACTGGAGGGACTTTATTCTCCTTATCTCCCTGTTGTAAGCCTCTGCGATCTCAGGGAATCCAATTGTTCCGAGTATTTTCCGGCTTCCGGGCTGATCCACAACCACAAGCTTTCCAAGCGTGCTCCTTGAAAGGATGTCGAGAGCCATGTGTATGTTATCGTCCTTTGTTATTGTGAGGGTGTCATGGATCATCACCTCCTTCACCAGTGTCTCTGACATATTGATCCCCTCTCGTATCTCCTCCAGCGACAGGTAGCCAACGAGTTCATTGTCAACCTCTACAACCGCACTCTTCGTCCGGCTCTCCCTGAGTACCGATAGGGCCTCCTTCAGGGTCGCGTCCGGAGATACGTGGATATAATCCTTCTTGTAAGCCTCGTAGACCTTCACCTGTTCCATGATAGGCTTCTGGTATTCTGCCGCATGAGCAGGGGAATCAGCACGGGTATCTACCTGTTTGCTGTAGATTCCTGACTTCCCGCTAATGAAGTAGGCTGTCACAGTGGCTAACATCAGCGGCAGGAAAAGCGTATAGCTCTGGGTCATCTCAGTCCCCATTATTATCACGGAAAGCGGAGCCTTGGAAATTCCCCCAAAGAATGCTATCATGCAGACTATTGTCACTTCCAGGATACTCACGAACGGGAAGAAAGGGTGCATGATTATGCCGATTGCCCCTCCAAGAAATGCCCCGGTAACGAGACCGGGAGCAAATACCCCTCCTGATCCGCCTGACCCGATGGTAAATGAAGTTGCCACTATCTTTACCAGGACCAGCGTGATCAGGAGCCAGAGCGGAAAGAAGTATCCGTCATAGAATATCTGCTGTACCCACCCGTATCCGAGTCCCATTACCTCCGGGAAATACATTGCGATGATTCCCACAGCAAGTCCCCCGATAGCGGGCCTGAAGTAAACGGAAATATGATTCATCTTCCTGAACACACTCGTGAGCCAGTAGAACGTTTTCACGTAGCCTATGCCGATCACGCCGGCCAGTATTCCAACCAGTAGGTAGAGCAGCAGGGAGGCTGGATGGAAGAAGCCAAGATTAGCCTGTGCAGGAAGGGTGAATATTGGCCTGTAGTCGAACATGTAGCCAAAGATGGAGTAGCCAGTAACTGATGCGATAAATGACGGGATCAGGGCTTCGACTTCGAAGTCCTTCCTGTAGAGGATTTCAGAGCTCAGAAGCGCTCCTCCCAGCGGAGCCATGAATATGCTGCCTATACCGGCCCCTATTCCGGAAGCCATGGCGATCCTCCGGTCCCTGTCGCTCATTGTGAAGACATCTGCCACAAACGATCCGAAACCGGCTGCAATCTGGGCCGTTGGGCCTTCCCTCCCCGCGCTTCCTCCGGAGCCTATTGTTATTGCAGATGACAGCATCTTTATGAGAGGGACCCTACGCCGTATCCGTCCGTTCTTGTTGTGAAAAGCGTCGATTGCGGCATCAGTACCATGGCCTTCGGTCTCGGGTGCGAACCTGTAAACCAGAAAGCCGGAAAAGAGTCCTCCCAGGGTTGTTGACAGCGGGATCAGCAACAGGCGCAGGGATGGAAAGATCGTGAATTCCGGAAGAGGGAATCCGGGGGTGCCTCCAGATATTCCGGAGTGAGGCAGGCTGATCCCGGCAAGCTTATTCATAAAAATATAGCTGAACAGGTATAGACTGTAATAAATGAGGATAGACCCAAGTCCTGCCACAATGCCGATCAGGACTCCGAGAATCACCCATTTCCGAATGTCCCCGGCCTTCACCTGTGTGTTAATCCAGCCATGAATGGATGTCAGGTACCGCATCGTAGATCAGTTTAGCGGGGATACCCGCACTACTAATATCAATTTCTCCGAACATCAATTCCCATCAAATCTCTCAAAGAATTTCAGGCATTCGCCAACAACATCTTCCGCCGGATAGAGTCCGTCAATATACTGCCTGAAGTTAGATGCCCTGTGATCGAGAATTACCCCGGCCCCGAAATCTGTCTCACTCCTGATGAGCCTGCCAAGGATCTGCCTCACCTTTATGCTGGTGGGAAACGTGACGGAATATTCCCACCCCCTGCCGTACACCCTGTCATAATAATCCTGTATTGCCTTGTTCCTTGCGTCCGGCTTCGGGTAGGGAATCCCCGCGAGAATCACCATCTCAAGCTGGCTTCCCGGAAAATTCATGCCTTCCGACAGACGGCCGCCTGCCACTGCAAACAGCGGGAAGTCATTCTTCCTGAAATCGGAGATCAGTTCCGTGATCTCTTCCTGCGTCAGACCGCGCTCTTCCGCAAGCATCGTGAATTCAAACCCGAGACTGAGAACCTGTTCCATCAGGCTGTAGGACGGAAAGAAGATCATTGTCTTCCTCCCTGTCTTGATCACCAGGTCGGAGATCACGGTCCTCATTCTTTCAAGAAGGTCGTCATCAAGATCGTCATATCTGGATGAAAGTTTCTTGTCGTAAACGGACAGCTTCCTGTTCTCGGGAAATACGCCGGTGATCCTCAGTTTCTTTATTCCCTCAAACCCTGTGATCCTCGCATAGGCAGAGAATGGTTCCAGTGTCCCTGAGAAGTGAATTGTCCTGCTCTCCCTGAGGACCGAAAGTGTTTCCGATGGGTCCATGCAGACTGCCTGCAAGGTACCCTCGTCCTCCCTGGAAAGTATAGCAGCAAACTGGTTTTCATCCGAGTTCTCCCATGCGGTGAGCCTTGATGCAAGGGAAAGGGTTCTTGACCGTGGCACCTTTCCATCCGCTTCCATCTTTTCCTCTATTTCCTCACCGAGGAGGTTCAGGTACATGAAAAGTGATGAGACCCTGTTGGAATTCATCCTGTTCCCGATCATGATCTCCTCTAGAAGGTCGTGAAACGCTATTCGCCGGTCATCCGATTCCAGGGTGGAGACCATCCTGATTATGGCGGATCTCACCATCTCCAGCAAGTCCGAAGCCCTCACCCTCGGCTCAAGTTCCCGGTCCCCGAAGGCAATGACCTCCCTCTCTGCCCTGTTTATCGCCTCCACGGAGATGTCGAAACCCGCAGTATTCCTTGCAAGGTCAGGCAGGTTGTGGCATTCGTCCAGGACCACTATCAGCTTGTCCCTGCTGACCCCCATACTGTAGAGGAGCCTGTCGCCTACCGAGCGGTTAATGTAGTAGGCGTATGGAGCGACAACCAGATCTGCCTCCTTCATATGAAACTTTATGGCCTCATAGGGGCATATCTGCTTCTCTATACCGTATTTCAGGGTCTGTTCAGCAGTCGGATATGAGTCGAAGAAAAAGGACCTGGCCTCTCCTGTCCTGATTCCGGGATTGAAAAACCTGCACGCATCCGGAAACCCCATGGAGACTTTTCTCTTCCTGCTGCTGCAGAACCTTGAAAGAGACTGGGAACTGAACTCCTTTTGTCCCTCTATCTCCCTGTAGAGAAGGCAAAGGTTGCCGCGCCCTTGCATTGCGACAGCCTTTATTCTCATAGAGCCGGATAGCCGGGAGAGATCAGACATAACCTGCTCCTGCTGTGTGTTGGTCCTTGTAAGGTAGAGTATCTTTTCCCCATCCCTTCTGGATGACAGGGCCGAGATCAACGCCATCAGGGTCTTTCCGGATCCTGTTGGCGCCTCAACTGCCGCATGTCTTTCCGTGGAGAGTGTTTTCGTGACAAATTCAACCACCTGCTGCTGGTAGTCCCTCAGTGAGATTCCGTTCAATTCCAAGCAGATCACATTATTACGAGAGCCCTCACGCCGGTTACCTGCCTAAGTTTTGTCAGCAGTCCGGCCGGAATCGGCTCGTTGGTTACTACGTACGCCTTTGGATCATCACTGATCTCCGGATCATCTGCTATCACCTGTCTCACCTTTATTCCGGCAGACGCTATGACTGAAAGCACTCCTGCGATGATTCCAGGCCTGTCGGCATAATCCGGAACAATCTGGATCACCCCCATACCCATGTACCCGCTGCTTACGCTGAGGTTTGCGATGGGAGAAAGCCTCGTAAAGAAATCGAGCATCTGCTGGTCCCCGGTTATTTTCTTCAGTGTCCCGATCACTGCCCTTCTGTCGACCCCGACAGCGTTCGCGAGTGACGCGGGTTTTATCTCTATGTTAGAGCAGAATATGTGAGCATTGCCCTCATCGTCCACCTTCACGCTCAACCCGAGGTAGACCATCTTCCTGACCACCTCCATCTGTGAAGGGGTCTTGTCAAACTTTTCCTGGAGCTTCTTCCACATTATTCCATATTCCGCGGCTGACCGGGATCAGGATCCCTGTATGTCAGCCACTCCGTCTTCCGATATCTGGATTACCGCTTCTCCCTCGGGAAGATGCGGGGAGTCCATCAGTCTTGCAATTCTCTTTCCTGCCTTGCTCTTACGGAGATATATCCTGAATGTGGCAGTGTGCCCCACTATGTTTCCCCCAATAGGGGAAGTAGGATCTCCAAAGAACACGTCGGGTCTTGCGCTGACCTGGTTTGTGACCGCCACAACAGCGTTATTCAATGTGCCGAACTTCAGCAGATCGTGCATGTGCCTGTTGAGAAGTTGCTGCCTCTCCGCAAGCGACCCCCTTCCCATGTACTCTGACCTGAAGTGGGACGTCAGCGAGTCGACTATAAGGAGTCTGGCATTGAATTCCTTTGTCTGATCGGATGCTTTCTCCGCAAGAAGGATCTGGTGATGCGAGTTGTACGCCCTTGCCACATGGATTCTTCTCAGGGTTTCATCGGGATCGACCCCCCTGTAGTTCGCCATCTGGACTATTCTTTCAGGCCTGAAGGTGTTCTCCGTGTCCAGGATGAGTACGTCCGAGTCAAAACCTCCCTTGTCCACCGGCATCGTTGCAAATACTGCAAGCTGATGCATTATCTGGGTCTTTCCGGAGCCAAATTCACCATAAAACTCGGTCAGTGCCTGTGTCTCGAGTCCCCCGCCCAGAAGGTCATCAAGTGCCTTGCTACCGGTGGAGAGCTTCTTGACCTCCTTTCTTCTCTGGAGTATTTCCTCTCCCGTCTCGAAATTTCCAACATCAGCATATTTCCTGGCCGAAGCGATGATCTTGGCTGCGGCGCCCTCTCCAATTCCTGTCACATCAGAGAGATCCTTAGGCGATGCTACCGCGAGGGCCATTATGTTATCGTATCCGGCTTCCCTGAGCTTCTCCGCCGTGGCGTCTCCAACTCCCGGAAGGTCTTCAATCGTGTATTCGTCTACTGCTTTCTTTTCTGCCATTTTATATCAACTCTTTTCCAATTCCTAGTTTTGTATCTGTTGCGCTTATGCTCTTTTCCCTGTCTGCAATCTCAAACATTGATCTCAACGCATCTACGTTCTCAGGCACAACATCGCTCTCCTGGTGAATTGCCTGAATGTATCTCAGGGTGTTTCCTGCAGCGTAAACGCTCTCTTTCCAGACTGCAATCTCATACAGGTCTGATCTGTTTCTGCCGAGTTCCCTTGCCATGTCCATTATCTGGGCAGTGGATTTTCTCCCGTCTTTTCCTGACACGGCAATTATTCTACTGTAATTTTTCCAGAGATCAAGAACGCCTGAAGCAGACGCTTCGTTCTTCGTGGTAACCTCAACGCTGTGCACGTGCATCAATGTTGTTGGAACCTTTATAGCTACTGAATCTACGTCAATGTTTCCCAGAACTGTTTTCAGATCCGGAGCGTGATGGGATGGGAATCCCAAACTCGGCTCAATTGCGTTAATGGGTCCCTTGGAGCTGTCATTCTGGTCAGTTGCCCTCCTTATCAGGGTCGCGTTTACCCGCCTGATGCCAAACTTATCCTTTACAGGTGCAAGTGTTCTGGCAAGCCCCGTTGTATTGCAGGAAACCACCCTTACGAAGTTCTTTCCAGATGATTCGTCGTAATTAGCATATGCGTTGAAGCTGGCTTCTGCGATAGCAGCCTCTTCTCCGCCCTGAAATATCGCCCTTTTTCCGTGTTTACGGTAAAGTGGCAGGTTTTCTTCTCCTTGTCCCTCAGGAGTACAGTCAACTATTGCCTCTGTTTCGTCCATGAGGTTTGCCAGGGTTCCGGCAACCCTGATCCCTGAATCAGTGAAGTTCTTCAAGGCGGATTCGTCAGGAACATAGAGGCTGAATTCCCTGGAAGCAATCTTGGAAATATAATCGGGCCTTGTCTTGACAATCCCAACCACTTTCATGTCATCCTGTATGGAAATGGCATGCGCGACTCTTCTACCGATTGTTCCGTATCCGTTTACGCCAACTTTCAGCATTCTGTTCTCATAAGGCAAGAAGTGCTAATAAAACAATTGCAGGGCACCTTCAATGGTAATTTTAATGTGTTCCGGTCCCTTTCCCGGCCGTGTCCAAAACCTTGGGAATCCTGCTTATTGTAATTGCCATGATCATGCCGATCCAGTTGCTGGATCACAACTACAACGCAAGCCCGGTAATTACAACAGATATTGTCTCATCATCAGAATACAATTTTTCAACAGTTCCTGTCAATAGTTTTCCAGCAAATAACTCATGGATATCATTCACCGTCCAGAACCGTACAAGCGTCAGTGCCTCTGTCCAGAAAGGAATAGGGCGCAACGGACTAAACATTGCGATAGATTCTGCCACCGTAGATTCCGGACTGTGGGCAAACATGACGTTGCCTCAGAACTCAACTGTCACCATCACGTTCTCATGGAATAATTATCTGAGTCATTCAATGGCCGCGGAGTCGATCAGTACATATTTCAACGGCACACAACAGGGGAACATCTCCTTTGGGCCGCCACTGGCATATAGTACTCACCTGTACGACACGACTGGAAACTATAATCTCGGTACTCAACCGGGATACAATACGATAGAGAGCCTCAACGAATACCCGTCCGCCCTGGAGAACGGGAGTTTGATTTTCAACATTTCAGGGGGATCAGGAAATATGTTTCCGCAGGCTATGTCCTGTAATCGTGGATATTCTGGAAATGTTGAATTACTGTTTGGAGGCACCTATTCCAACATCACCATCTACTCGATCAGCGTATCCGGCGAGGTCCCGGCATTCTACCCTGTCTCCGTGGGTGAACCGACGTACCGGCAGATAGCTGATCCGAACCTGCCACAGTATTCTGCCCAAAATTCCGGATACATACAGGACGTGGCTGCCAACAGCCTGGTCTACGCCGGAAAGAATGGAAGCATAAGATCACTGAACTATTACAACGAAACTGACTCCGTTCTGTCCAGTTCTGCAAAGAATTTCTCAGTTTCGTGTTCGTGGGGATCGGTGGACGGGAATACAATCTCCATTTCCTATGCAAATGCTACAAGCATCAAGTTCTATAATGTTTCGGCAACAACTCTCGAAGCTTCTTATGCTGGAGAACTTCGGTTCAATACTTCCGGCACAAATGTATTCAGGTGGGGTAACCTGGTAGTACTCCTTCAGCAGGACTTGAACGTGACGGCCTTCGTAATGCAAGGCGGAGGCTTGGAGGAGACGTGGAATACTTCACTGAGCCGCGGTGCGGGAACTGGACTCCTGTATGCTTCCGCAGACAACGGGATCATGATAACCGTCGTGATGCAGAACCAGCAGATTTACCTCCAGGATTTTGCCATGATAAACGGTAATGTCCAGGAAGCCAGATCGTGGCAGGGCAATGGTATTTCCTCTTCATGCCCCCCATCATTTTATAATAACACGATCCACACGCTGTGGAAAACGGTAACAGGAACTCAGGTAATGTTCAACGGAACAGGTTATGAAACAGTTTCCCGTGAGTCAGGAGTCATAAATAGCATATCATCTGGCAGTAGAGGGTTCACGATCTCGGGACCGTCATCAGCATACAGCGGAAACGCGTCATCAATCATTCAGTTCACCTCCCCGGGAAGCGGCGGACTCTTTGTCCCGGATGGTAATGAGACATTTCTCATGATCACGGGCGGAAACTGCTACCTGATCGGACATTCCTTCGATTACTCAAAGTATACCGTATCCTTCACTTCTCCCGGGAACCTCACGCTTCGTGGAAACGAAACCCTGGCTCTGAATGTTACCTCCTCCCTTCCATACTCAGATTCTCTTGCACTTGGCGGAGAAACGTTCGGATCAGAAAACTCCTCGATCGTGATTACTTCCTCCAGCCTCAGCGACGGTACGTATAACTCTGCCATTATGGTTGAGAACATTGCGGGCTATTCCACAGAGAGGAACATCACAATTTACGTGGACAACCATGGTCCGATGATTGCGGTCAAGCCTGGAAACTTCAGCTACATGCCTGACAATGCCACATTGAACTTCAGTTCCACCAGTATCTTTGGGATCTCCAGCATCACTTTCACATACCTCAACCGGACTGCTACCTGCCTCACGCCTACCGGAACTATTCAACTTTCAACGGGAAGCTATTCCGGGTTGCTGGACCTGAACGTTACTGCGTCCGATCGCCTTGGCGTCCATACTTATGAACAGTTCGTATTTCACGTGATCTCAGGTAACAGGAGTGGCTTCCAGATCGATCTGAGCAACAACTCCTACCTGAACTCCACGCATCAGATGCTTACGTGGTCACAGATCAACGGCACTAATACGTATGTGATAGAAGTGCTGGGAAAAACAATAAAATACGTATATTCCACAACACCGCAAACAGAAATAATACTGCCTGAAGGAGACAGCAGCATTATCATAGAATCTGAACTTCTTGACGGAATTACCGAGAAACTGTGCAACGTGTCCGTGGATGTGATATCCTATGCACCAGATCTGGTGTATAACAACAGTTCCGAACGGTTTTACTCGTTCTTCGGCAATTCGGCCAACAATACGTTTTATCTCAATGCGTCCACAAACATGACTTCAATGATCACTGTTGATGTGTTTAACCCGGAAGGCATGAACATAGCTGATTTTTCTGGAAGGGACAGCGCCCAGGCTTTTCTGGGACGGAAAATGCCTAGCATGGTAGAGAATGGACAGTACAGGCTGGTGATCAATGCGACCTCACTCAGTGGAACTTCCATTTCCAGAACCATGGACATACTGGTAAACAACACGGTCCCACCGGCCCCCTTTGTCCGGTTCACCTCATACTCCAGGAACGGAAGCCTGCTGATTCCATGGTCAGAGATCAGCGGCATGAGGTACAGCGTGTCATGGGTTTCTGCAACTGGCTCCGCGGATCATAATGGATTCGTCAGGACGTTGAATGAATCCACGCAGGGGGCTTACAATATCACAGCCTCTTACTTCACCCAGAGCGGAAACTTCAATTCCTCCGCCATCACGTCGTACTACTACAATGTGTCTCCGGATATTGCGTCGCTGGTATTTCCCGGAACTGTGGAGAATTCTTCCGGAATGGTTGTTTGCTACACAATTTCCGATCCCGTTCCTGTTATTCACGTGACTCTCAACTGTTCAGCAATGGGTCTCAACATGAGTAGAACAGCGTCTTCAGGAAAGATACCGGTCAGCTTCAACCACAACGGCATTTATTTGTTCAACCTTTCGGCTGTTGATGGATGCGGTAATTCTGTAACTGTTCACCTGAATGTGACTGTTGACTACTTCATAGTCATCAATTCCAGCAGCATCGTCGGGAGTGTCTTTGGAAATGAAGGAAAGTTCACGTTATCCCTTAGTGGTGAAATAGGCCATCCTCTTGGGATAAGGTGGTACATCAACGGCAGGTACTCAGGAAATGGAAGCTCCGTCCAAGGATCACTGAACTATGGGGATAACGTGGTGAAAGCAGTACTGTCTTTCAACGGGCATTCCATAACTGACACTTACAGGACATACTGCGTCGGGTTCGTTCCTGAAGCGCTTCTCGGCTTATCGGCAATGGCATATTCAGGATACTGGATCATGAGCAGGAATGATGATCCTGAGGGTGCCAGGGCTGTTGTCGCCAGCATGAAAGGCTATGGAATCAGAGAGATATACCGGAAGGCCAGGAAGGAGAAATACCGGCGTAAACAGGTTCGCGGAGCCATCAGGGAATTGATCGGGTCAGGAGAATGCCACATAGGGACGGCCTTGTCCGGAAAACCTTACCTTATGCCTTCAAACCGGGAAAGAACGGACATAAGCCTTCATGGAGAATCGGTGGGAAGACCGGGACGGAGGGAGACATGAAAACCTTTTAAGAGGCAATTTTATTCGGCTTAGTCTGAGACCCCCATGAAAGCTCTGATTAAAGTTTCCGTTGCAATGGTGCTGATCGCTCTGTTGATTTCGTCTGTCCCGACTGCTTACGCGGGCATCCCGAATCTACAACCTCCAAGTGGGAACCTTCCATCCGTGACCTATTATGTTTCAACAACTCAGCACTACACGATTTCCCCCGGGCAGTGGCAGGGAGTCTTTACAAACGTATTCGACAATAAGTCCTATGTTTCGTATAACTGGACAAGCAACCTTACCCAGTATCTCATATTATTCGATCTGTCATACTCCGGTCTTAACCCGTACGGTCTCCAGTTCATCAAGGCACTTTCAACCCTAGGTTTCCCTTCAGTAGCGAACCTGACAAAGGCCTTTAACATGACCAGGAACGAACCGTCGCAGATAGGTGGATATTCCAACATCCAGGCTCTTGACGCAGGTGCATATCCTGGCTTTTCCTGGTCCGTACCGCATACCACCAACCTGAACAAGACTTACATGTACTTCGGCATAATCGGAGGCATCGTAGCGTCCATGGTTGTACTTTACTATGTTTTCAACCGGAAGAAGTGAAGATATCCAGTCCTGTTTCCCTCCCTATCCTTTTATATCTCCATTCACTCAAACCGCATGGGCAGGACAGGAAGAGTAGTAATCGCCATTACTGGGGCGTCTGGAAGCATACTTGGAATCCGGCTTCTTCAGAGCCTGAAGGGTGTGGAAAAGCATCTGGTAATCAGCGCTAACTCCTCAAAGGTTATTGAGCATGAAACAGGAATGTCCGTCGAGGAAGTACGCAAACTCGGGGACTTCAGTTACGATGACGGGGACCTTGCAGCCAGGATCAGTTCCGGAAGTTTTCTTTATGACTCCATGTGCATCATTCCCTGCTCAGGCTCTACACTTGCGAAAGTATCTGCCGGCATAGCCGACAGCCTCATTTCCAGGACAGCCTCCGTGGCCCTCAAGGAGAGGAGGAAACTCATCATAGTTCCTAGAGAAACTCCACTCTCCACGATCTACATAGAGAACATGCTGCGACTGTCCAGAAGCGGCGTAATTATTGCACCTGCAATGCCTGGTTATTATACAAGGCCTGCCAGTGTAGACCAGATGACAGATTTTGTCGTAGGAAGAGTACTGGATCTCATGGGAATAGAGAATAATAAGATCCAGAGGTGGAATGGGATTGAGTAAATTCCTGGTAGATCACATGCTCGGGAGAATGTGCAGATGGCTCAGGATCATGGGCTT
>JAJZLK010000021.1 GCA_021803655.1 Thermoplasmata archaeon
TTTGGGAGGCTACAACATATGGATCGTTGGACGTTGTGTACTTACCGTTTTCCACAGGAAACAGAAGACCTTTTCTGACCATCCTCAGAGCATAGACATGGGCGCTCGCCGCATCAACACCTGCTGCTTTCATGATATCAGACGGGTGAAACACAGAAAGTTTTGATGATTTCAGTAAGGAGTTGAGCCTGTAAGTGTTCATCTACGATCTCGTCATAATCTAATTGCACTTAATAGTTGTGGATTCTTAACATATGTGTTAAGAATCGCATGCAATTATAGAGAGATTCGGAATCCCATGCGTATCAGTCTGTGATTTCCATGTTCCAGAAGATTAGCAGTTCAGGAGCTCTCTCTCAGGAATCAAGGTTCCATCTGGTGTCCGGAAACGTTTTCTGGAGCGTCGTGCAGACTGCGATCTTAGTCCATTCTAACAATATTTCAGCTTTCAAAATCGACCAGTCTTGTGAATCGGTGTATGTCATTATGATCAATCCGTCCCTTTGAATAAAAAGTTTTGATTAGATTCTCAAGCGAGGAGTTGAATGTTGCGAAGGAGAACTTACCAGTTGGTTTCCAGGAACCACCACTGAGTTTATACCATTCGAAACCTCTTCTTGGAATCCGATAAAGAGGGCATGGAAGCTCATAAAGAAGCACGCAACCCACAACAGGTATTTCCAGTTGTTGAGTGACCTGAAGAGTGCCCTTCGGATGAATTCAGCAGACATTTCAAACCAAACGAGGAATTGAGAAAGCTTTGCGTAATGACTTAAGTCGTCATGTATGGAAGGGAACCTTTTATTGGAGTGTGGGACACTATTCTATGACCTGCCCATGTTGAGCAGGTTGTGCCATACGCCAGTGCAGAATAGCGCGTGATCTATCCTGTCGTCCCTCCTCTGTGCAACGTTCCACCCGAACATCTTCTTGTCCGCAGCGAATCCCGATTCCGAATTGCTTCTCTGGTGATACTCTTCCAGGTATGGTATAGTATTCTCAACGAACTCCTTCATGGTCGATTTCCATTTCTGTGATCCTTTCAGCGTTGCGTTCTTTTTCGGTATTATGAAGACTTTTGTCTCCCCAAGCCTGTCCACGTATGAAGGTGACGAATAATACCGGTCAAGCCGGATAGAATCCAGATCTATTCCTATGGAGGAAAGAAACTTCATTGCCCTGTCAAAGGCTTCCCTCTCAGATTTCATGGACGAACCAAAGGCAATGTATAACCTCGTTTCAAGATCCATTATGGCGAATGAATATGCAAAGAGCCGTTTCCTGTGCCCCTTTGTTCTTTTATTCCTGTCCTTCCTGTCTCCAGGATTCTCCTTTGCAAGATCCTTCAGCTTCTGCGCATAAGATTCATAGTTCTTCTTCACCGTGAGGGAAAGGCCGGTACCATCGCCTGTTGCGTTCGAACTGGTTATACCTTTCCTCTTCAGTATCAGGACATGCAGGTTGTGTATGGCAATAAACGTCTCATCGTCTGAATAGAGTCTTTCTACGGTTTTGTATGATACGTCTACGCCGGAAAGCATGGAGAACATGGCAAGCATGTTTGCGAACATCCTGTTCGATTTCCCGACAAGCTGCTTGATCAGGAGCAGCTTGACCCGCTGTTCTATGGAAAGAGAATGTGGATGGCCTGGACCCTGAATAATTCGTATTGCCGATACTGCTTCATGTATGACGGGATCGAGATCCTTCATGGCAGTCTTTATCCTTACAGTGAACTCCTGCTCATAGGTTCTCCAGTCCCTCTCCTTTTTGGGATGTTCCAGCACATACTTCCTGCCGAGGATGCTGTTGATCTCCTCAAGCTTGTATCGAATGTCATCGCTGGCAATCTTTCCCATTGGATAGATATATATACAATGTATATATACATTACTGTGGCCAGGGTAAAGATAGAAGAGACAACAGAGATCACAGTGAAGGGAATACAGGGGTTTATAGAGAGGAGAGTCACAAAGTTTGGATCAGGCGCAAAGGTAGACTGCCCTAAGGAGTTCCTTGGCAGGAAAGTTTATCTCATAATAACCCGGGACAAGGAATAGCGTCCCACACTCCACAGTCCCGAATGTCTTATTATACTGAAGAAATTGGAAGACATAAATGGCGTCGTTGATGAGAGAGCCATCTCTTTCGAGGGGGTAAGATGTTGGATTTTGAACTGGCAAAAATCAGCTATGTCTCCTAAGATATATCTTTCTTACAAGAGACGGAGATACGAGCCCAGACAGAGAATAAACCATGAGGTCGATTCTAGTAAGTGTGAGATGCAACGGAGACTTTGCAATATACTTGAAAAAATTGGTAGCGAGTACATTGCGTTTTGCGTTTCCGCTGACGATTCCATACAATATCTCCGAACCATAGAACATAAAGGCCCTGGGGCTTGTCAGACTGGAAATACCCAACTTTTCTGCGACGTTAAGTGCGATTTCCCTGCTGTCCCTCATTATCTTTAACATTCTCAGCATATATTCGGCTTTCTCGGTTCCTTTCAGGGAATTGTCCAGTGAACTGTTCTGATTGTGTCTTCGGTAAAGGCTAAGTACTTCCTTATCCACTAGTAGACTGCCTGCTTGTACAGCTAGTAGGAAAAGGATTACGTCAAGTCCGATATCAACCTTGCTGATCAGTTCAGCTTTATCTCTCAAAAAATTTTTCGTGACAGATATTGCAGAGAGGTTAAAGCATGGGTTAATTCTTTTCGACTCCAGCACACCATTTCTAAGATCACCAACATTCATCCTTACTGATCCATACGCTTCGATGTTCATCAACGGGCTTTTCAGCGCATTTGGTGGTGAAACAGTATTACCTGCTTCATCTATGAACCCGACATTAGAATGATAAAATACGAGTTCTTTGTCTGAAGAGAATTTCTGGATAACCTTTTCCAATCTGTTTTCAACAAATAGATCATCATCTTCCAGGAAACTAACCAGATCCCCTGCGCATAATAACGCGCCTTGCGCTATTTTTCCCCCCTGGCTCTCTAACTGTGAGAGACAAAATTTAATGTCATGAGTGGCTGAAAATTTTCTGATCTGTTCATTTTCAAAGTTAGAAACAAGTATTATCTCATACCACTCCCTGGGAATCGTCTGTTTTATAATGCTCTGCAGTGCCTCTATAATGAACGGCCTAGGTTTGTAGGCAGTGACTATCACAGAAATGTATGGCTTCATGATTGGCTTTCCTTATAACAGATGGTAAGCCTATGCAAATTTAATTGTTCGTCAAGTAATGCCTGTCGCAGATGCAAGTCGTTGAATTCAGTCTACGGATTTTACCGGAAATTCCTGGAACACTGACGATAATCATTCCTACCCCATCGATTTCCTCCCCTCACCTTAAAAATTGTCTATCAAGTATTTCGAGATCAACACTCGCAGAAAATACTCGCATTTTGGTGGTGATTAGTTCTGGAGATGAGTTTAATTTTTCCCGATCATTGAACACTGGAATCAATCTGTCTTCCAATTCAGATATCTTAATTCTCAACGACGACTGCATCTTGTCAGAGAATTCTATCAGACTTCTCTTGGAGGCAAAGGAAGAAGGCGTTGGAATAATAGGGAGTGTTTTGCGATTTCCGAATCATGAAGTTCAGCACAATGGTGGCATCGTTGAGTATAACTTTCTAAAAATACTATTACGGGATACGAAACGAAAGGCCCCTTTCTTCAGCGTTAGATCAAAGTTGAGAGCAATTATGGAGGGGATAAAGTATGTGAGGTTTTACCAGGACTTTTTGAGAGTACCAAGAAGATTGGATTTTGTCACTGGAGCCCTGATGCTTATTCCTGAAAATATTGTACCCAAGGTGGGCTTATTCGATGAGAGGTTTAAGAACGGTTTTGAAGATGTGGATTATTGTCTCAGAGTCAAACAACGAGGACTTAAGATAAAGATGATAGACGCTATTGTTACACATAAAGAGCACCAGACCCTCAAAGGTTCCAATTCTAATTTCTTTGAAAACCTAAAGTATTTCAACAGCAAGTGGCACACCAAGACATTAAGTCTCTTGAAAAAGGTCTAAAGCAAAAGGGAAACACGTTGAGAAGAGAGACCATTCACCTCAACTTATTGCTGCAGAAAGAATGTTTCTGACAAACTCATCTATATAGCTTTTAGCAGGTTTGAGCAGGTATGGCAGCCTTCTGCATTCCTGAAGATAGTTCTCCTTATCTCTCTCATAGATGAGCTTCAGTTCCAAAATGCACGACAGGAAATCATCATTGTTCTCAGCCCGCATGCATAGTGGCTTTCCGATCAACTGCTCATTATTTGGAATGTTCCTGAATATCACCGGAGTGGTCAAGGCGAGTGACTCGATTGACGTAAGGGATGAAACTTCACTGTGTGAAGGAAACAGGAGAACATGAGAACGAGCCATGAGGGAAGTTAGCGTATCTTCGTCCACAAATCCAACGATTTTAATATTCTTTCTCTCAGATAGCAGTGATCCACTCGACATTCCAGATCCGGCAATAATCAGGTCAATGTCTCCAGGGAGTCTCTCAATGACAAATTTAAGCGTTTCAATGCCCTTTGATACTTCATGACGTCCTGCAAAAAGCACGGTGAACCTGTTGAACTTGACCATTGGTTGTGGTATTTCCCGGAACCAGGTATTAGGAAGAATGTAATACTTCGTTTTCCCGCGAATCATACTCTCTCCGTTTGCAGAGAGCAGATGAATTAAATCGAATCGGGGGAATAGTGTGTTAACTATTCTCTTTTGCAGAAGATTGCTTGGGTTGTGAAGTGCCGGGTCATGAAACCCAAATATCGTAGGAATACCTACGTCTAATACCTGCTTGAGAAACTTGAAATATCCGCCGATAGTGTAAACGACATCAGCGTCCAGCCGTGGTGGAGACGTCATGCCAAGAGGCTTCAGAGAGCCCTTCGAGTGTTTGATCTCTTCGTACTCAAATAAAGAATTTTCTCTAATGAATTTTTCATTAACCCGGAACTGATCGCCTTGCGAGTAGTCAAGGCAATACACCTTAACCTCTATCCCATTCTGGCTAAGGAGGTTTCCTACAGAGAATATCCACTTCTCCCCTCCCCCCCATGCTCGCAAAGAATGTGGAGAAATAATCGCGACTTTCATTGAATGTTAATTGAAGAAGAAAAAAGAACTTTCCGATCCGGGCAGTCTTGGGAGAGATTCTTTGATACAGGGTGATAATTCGGTACTGTCAGAATTCAGGAGAAATCAGAGTTCGGCAATGATCGAGAGATTATCCGACAGAATAATGGAAATGAGGCGATTTCTCTTATGCAGAATTACGACATATACGTTAGGACACTACCCGCCTCAATAGAGACCAGGACCATGGAATTCATATTAAGCCGCAGCATTATTTCTTGTCATGGCGAGTGAGAAGGAAAGGCAAAAGAACCTCAGGGCACTGGTCCGGAGAATAATAAAATCCAATCTCAGCATAAAGATGAGCGATGCCGAGAAGATAGTCAGAATCGGAAAGGAGTGTGTTCCCTTTATCCTTGAATTTGTCAGGGACGAGAAAGGCTGGGACCAGATCACTTACGGGGAGATTTATCCCCTGACTGCGATCGCCCTCCTCGGTTCAATCGGGTCAGCGGATGCCCTTGAAGATGTTTTCTCTGCTATCTTGAAGCACGACGATGACCTGGACTTGATAGACTACCTGATCCCTTCAATACTGGCTTCCTGTGCCAGAGGAAGATCGGATTTCCTTCTGAAAAACGCCTTTGACTCATCTCTTGACTTTGTGGGCAGACTCACCTGCCTCGATGCCCTTGGTGCACTGGGGGAGATCGAACCGGAATCCAGAGAAGCCATCGGGGGTAAACTTGCCGGCTACCTGTCCTCCTCGGAAGAACCGGAATTCAACGGATACCTTATCAGCACTCTTATTGACGTCGACCAGGACAGACATCTGCGTGAGATTGAAGATGCCTTCAGCAGGAAGCAGGTGGACGAGAAGGTCATTGACATGAAACTTGTCATGAAGCTCGTAGGTCCGGAGAAGGAAGAGGATTTGCTAAGGACCTGTTACCTGCCCCCGCTATCTTTCTTCGAGGCAGAAAACATGGAATCCATCAGGTCGGAAATGGATGAACATCTGGAAGATGACGACGAAGACGATGAGGACTTTTCGGATGAAGAACCCTCCACCATTCAGGAACTTGCTGACCTCATTATGAAAAGGGCCGATGAGATGTACAGGAAAACTGGCAGGAACGATCCCTGCATCTGCGGCAGTGGAGAGAAATTCAAGAACTGCTGCCTCCCGAACATACTGGAGAGGAAGCGCATCTCACCGCTTGAAGACCGCCTCAGGGGAATTATCCAGGAATTCAATGATTCCGATGCGGGAGGGAAACTGCTACGTGAGGGTTCAAAGACTTTTAACTTTGGTGAAAGAATAGTGATGGAACAGGAGATGCAACTCCTCATGGACTGGTACTGCCATGACTATATCCAGAACGGAGGAAAGACCACCATAGACCTGGTTATTGAGATAAGCGGAGCGAACTGGATGAGGAGTCGATCGCCACGCTCCGGTCGTGGAAGTCGTCCGTTTTTAATCTTTATGCGGTCATCGAGATCAGGAAGGGAACCGGATACGTCGTGGAGGACCTGTTTCTTGAACCGGGCAGAAGATTCTTCGTTTCGGAAATCTCCGCATCATTCCTCATTAAAAGATACGAGTTGATTTTCTGCAGGATGTATGATTTTGGTAAAATACACAGGGGTGCAGGGGGATCACTTAACGGCCCCTACATGTTGAAGAACCGCATGCTTCATGTCATGGAGGAGATGCTCCAGAAATACATGTCCAGGTACAATCTTACCCCTCAGGATAATACAGTCAGCCTCAGGCGGGAATTCCTCCACCGGGAAAGCCAGAACCTGATATTCGCCCTCATGGAAGTGATTGAGAAGCGGAGGAATCCAAAACTGGTCACCCCGGAAGGTCACGAATTGAAGTACTGCACTGGAATTTTCGAGTTGAAAGAGGCAGGGGCCTCGGTCAGGTTACTGCAGAGGTCTCCTGCATTCATGCAGAATGATTCGGCTGGAGAGCACGTCTTCGAATGGATTGACCCGGGATCGAGAATACCGACTTCTCCTGATACAGACGACAGCGGCAGAGACCACACGCTGAAGATTGAGGCACGGACTGCAGACATTTTCTTCGGGAAGGACGGGAACAAACAAGGAAGAATATACGGGAATATCAGGATAGAGAATTACGTCCTCACCCTTTCAGCGTTCTCCGTGGAGAGATATCATGCCCTGAAATCCATGATGCATGAGGTGCTTGGTGATCAGGTGAAGAAGGAGCTGTCAGAAAGGTTCGAGAACATAGAGGACCTGAAAAAGGACGCTGTTGACGATGAGTCACAGGATGACGAGGGAATGACAGGATCCTACGACAATGATGACGAAGCGTTCCCTGAGCCGAGTGAGGAGGAAATACAGAAGGAACTTACGAGGCAGAAGGTGATGATCAGCGCCTACTATAAATGGCTGGACGAGAAAATACCGGCACTGGACAACATGACCCCGAGGGAGGCAGCAAAAATTCCGGAGATGAGGGAGAGAGTGGAAGATCTGCTGAGAGGGATTGACTATCAGCTTGGGGACGAGATATTCTTCCTTATGCCCATGCTGCGTTCAGAACTTGGACTTGAGGAGAAGGACTGATGTTATCCAATGAGTGAGAAGCCGAAGTCTGTATGGAAAGGAAATAAAACAAACGGTTCTTTACGGAAATAGGCTTTATTTCTGTTTCGGGTCAACTAACGAAACACTCATTTACTACCATACCACTACTATAGTATGAGTAACAAAGTTACAGTAAAGAAAATCTCAGTATCCTTAACCTCTGAGTTAAGTGAAGCGATAGACCTTATGTGCATCAGGACAAATATGGCCAGGTCTAGAGTGATAGAAAATGTACTCAGGGAGAATAAGTATATCACTCAACTCATAGAAGCTTCCAGGTTGGAACCTAAAGATGGAAGATATGTTGCAAGCCCCAGGAAAGAAGTTCGCAATGATGTAAATTCAACTAACTCTCCAGCCTATGCCAAACACGATGCTGAGGGAGATTGATTATCAGCTTGGACTCGAGGACAAGGACTGAGAGGAGATACCCTCTCTTCATCAGTTGAGGGTCGCTCTCCACCTTCTGTCCCGGGCGCAGAAATACACTTTCCTCAGAAAGTCTTGGACCGCACGTTCGAGGATGGCTGGACCAGCCCCCAAATCCCCTGCCAGGCCCAAGTACTGGTTTATCAGGGATTCGTGCGGCGAATTGAAGTAAGCTTCAGCGCAGGAGGACGTAACGTCCCCCGAGAATATACGAACAGCAGCTCTTCCGGGAATCTCCCTGAGAACCGCATAGGCTTCATCGAAAACCTCAATGGCCTCAGACACGCGATTCCTGTAGGAAAAGGAAGATGCCAGATGGAGGAGCACGTTCACCCTTGTCGGCGGAAACGGGATCATCCTGGAAAGGCGACGGACGTCTTCAAGGTACCGGGATGCGGTTGCGTCATCTGCCGAATACCTTGCAGCAAGGCACAAACCGAGACAGTCTGCCTTCATGATCGAACGGGACATTTCCATTATCTCCTCTCCCATCACCCTGAGGTCATGGGGAAGAGATCTGCCAGCGAGACTTCTCCCCTTTTCTATCATGTCCATCGTTTCAACTGTCCTCCTGGCATTCTCTTCAAAGTGGCTGACAATGTAGTTCCTGACCTCTCTCGACCTGTCCGGAAACCCTGCCTGAGCAAGTCCTCTTACAAGGTTAAATCTCAACAACGTCTTTTCTGTGTCCGAAACCCTGCTGACAAGCCTGTTTTCCAAGCTCCTGAATGTTTCCGTGCTCTCTCTCCTGAAGGAATCTCCTTCTGCGGTGTCGAGGGCGCGAGCTGTCATTGACTCAGCCACTGCAATCTGGATTTCCGTGAAGTTTCTCTCAATTCTGTCCGCAACAATCCAGGAAAGGAATTCTTTCGCAAAGCCGATAAGATCCGGGTCCTCTGCGGGCAGTGCTTCGCTCCTCATGCACAGTTTCCTGGACACCAGGCCGGCTGTCTCCTCCCTGAGAGCTTTCTTCGAAATCCCGGCAACTGCCTCCCTGATGATGTCCATTAACCTCATGTTCGCGCCAAGAATCTGCATGCAGTCCACAGCGGTGCACGCAAGGTTTCTCAGTGCATCGCTTTTTTCGTTCGATCGGGACGGGAACATCTCTATGAGATTCATGGATTTCCGCAGGCTTTCCGGGAACTTCCCGGACATGGCCTTCAGGACGGATACGCGGTTATACAGGAACAGGGGATCGTCCCCTACCATGAAAAGGGTTGTCTCTGCCACGGTCTCCAGTTTCTCCATGTCCTTCACGAACGCAGCCGTTTCTCCGGATGCCAGGTGGAGTTCCGTCTCCTCAAGCGACGTGAAAAAATCCCGCCCTCTCTCGGTTCTTCTCCGTGATGACCCTCTGGAAAGTGCAACCGAACTCTCCAGATCGGACATCCTGACAGGAACTCCAGTACGGAAAGTTTCGTAAAGAGCATAGTAAAGCAGGCAATGTCTCCTTGTTTCGGGGTCATTCACCCTTCCGGCAAGATTCAGCAGGGCATTATCCCTGTTTTCCTGATCTTCAGTCCTGTCCGTTTCTTTCAACCTCCCCTTCAGCCGTTACCATATCGGTTCAGCTCCTCGATAAACGCCGGCCTTCCATGGTATCTCTCCCGCAATTCCCTGATTCTCTTTTCCCACTCGGATCCCATGAGCATTATGTCGCTCTCAATGATCTTCACTTCATGCAGATACTCTGAAGCGACCCTGTAGTTCTTCCTCTGCCCGGCGCGGATCAGGTTCTCCGCCTTTCCGATGAAATACTGGAGCATTTCTTCCGGGTAATCAGACTCCAGCAGCTTCGCAAAGCCGTCCATTCCATCCGGCATCAGGGTCCAGTCTCCGCTTTCAGGATGCAGAATTCTGGAAAGCATCCTGTCCTTATATCCCAGATCCCAGCACATCTTCATATAGCTCTTTGGATCGTTTTTCTCCGCAATTTTCAGAATTTCCTCCGACTCCCTGGAAAACTCATCCTTCTCCAGCGTTTTCCTCATTTTCTCATAGACCTTCCACAAGTTCCAGCGCTCCACGGAATACCACTGCCTCAGGGAGGGGAGCATTTCATTCCGTACACCAAATTTGTGCCAGTAGTCAAACGCCAGTTCAAAGATATGCTCCGATCCTTCATTGCGCCTCACTATCTCCCCGGTAAGGTGCCTTACGAGATCGTCATTCCTTTTTCCCATGAGGTGCGGGAAGAGGAAGTCTGCGAGACCGTCAAGATTCCCCTCCCCCTTTTCCAGTCCGGTGATGGCGATCCTGATGGCCTCCTCCGGATCCTTTTTCCTGTAGAATTCACAGAGTTCCAGGTAGTCATCGCCGAGTCTCAGGTTCGCCATTCTCAGTTTCAGGTACGACTCATTGTCGTGGAGATGTTCCCGGTATATTTTCATGATGAGATACCGGTTCCAATCGGATCCGCGTTCTCTAAGCCATTCGATCAGCTGCAGCCACTCTTCCCTGCTCTGGCACAGATCGAACAGGAAATCCATGAGGAGATCGTCCATGCCGGAATTTCCGGCGCTATACTGGTCGAACGCTTCCTCTGAAATTTCTGCGCGAACATCATAAGAAACCCCCTTCCCGATCTGTTCCCTCACGGAATCGAGAAGCCGGGAAAACTCAAGTTCCTCATCCTCATCTCCGCCGCCAAATTCATTGAAGTCCTCGACGATGTCACGTGCATCAGACCAGTATTTCAAGGCGAGGTCGTCAGTTATGGAATCCGATAAGTACTTCATTTCTGGAATTTTCGGGTCAAGGCGTTTTGACAGATACCCCAGTATCTCCTCGTCCGCACCGTTCAGCCGGTTCCGCAGGCGATCTATCAGTCCAATCAGATCGTCTTTCTCCAGTCTTTTCAGAAGATTCCTGACCTCTTTTTCACCGGAAGGCATGAAATTGAATGTGGAAAGATGTCTTAAATTTGCCTGGACGCAATATAACGTACGTTGAGACTTACGAAACCGGCAGAATAAGTGTTGAATCTTTTAATCCCGGATCTCGCAGGATCTTTTCAATTTTTCAGGAACTCCCGCAAATCTCCCGCTACCTCTTCAAACCCCGGCAATTTTCCAAAGATCAGAGGTCTGAGTTCACTTTCCCATAATGCCTCCTTGCGGTTTATGCTTGCAATTAACGTTTCCATGTCGAATCTCTTTCCGCAGTATGACAACTTCGAGTTTACGATCTCCTCGATGAATTTGGCGGCGACGGGAGCTTTCGAGAGAAACCACAGGTCGAAAACATCCCGTGCCTGGTTTCTTGTCATGACTGCTCTTATCTTTTCGCTGAATATCTCGTCCACGTTCATTACAAGGGTGCTAAACGGGAGAATCTCGGCATAAACGGGATCAAGTGATAGGAATTCCGGAGGGATTAACACCTCTTCGCGCCGGCTAATCTCAATTTTGATAAAATTTCTGTTTCGTTCGTTCTCAAACAGGGGACCCTTGAGACCAAATCTAACAGAGAAAGAAGTACTGCTGTCACTTGTGATACGGGAGGATGCCTCTATTCCCCGGAGTTCCAGGTCTTTCAGGACAGCAGGCACGATCCTCTCTGATTTCAGACCGGAATTGGAGGTGAAATCCAGGTCCTCTGAAAATCTTCTCAGGCCATAAAAAAAGAACAGGCAGGTACCCCCCTTGAAAACAAGGTTCTGCCCGAATGAGGAGGAAAGAGACCTGAGCACAAGCGTCAGGAAATAATGCTTTTCCTGCTGATACAGCCCTAATCCGGTGCTTCTAGCCACATCTCTGAGCGAATCTCTGGTCATCATATTGCCCCGCCCTCAAGATCCTCATTAACGTAGAGTTTCCACTTCCTGTTCAGAACACCTGACTCTTTCAGTGCAGGGTTCAGTTTGTAGAAGACACGGGTTCCTGGCTTCAGATCATGTTTCACACCAATGAAATCCATCA
>JAJZLK010000027.1 GCA_021803655.1 Thermoplasmata archaeon
CGGGTCACAACTGAGTGCCCCGTCCGCACTCTATGGTTTTTGCCAGAAATATCGCTCATTTGCCTGCACTCATTTCTGAGAAGCAGCAGAGCGGTTCGGGCCGAACCTTATTCCGACCTCTTGACTGGAGCAGTGTATGTTCCAGGAACAGTCTTGAAGGCTATGTTCATTCTGTTCCATGAATTGATTGCTGCAATTGCCCCGGTCAGGTAGGCAATTTCTTCCTCGTTAAAATGCTCCCTGATTGCTGCGTACGCCTTATCATCCGGCTTCCTCTCCGAGATCAGCGTTATTATTTCCGTCCACTCAAGTGCAGCCTTCTCCCTATCCGTGAACTGTGGACACTCTGGCCACGCACCAATTAGCGAGATCCTCAGGATGCTCTCCCCTTCAGCTAGCGCATCTTTTGTGTGCATGTCAAGACACCAGCCGCAGCCATTGATCTGTGATGCGCGTATCTTCACAAGATTGAGGATCGTCCTGTCAAAGCCAAAATCATTGATAGTCTTCTCCACCAGCTGGAAACTCCGCAGCAGTGCGGGTGCCGTTTCCTTGAACACAATTCGCGGTTCCATTATATCACCAATAAGACCTGATTTATTATCTTCTCTTTATCCTGCGATCAATTCAGGGTGCAGTCATGTTCTCGTGATGGAAGAATCCATGCGAATGGCTATAATTTATGGGCGAGGTCGTAAACTGCCACGCTAAGTGTCAGTCACCTCACCAGGACTAGATCAAAATGAAAATGGGTTATTACAGGCTCGAAAACGGTACACCGTCGTCGTCTGTGGAATATTCGGTCGGTACGTATTCCCGGATTCCTGTTGTTCTCCTCTCTGTCACCCTGACGCTGGGCTGGTTTCTTGTCTGCCTGAACGTCTCGATGTCCATCTTCCTGTTGTAGCTGAGTCCCATCTGCTCTTCGGATGATTTGAGGTAGGAAATGCTCCCGCCAACGTAGCTGAATGCGAGAAGTGTAATGATTGAACTGGGCAATATTATTGCGAATGTCTTGACTAATCCGTAGGTGGTGTACATATCAGTGAGCAGATTTGAAGCTGCTGCAAGTTTTGACGACGAAAGGGCAAGAACTCCCTGGTTTAGATAGACCGCTCCCGCTGCAAGAGGACCGCTCTTGAATGGCAGAAGCGCGAAAGTGAAAAGCACCACAATTGCTACTGTTATGAGGGAAGCCTGGATCGCCTTATATGAATCCCCGGATCTTCTTCCAGATACGTATCCTGCAACTGCCGGGCCAAGGATTGGTATCCACCACAGCAAAAATGTCAGAAAAATGGAGTAGAAAAGGCCTTTCCGGTAAGAGTACAACCCGGCCAGCCTCTTTGATTCTTCCTCCTTCAGCCTGCTTACCCTCCTGTTTGTAACGATATCCCTGAAGGAATCTCTTCTTGACATTCTGTTACTCATCATTATTGTCAGACAATATATGGGCAAAGAGATATTTAAACTTATTCAGGAATTTACAGAAGTACTGGAAACACTTCAAGCTCCATACTTTTCAGCTCTGTCTGACACATTCATGAGATACTGCATCAGGTCCCCGCTCTGAATTCTCAAACTTCCTGAGACGCATGATACTTCGTCGAATCGTTCTGAGGGATCGATTCGGTTGCCTCCGGCATATATCAGTAATGGAACCGGATCTCCGGAATGATCGCCGTAGGTACAGGGGGTGCTGTGATCTCCGGTGACTGCCACCACTACCTCACCCTTCAGCCCAAGTAATTGCCTGAAGGCCTGATCAGCCTTCTCGATCACATCTCTCTTGAGTTCAGGATTCCTGTCATGACCTGCTATGTCAGGTCCCTTCACATTAACAAGCACGAAGTCGTGGTCCCTGAGGGCAGAAATCGCGGTCCGGATCTTTGATTCATAATCAGAATCAACCCTTCCTGTAACGCCTGGTGCCTTTATCACATCCATTCCGGCAAGGCTGCATATCCCGGCGATCATTGGAATCCCGACTACACATGCTCCCTTCATGCCATATTTCTGGTTAAAATCCTCAATTTCGGGTGCCTTTCCTGCCCCTCTTATGAGCAATTCATTGGCAGGTGGCTCCCCCTTTCCCGATCTCTTAACGTTGAAAGGGTGTTTATCCAGTATTTCCCTGACCTTCGAAAGATACCTGTTAAGCAGTTCTGCAGTCCTGCTTGCATTACTGTCCATAGGCTTCACTTCACGCGGCGGAAGCCCCGTCTCATGGGGGTCAGAATCCGTCACCTTCTCAGACAGTCCGGGACCGTGCATGACAAGAGCGGCCCTGTGCTCAACACCAGGTTTTACGGTGAACTGAACTCCGTCCAGGACCATTGAGATCGCGCTGCATATCTCTTCGGTGTTCTCTGAAAGTCTTCCGGCCCTCCGATCCTCGATCTTCCCGTCTTTAGATCTGGACGCAAAATTTGCCCTGAATGCCACGTCCCCCTTCCTGACATCCATTCCAAGTCCCATGGCTTCAAATGGCCCTCGTCCTGTATAGACCTTCACTGTATCGTAACCTAGTATCGAGAGATGAGATGTATCCGAACCTGATCTGATTCCCTGCGAAACCGGGAACATGAGTCCCGTGATCCCGTCCCTTGCCATCGTGTTCAGGCCCGGGCGGAAGGCTGCCTGCAGAGGAGTTCTGTTGCCAAGTGACGCTATGGGACGGTCTCCGAGTCCATCCATTACGATCAGGACTATCTTTTTCATCTATTCATGATTGCTTGCCGTCCATAAATGATTTCCCGGAACATTTCAAATCAGAAATACAAATGCGAGGTCTATCTATGATCGTAGATTTCCTGAGGCACTCTTCCACGGATGGTAGTGGTCACCTCTCCCCGGACGGCCTTCTCCTTGCGGAGGAGACCGGAAGAAGGCTGGGCGGTTATCAGATGGTCTTTTCCAGCCCGCTTCCGAGGGCTGTCGAAACGGCAAAGGCGATGTCCGGCATGATACCGGAAGTCCTGTTTGAACTTGGGAATGTCGACTTACTAGACTCACTTCTTGGCATGCATTCAATCCCTTCAATGGAGAGCCTCTCCCTTGTTTGCAGATCAAGTGGTGAGCTTGCTAGGCTTTCAGAAACCCTTGAAAAAACAATCACAAGAATTGTCGGGAATCCTGAGAATAGGCAGAAGGCACTGATTGTGAGCCATCAGGGAATAATCCAGTTGTGCGTTGTCTCCGTTATGAGGGAAAAAAGTCTGTCAGGGATCCCGTATCATGCTGGCTTTTGCCGGGGCTTCAGATTGCACTATTCCAGCGGATTATTTTCCTCCCTGAAAAGAATTTAATTCATGTATGATTTGAAATTATTTCCTGCGTCGTTAGAAAAAATAATATCCAGTCTGCGTCTCAATTAGAAGACTATGATTCCGGTCGAAACTGAGGACGAGAAATTCGAGGCGATAAAGCGCACCTGGAGCGAAATTTTCAAGAGATACGGTTATGAAGAGAGAATCAACAAACTTCAGGAACTCTACCCGGACATCAAGTCACTTTACGTGTCCTTCACCCACATTTCAGAGTTCAGCAATGAGTTTGCCAACGAACTTCTGATAGAACCGGAACTTTATCTGCACGCAGCGGAGTTCCTCATCAGCGAGGACATCCCTCCAGCGAGATTATCTGACAGCCGGCGTGTCAACGTTAGACTCGATAACGTTCCAGAGAAAGGTACCCTGGTCGACATTGCAAAGATCAGGTCCGATCACGTGGGCAAATTGATCACCGTTTCAGGAATCATAAGGAAGAACACGGAGGTTCTTCCAAGACTGCAGCAGGCAGTGTTTCAGTGCCTGACCGCAGGACACATAATAATCGCCCCGCAGGCACGAGGAAGGGTTGAAGAGCCCCAGATATGCGAGAGGTGCGCTGAGGATGGGATCCAGAGAAGCAAGTTCAGGCTTCTGCCTAACGATTCTGAGTTCGTTGACGTTCAGAAGATTGAGATCCAGGAAAACCCGGAAACCATGTTGGGAGGGACGCAGCCCCAGAGACTCACGGTCGTGATTGAGGATGACCGGACAGGAGAATTGTTCCCCGGTGACAGGATCACCATCACCGGCATACTGGTGGCGGAACAGAAAAGGGCCGGCAATGTTCCCCTGACAGAATTCCAGATTTACCTCTATGTCAACAATTTTAACAGGGAAACAAAAGAAGTGGGAAGCGCAGACATCTCGCTGGAAGAAGAGGCAGAGATCAAGAGACTCGCAAAATCGCATGATATCCTTGACATATTTGTGCAATCAATCGCCCCTACAATCTTTGGCTATGAAATGATCAAGAAGGCCCTTGCCCTCCAGATGTTCGGCGGCGTCAGGAAAACCATGAAGGACGGCACTGTTATCAGGGGAGATATACACATCCTTCTCGTTGGAGACCCGGGTACCGCAAAGTCTCAGCTCCTGAGGTACATGACTGAAATTTCCCCCAGAGGCGTGATGGCCCTGGGCAAGGGTTCCAGTGCTGCCGGACTTACCGCTGCCGCCGTCAGGGATGAATTCGGAGAAGGAAGGTGGACACTTGAGGCGGGAGTCCTTGTGCTCGCAAACAAGGGTCTTGCCTCCATTGATGAACTTGACAAGATGTCGAAGGAAGACTCATCGGCAATGCACGAGGCCATGGAACAGCAGAGTTTCCATTTCGACTCGAGTATCCTGACCGCGAATGGCGAGAAAAGAATCGGGGAGTTGGTAGAGAACATATTCTCCAGGAACCCCGACCGGGTGGAGAAGGGAAAGGACTGTGAATACATAACGCTGAAAGCTGGAGAACTGTCAGTAGTTACTTCCGATTTCACTGGAATATTCGAGGCTGATGCCGACCAGGTGAGCAGACACACCGCACCAGATTTTCTCCTGAGAATCGGGACTGAAGGAGGACATTCCGTGATCGTTACTCCGGAACATCCCTTTTTCGTTTCCGGGGACGTTATTATGGAAAGGCCGGCGGCACAGTTGAAACCGGGAGACGTTCTCCTGGTCGAAGCAGAAGTTCCATATGACGGTGCGAATGGTAACTCTACGGTTTCCACCTTAGTGAAATGCAGGATAGACTCAATAGTTCCAGTTCCATGCTTTGATCAATACGTTTACGACGTCTCAGTGCGGCCAACAAAGAAGCTGTTTGTGAATGGCGTACTATGCCACAATTCCATTACAATTTCTAAGGCCGGAATAATGGCAACTCTCCGCAGCCAGTGCTCCATTCTTGCAGCCGCTAATCCAGTTATGGGTCGTTACGATCCCGATCAGGATCTCTCTTCCCAGATAACCCTGTCACCACCTCTCCTGTCAAGGTTTGATGTAATATTCAAGGTTCAGGATAAGCCCAGCGTGGAAAGGGATACAAACCTTGCAGAGCACGTTCTTGAAGCCCACCTGATGGGAGAGACCTACAAGGCGTTTGAAAAGTCTGAGTCTCCTGCGTCCCAGATTCCGGGGGAGTTGAAGTATGTTCCACGGATTCCACGGGAACTGGTACGGAAGTACGTCAGCTACGCCAGGGAGAATATCGTACCCATGCTTTCTCATGAAGCAACAGACGTGATCAGGGATTACTATGTGCAGGTGAGAAACAAGTCAAAGGATTCAGTCCAGATAACCCCAAGGCAGCTGGAGTCAATCATAAGGCTTTCAGAAGCGGCTGCAAAGATGAGATTCTCTCCCACGGTGACCTATGCAGATGCGATACTGGCAAAAGGAATCTTCGAGTACTTCCTCTCGGATGTTGCTACGCATGAGGGTAAGATTGACTTCGACGTGATAAATACCGGAATATCAAAGAGCCAGAGGGGCGAGATGTACTCGGTAATAGATGTGATCAGGGAGCTGTCAGGGAAGTCTGGTGAAGCCGATGTCAGCGAAGTTGTGAACAGATGCATGGCCATGGGAATGTCGGAGACAAAGGCCAAGGAGCTTATCTCAAAACTGAGTACAAACGGCCAGATTTACGAGCCAACCAAAGGAAAGGTGAAGGCTCTAGGATGACAATTGTGATGAAGATGCACTCCATAAGAGGAGAAATTGTGCTATCCGCAGCTGATCATGACCTGGTTGGCAGGGAGATCAGGGACGGAAAACTCCACCTGAAGGTTGCCAGGGAATTTTACGGTGACGTGAGCGTTTCAAGAGAGACTTACGTATCTTCCCTGAAGATGTGCACTATTGCCAACCTGGTTGGAAGGGAGACGGTGGGCATTGCTATTGAGGAGGAAATCATCGATCCTGAGAACGTTATTGAGATTGGCGGAGTTCCCCACGCGCAATATGCGAGCCTGAACTTATGACCAATGTCAAGGATGTGTTCGAGAGCATATCCGGCAAGTATGATCTTCTTGATTCATTCATAAGCTTGGGAATGGATCAGTTTTGGAGGAAGAGGGCAGTCAACCTTCTGGAGGGACAGGACTTCAGCGTGATCCTGGACAATGGATCCGGGACAGGTAGACTTGCCAGCGAAATCCAGAGGGCTTTTCCGTCATCGAAATTCCTTGTACTTGATCTTACGGAGTCCATGCTTGCCAGAAACTCTGTAAGGGACGCACGGAGAATAGTGGCATCAGCAGACCGGGTTCCTCTCCCGGACGCGAGCGTGGACCTGATCACTGCGGCGTTCCTGACAAGAAACGTTCCTGACCTCAATGCCTATCTCAGGGAGGCTCACAGACTTCTCCGACCTGGAGGAACGCTGCTAAACCTAGACATTTTCATGCCTTCTAACTGGTTTTCTCCACTCTTCGCCTGCTATTTCTTCAGGCTTGTTCCTTTCTTTGGCGACCTCGTTACCGGTTCCCGTTCCTACAGCTATCTGGCATCTTCCGTCAGGAGATTTGTCAGCCCGGGACAGTTCTCAGAAATGCTCTCAGGAGCAGGGTTTTCTGGGATACACAGTGAACCCCACGCCATGGGGAGCGTCTGGATACATGTGGGAAATAAACATTCAGATGCATAGATAATATACCGTAATGTATAAATAATATGCATTGCTCACCAGAATACATGCTTCACAGCCAGTCAGCTGAAATTATTCCTTCCAGATGGTACAATGTTGTTCCGGATCTTCCGGAACCGCTTCCGCCACCGCGAAGCGGAAGTGAGGAAAAGTCCTCGATCGAACTCCTGAATTCCATAATCCCTGCGGAAATGCTCAGGCAGGAATTCACCTTCAACCGCTACGAGAGAATCCCTGATGAGATCAGGGAACAGTACCTGCAGGTTGGAAGACCAACGCCCCTGGTCAGGGCAGTCAATCTTGAGAGAGTTTTGGGTTTCAGCGGGAAGATATTCTACAAATTTGAGGGGGCAACCGTCACCGGATCCCACAAGATCAACACTGCGCTTCCGCAGGCATTTTATGCTGCACAGGAAGGCGTTCCGGAGATAGTTACCGAGACCGGTGCTGGCCAGTGGGGAACTGCAACCTCAATGGCTGGCGCAATAAACGGCCTTCGCACAACGGTGTTCATGGTAAAGGTGTCATACAACCAGAAACCAGGGAGAAAAACCGTAATGGGGCTTTATGACGGAACGGTGATAGCAAGTCCTTCCGATAAGACTGACTTCGGCCGCAGGGTACTCCGGGAGAAACCTGATCATCCGGGGTCCCTGGGAATTGCCATAAGCGAGGCCGTTGAATACGCCATTTCCAACGGGTACAGGTATATGCTGGGAAGCGTAATGAACTCCGTACTCACACACCAGAGCGTAATAGGGCAGGAGACCATTGCACAGCTTGAGATGCTTGGAGAAACACCGGATGCACTCATTGGATGTGTTGGTGGCGGAAGCAACTTTGGCGGATTCGTATTTCCGTTTATTCCCGGCAACCGGGAAACAGAGATGATAGCTTCCACCGCTCTGGAAGTCCCCAAATTCTCGAAGGGAGAATACAGGTATGATTTCATTGACAGTGCAGGCATTCTTCCAATGCTGCGCATGTTCAGCCTCGGTTCCGATTTTGTTCCTGGCAAGATATACGCAGGAGGGCTGAGATATCACGGTTCTGCACCATCCCTCTCGATCCTGATCAGGAATGGCAGGATAAAGACGGATGAGGTGGGGGAGGAGGAGGTTATCACGGCGTTGAAACTGTTTGCACGAACCCAGGGAGTGGTTGCGGCACCCGAATCCGGACATGCAATTGCAAGTGCATTGAGGTATGTCAGAAACCCGGATAATGCCGGAAAGACCGTTGTGATAAATGTGAGTGGACATGGATACCTTGATCTTGGGATATTTGGTGAGAAAAAGTGAAGATCATTCTCTACTTCACCATGGGATATCCTGACAGGGCGACCCTGTCAAGATTCATAGCCTCTATCCCGGAAGATACCGTACAGTACATCGAGCTTGGTTTTCCTTCGCCGGACCCGAAATATGATGGTCCGGAGATCAGGAAGACACATGCAGCGGCTAGTTTCGATGCTGAAGATCTTGAAGAGATCGCAGGAGTAGCGCGGGATTCGGCTGAGAAGGTGTACGCCCTGAGATATGTATCCGATTTCATTCAGGAACCTTCATTCACGGACACCGTGAGGAATGCAGGATTCTCTGGCATCATAGCCCCTGATCTCCTGACGGACTATTTCCAGGAACGGATAGAGATAGTGACTGGAATCGAGCGATCGGGGCTGGAGTTCATACCGTTCATCAATCCGTCGACCCCCGATCCGGTTATCAGTGAGGTGTTGCGGACTGCAGGATCGTGGATTTACTACGGACTCCTTCCGAGCACCGGCATAATGGTCCCCTACGATGTTAATGCGATAACAGAGCGCATCCACGGAATGAATTCGGGCAGGAAGGTGGTAGTGGGATTCGGAATCAGGTCCCTGGAGGACGCCAGGAAGATATCATCCACTGGCGCGTATGGGGTCGCAATCGGAACCATGCTCATCAGGTACCTTGAACGTGGCGATGTGGAAGCGTTTTCATCCCTGATAACCAGGTTCTCGGAGGTGGCAGAAGACGTTCAGTGATCTTGAATCCATCATAACAGGGAATTCCTTATCCCTGGACTCGGCAGCGAGGCTCATGGACTACCTTTGCACATCGGATGCAACGGAAACTGAAAGAATCTCCTTCCTTGCGTCCCTCATCTCAAAAGGCGTAGAAGCACAGGAGATCGCAGGCTTTGCGAAGTCCCTGAGAACAAAGAGTTCTCTTCCCGGAATCAGGGGGTGCACAGACATAGTGGGTACCGGAGGCGACGGAATGCAGACATTCAATGTCAGTACCTGCGCCGCCATAGTGTCGTCTGCCATGGGAGTCAGGATAGCAAAGCATGGAAACCGTGCAGTAACAGGTATCATGGGAAGCGCTGACTTTCTTTCAAGAATAGGATATAATTTCGAAATGCCTGCAGATCAGGCGAACTCCCTACTGGAAGAGACTGGATTCATCTTTATTCTTGCCCCGATGTACAACAGTGCATTTTCCGTCTTCGGAAGGTCGAGGAAACTCATTGGAACGAAAACGGTATTCAACCTCCTCGGACCCCTGACAAACCCGGTTGATCCGGACATTTCCATAATAGGCTGCAGCCCTGAACTGGCTGATATTTATGCAGGGGCCCTGACCAGCCTCGGGAAGAGGGGAGCGGTGGTAAGTTCGAGTGACGGCATGGACGAGATTTCCCCATTTGCCGAGGGAAAGATAATTCTGGTCGATGACACCACGGAAACGATCACGATCAATGGACCGGAACTTGCAGGAATAACCGGCAGGGAAAATGTCTGTTCCCCTGACCCCGGGAGACTTTATGATCTTGCACTGTCAGGCCTTTCTGGTGAAAACCAGGATGCTTCACGGTTCATTGCGCTCAACTCTGCACCGTCGCTGATGATGAACGGCCTCGCAGACTCCTTTGAGGAAGGCTACTATAAATCTATGGATTGCATATTGGAGGGAAGGGCAATGTCCCGCCTTGAAATGATAAGCAGGAGGATGGTGAATGTCAAAACCGGCAGGATATGATCCCATGATCAAGATATGCGGTCTCACCAGCTACGAGGATGCAAAGCTTGCTGCCGATCTTGGAGCAGACCTGCTTGGCGTTATAATGGATCGATCTGTGAAGAGACACGGCGACCAGGAACTGGTGAAGAGAATAAAGGACCTGGGGAAGGGGGTTGTTGGCGTGTATACAGACATGCGCAGTGTGTCCTCTTCGGATCTTAACGAGGATTTCGTTCAGCTTCATTTTCCGCACACTCCTGACGAAATAAGCTCGGTCAAGTACGACCTCGGGAAGAAGGTGATTTCTGTCGTGAAACTTACCGATGTGAACGAGGCTGTGTCCCTCATATGCGAATATCACGATGCCGGATCAGACTTCATACTTCTGGAGAGAAAAGAAGGGATTTCCGACGCACTTTCACAGGTTGAAATAATACTGAAGAACTATGATATAGGAATATCCGGAGGAATTAACGCCTCCAACATAGATCTGCTGCTTCCCCTCGAGCCAAGTTTCGTTGATCTCAGCAGTTCTGTCGAGTCATCCGTTGGAAAGAAGGATGAGAAAAAGATGAGGGACTTCTTCGCGAAGTTAGGAGGGGATCATGCAGGCAGTTGAGACGCTCCCGAAGATTATCGAACGGGAGGAGAACATAGCCTATTTCTGTACCTTTGATGATGCAACCCGGCTCCATGGAACGGAGATGCTTGCAAGCGGGAATGAATTTATCAGGATGAGGGACGAAGACCGTGCATTCCTCCAGACACACGTTTTCAGGACGATCCGCGAATCCGGCGGAAAGATCAGTTTTCTTCCTGTCTTTGCCGGATATGACTATGTTTCCAAGGTCTTCCATGACCTGCAGATAAGAAGATCACAATGGCCCTCGCTTGGCATCATGGTACCCGATGTTGTGTCGCGTGGAACCGTGGAAAGAGAAGCGGAAAACAATTTTTCCAGTGGGCAGAATAACACGATCAAACCTGAGATAGCGTCCGCGATACCTGATCTCAGGGAGAGAATAAGAAACGGGGAACTGCTCCAGTGCGTCCTCTCCCAGGAGTTTCCAATGAAGGAAATTAATGTGGTCAACACGCTGAAGCGGTTCCTGAAGGAGGACAGATCCGCCTATGTTTTCTATATGAAATTCGGGCAGTTCCAGCTCCTGGGAAGCTCCCCGGAGAACCTTGTCACCATGACAGGGAGGAACCTCAGGATAAAACCGATTGCCGGCACAAGGATCAGGGGAAGAACCCCTGAGGAGGATCTGGAACTTGGGGAGTCTCTCCTGAATGATGAAAAGGAACTACTGGAGCACAGGATGCTTGTCGACCTTGCGAGAAACGATCTTGGAAAGATCAGCATGCCTGGAAGCGTCAGGGTGACGCGTTCCATGGAACTCCAGAAATTCGCCACGGTTCAGCACATTGTGAGTACGGTTGAATCAGAGAGAGAAGAGAGATTCACTGAAGATGACGTACTCGGGGCCGTATTCCCCGCCGGCACAGTCAGCGGAGCTCCGAAGAGGAGAGCCGTCGAACTCATAGAGAAATACGAAACCTCTCCAAGGGGGCCGTACGCTGGAGCTGTAGGGATAGCAGGAAAGGGATATCTTGACCTTGCACTTACAATCAGGACACTCTATTCAAGCGGAGATGGATTCTCTGTCCGGGCAGGTGCAGGGATCGTGAAGGACTCGGTTGTGGAAAATGAAGCCAGGGAGATAGTGGCTAAGGCACGGAGCGCGGCAGGTGGAGCGTTATGAAGACCCTGATCATAGACAATTTTGACTCCTTTGTCTACAACATAGCCCAGCTTCTGAGAAGATATACTGATGATATAGAAGTCGTGGAAAACAACAACCTCGAAGGATGCACTGAGAGATATGATCGTGTCATAATTTCTCCGGGTCCGGGAAACCCCGATAATCCATCGGATTCCGGAGACATATTCCGGTTTCTGCGCAACAGGAAATACGGCAATGTCCTGGGAGTATGCTTTGGCCACCAGGCTCTTGGGAGTTTCCTCGGTTCCAGGATTTCCCACGCGCCGGTACTGATGCATGGAGAGATAGACAGCATTCACCACTTTGGAGGGCCGCTTTTCAATGGTGTCCCCGAAACATTCAGGTCCGTGAGATATCACTCCCTGGTAGTCTCAGCTGGTTCCGGTATCGTGATCGATGCCGTTTCAGGAACAGACGGGAGCATAATGGCTTTCCATTCTCCTGATCGCAGGTACTTCGGGGTTCAGTTCCACCCTGAGAGTTTCTATTCACAGTTCGGTGACGTAATCATCCGCAACTTCATGACAGGTGACGCCAGATGATTGTTGAACGCGTATACATGAGATCAATGAACCGGGTTCCAATAAACAGGAGCTTGAGGACCAGAGGAGTTCTAAGCCTCTCGACCATGATAAGATCCAGGAATGCAGAAGGAAAGAAGGGAATCATAGCGGAGTACAAGAGATCGTCTCCATCTGGCTTTGTCAACAGGGAGAACACGGACCTGAAGAAGTATATAGAGAGTGTTTCCTCCGTTGGGATTTGCGGTCTCAGCATACTTACTGAACCGGATTATTTCCGCGGCACTTACGATGATGTCACAATTGCACATAATTATGGCGTTCCCGTGCTTGTGAAGGATTTCATAGCTTCAGAATCAATAATAATGGATGCTTACAGGGCAGGGGGAGATTGCATACTTCTCATTGCAGATTTCCTGTCCGGAACCGAACTTTCAGCGCTTCATTCCTTCGCCAGGAAACTTTCCATGGAGGTGCTGATAGAGTTTCACGATCCGGAGGCTTATGTCAGGATTCCGGATTCTTCCGACATAATCCTGGGATACAACAGGAGGGACCTGCGTACCCTCCAGATCGATCCGGATGAAAAATCGGCACTGGAAATAATGTCCGGCGATCGGAGGATCAAGGTGCTTGAAAGCGGCCTGACGTCTGCAGGTCTCCCGGAACTGGACAGGTTTGATGGCATGCTGGTAGGTGAAGCAATGCTTAACGGAACATTCAAAATGGTGAAAGACTGATGGATTCTGAGGAAATATTCAATGCAATATTCAATGAAAAGAACTTTTTCATGATAGCCGGGCCATGTGCCGTGGAAAGCGAGGAACAGATCGTATCTGCGGCTAGATTCCTGAGGTCGAGAGGTGTGATGATCCTCAGGGGAGGCGCATACAAGCCCAGGACCTCACCAGATACGTTTCAGGGACTGGGGGAAGAAGGTCTCAGGATGCTCGCAAAGGCACGGGAGGTTACCGGAATGCTTGTCGTTACTGAGGTTATGGACCCGGAACATATCCCGATTGTGTCCAGATATGCGGATATCCTCCAGATCGGATCAAGAAACTGCCAGAATTTCCCTCTGCTGAGAGCAGCGGGATCTACCGGAATGCCTGTGCTCATCAAGAGAGGATTCGGCAACACGGTGAGCGAGTTCCTTCATGCGGCTTCATACGTTTCAAAGCAGAAGAATGACCGGATTATTCTTGTCGAAAGAGGAATACGCACCTTCGAAACCTCCATGAGATTTACCCTGGACGTGGCTGCGGTTCCGGTAATCCGGGAACAGGTTCCGTATCCCATCCTGGTGGATCCGAGTCATCCTGCAGGAAAGTCGAAGTATGTCAGGCCACTGGCAATGGCCGGAGTTGGCGCAGGTGCAGATGGCCTCATGATTGAGGTGCACCCGTCCCCCGGTGACGCATTGAGCGATGCCGAACAGCAGCTGGATTTCCAGGAATTCGAGACCCTGCAGAACGATGTAGGGAGGATGCTTAGTGCCATGGGAAGAAATGTCCTCGGCATCGCCGAAAGCCCATGAAACATCGTACTGCAGAATAGTATTGCTTCAGACTGGGGGAAGACGCAATTAATTTAATTACGGGATTCAGATCAGTCACGAAATGATTGATGTAAAGCTTCTCCGGGAGAATCCTGCACCATTCTATGAATCATGCCGGAAGAGGGGATTCGGCAAGGAAGAACTCGACAGGTTCTTTGCACTGGATACTACCTGGCGTGAGAACCTGAAAAAGATCAACGACATGAAGAGAAAGAAGAATGAGATCACCCAGGAGATTGCCAAAACTGTGAAGTCTGGCGGTAATCCTCTCCAGGCCAAGGCGGGAGTGAAAATAATAAATGAAGGCATTGACGCCCTGGAAAGAGATCAGGCAGTGGTGGAAAAGGAGAGAGAGGACGTGCTCAGCCTGATCCCCAACCTCATTCACCAGTCTGTGCGTGAGGGAAAGGGAGATGACGAAAACAAATTCATCAGGTTCTGGGGAGAAGCCCGGGTTTTCGGAAGCGACATGGATGAATTCAAGCTCCGCACGGAGGGAAAGGGGAAAGCAACAACCATCGCAAAGAAACCCATGAGCCACGTTGACCTGGAGGAAAAACTCGGTCTCGTTGACCTGGAGAGGGCAGGAAAGATTGCCGGTGCGAGATTCTTCTACATCAAGGGAAGGCTGCTCAAACTCGAACTGGCCCTGATAAACTACACCATAGATTTCCTTGCAGATCGGGCGTATGTCCCGGTGGAGCCTCCATACATGATGAAGTATGACTCCATGGCAAGGGCCACTGACATAGAGACTTTCAAGGAGTCACTTTACAAGATAGATGGAGAAGATCTCTACCTGATTGCCACTTCTGAACACCCGATTGCGGCAATGCTCTCTGACGAAATACTGATGCCGGAGGACCTCCCCATCAGGTTTGCGGGCCTTTCGCCATGCTTCAGGCGGGAAGCGGGAGCCCACGGCAAGGATACAAAGGGGATATTCAGGGTTCACCAGTTCAACAAGGTTGAGCAGTTTGTCTTTTGCAAGCCCGAGGACGCGGAAGATTTCCTGGAGGAGCTTATCGGGAATGCAGAGGCCATAATTCAATCCCTTAACCTTCCGTACAGGGTCATTGATTTCTGCTCGGGGGAACTCAGCCGGCTGAATGCGAGGAAATATGATCTTGAGGTCTGGTTCCCGTCACAGGGCAAGTTCAGGGAAGTGGTGTCCGCATCGAATAACACAGACTTCCAGGCAAGATCACTAAATATCAGATACAGGACACCGGAAGGCAACAGGTTCATTGCAACACTGAACAGCACAGCACTGGCCTTGCAGCGCATACTCGTTGCAATAATGGAGAATTACCAGTCTGAGGACGGGAATGAGATAATTGTGCCCGAAGCCCTGATTCCTTACACGGGCTTCAGCCGGATATCTGCCTGATTCAGGCTGATTTTATAGCCGCCGATGGAGAATACTTCTTCCACCTGTCCAGAACGGGCAGCCATTTCTCATCGGCGATCTGGTCCATCACGTTGAGGTAGTTCAGTATCCCAAGAACCGCGGCATCCGCGTCCCTGACAGCAGAAATAAGATCGCGGTTGATGTTGGTGCTGTCTCCGCCACTGAAGAGCCCTTTGATAGATGTCATTCCATTTTGGTCGACGATTACATGACCCTGTGGCGTTAGCCTGAGTTTTCTCAGGTAATCGTTTCCCAGGAACGAGAAATCAGTTTCCTGACCGGTAGCCTCAATGACCATGTCTGCAGGGAGGAAATTGACCTTCTCCTTAATGGGGACTGGTTTTGCCCTTCCCCTTCCTTCCATAACCATCTCGTTCTGCCAGTACTTCACGCCGACAACTTTGCCATCTTCCTGGACGTATTCGAACGGTGTGACTTCCCACATGTAGTTCACCCGTTCTTCCAGCGTCTCCTCCATCTCCTCTTCGGCGTTGGATGAAGGGTATCCCGGCCTGTCGATTTCCCTTCTCCTGTACATTATGTAGACATTCTCTGCACCAAGACGCATGGATGTCCTTGATGAATCGTTCGCGGTAAAACCGCCTCCTATGACAACCACATTCTTCCCGACATCGATCTTCTCTCCATAGGAAACTCTCCTGAGGAATTCTGTGGCGTGAAGGATGTTTCTGGCGTCACTCCCGGGGGTTCCGGTCATCCTTGCCTTGTGGTTGCCGACGCCCAGGAACACTGCATCGAACTCATTCATTATATCCTGAAACTGCACATCGATTCCCACTTTCGTGCTGGTTCTAACTTTAACCCCAAGACTGGTTATGAAACCAATTTCCTTGTCCAGAACCTCCTGTGGGAGCCTGTAGCGCGGGATGCCCATCTTCATGAAGCCGCCAAGTTCAGGCATGGCTTCAAAAATAGTCACGGAAACACCCTGAATTGCGAGGTAATAAGCGGCAGTGAGTCCGGCAGGCCCTCCACCTATCACAGCCACGCTCTTTCCTATGAACCTGCGTTTCGGAAGATCGAGGATTCTCCCGTAATCATCAAACTTGTCAGCGGCGTACCTCTTCAGGTGCCTTATTGCTATGGGGCCCCCTGTATCGTCAAGCACGCATATATCCTCACACATATGAGTACAGACCCTTCCTATTATGGCAGGAAACGGAAGATTTTCGAATACAATCCTAACTGTCTCGGCTGGATCACTCAGTGCAGAACTCCGGATGTAGCCTCCAATGTCGAGGCTCGCGGGACAGGCCTGCGTGCATATATTGCATCCAATACATCTGCTTGCTTCCGTTACCCCCTCCTGATCAGTATATCCTCTGACAGGCTCAATATCAAACGACTTGAGCCTTTTCTCGACGGGTTCGTTAGTTATCTTGACTCGCTCAAAGTTAAGCAACGGAATACTTTCGATGATTGCTGGAATCGTTATAAATATTAGGCTATTCTCAACCCTACATTTCCGGGTTCAAAAGACCATCCTAAGGTCAACGGAACTGATCTTCGTGTACCGGGAGATTTAGCGGGGATGATATTCAGAATTACCCCCGGTTTACGTGAGTCTGATTCCGGACTCACGTGATAAATATCATTGCAAGGAAGAGGTTGAACAACACGATCGCGCTCATGAACATATAGAGACGATTTTTGCCGTATGTGAAGTTCACAAAAGATATTGCCACTACCGATATCGGGGTGAATATCAGTACCCACAGACCAAGTGCGATTATGTACATCCCGCTCAGACTTGCGACACCGCTTGCTATATCCAAAAGATGAATCTCGCTGGAATTCACTGCAGTGTTTGAATCCATGTTCGAGAGTGTGTTGAGAGAGAATCCGTTTGAACCGTTATGGATGAAGACAATCATGGTCCCCGCCACTATCAGGCACAGGCTGACAACGACCCCAATCTTCAGGGCCCAGCTGATAATTGTGTCAAATCTGTCCTCAGCTTCATCTGACATGGATTATCCTCCTTCTTTCCATTCTCACAACAATGTATGACGAACCGATCATCATAGCAGACACGGCAAGTGATATGGCGAACTGTATGAGCGGCGGTGTGCTGATGATATGGTTGAGATAAAGTCCGCGAAGAATCATTTCCACTCCGAGAAATGAAAGAATCCCGAAGAAAATCCACCTGATGTCTCCATTTGAAATCCTGACCAGTATCTTGGCACCGAAATATGATCCAATCACAACTCCTATTGCTGTGGCTGCAGCAAGGAACGGCTGGATATACCCAAGTCTCCAGTATATCGACGATCCGGTTGCCGCCGTGATTCCAATCATGAAGTTACTCGTGGTGGTCGTCACCTTCATGGGAAGATTCATGGCCCAGTCCATACCCATCACTTTCAGGGCTCCACTCCCTATACCCAGCAGCCCTGAAATGAACCCGGCAAAGAACATCACAATTTCGCCGGCCCACCATCTAACTCCCTTATAGTTAACTATCTTCTTGAGTTTGGCATCGAAGTAACTTCCGGTAAGCTGGAAGAGTTTCGTAGTCCAGTCTGCAGGTATATCAGGAGGCACTTCCATCAGGGTCTTCTTGATTGTGGGAAACAGCGAGAAGAGAAGAACGCTACCGAAGATCACATAGATAGACCATTGCATCTTATTTGCGTTGACATAGGCAAACGTAAGTGTCCCGATGATCGCGCCAGTGGTGGTTGCGACCTCAAGACCGACTCCTATCTTGATGTTCGCTATCCGCTGTTTAGTATACGCTGAAGCAGAACCTGCAGAAGTGGCGATTGTGGAGATAAGAGAAGCACCGACCGCAAAGATGATCGGTATTCCATAGAAGAGTGTAAGTACTGGAACAAGGACCGTCCCACCCCCAAGTCCAGTAAGTGAACCAAGGAGTCCTGCAAAGATTCCTGCCACAACAATCGAGATAAAATTCAGCAATATGGCAAGAGCTGACATCACGATTCGGAATCCTACAATCCTATAAAAGTAAGACCTGTTCGGAAGGATATTATACTTACTGGCAATAAATCGGCGGACAAGATGCCAGTCAATTTGCAGGAAATAAGGGCTAACCGCGAGGCGATCAAACGCCCCAGTATTGGTGAGATTAAAGGCGGACAGGATATTTTGAAGAGAGGATTCGCCAAGATGACCAAAGGAGGAGTCATCATGGATGTTACCACGGTGGAACAGGCTAGCGTGGCAGAAAACGCCGGAGCTGTTGCCGTCATGGCGCTTGAAAGAGTTCCGTCAGACATCAGGGCAGCTGGCGGAGTGGCGAAGATGGCAGACGTAGCCAAGATAAAGGAGATCATGGACGCGGTATCGATCCCTGTTATGGCAAAGATGAGGATTGGCCACATTTCTGAGGGCTACACACTTGCTGCACTTGGCGTAGACATGATAGACGAGAGCGAGGTGCTTACCCCGGCTGATCCGTTCTTCCACCTGTACAAGAAGGAGCTCAAGATTCCATTTGTGTGCGGAGCAAGAAATATTTCTGAGGCTGTCAGGAGGATATTCGAAGGTGCAGCCATGGTGAGAACCAAGGGAGAGGCTGGCACCGGAAACATCATTGAAGCAGTAAGGCACATGAGGATGATGAATGAAGGAATCAGGGCCATCTCGAACATGGATAATGATCAGATCAGGACTCTCGCGTCAAGAATTTCAGGATCCTATCATGAGTTAAGGAAGGGAGTATCCATGGAACTTACCGGGGAGATGGACAAGTTGGGAGACGCGGAACTCTTCGAAAGCTTTTCTGGAGCAGACATTGAGGCTGAACTGCAGAAGATACTGGAGCAGATACGCGATGACCGGAGACTTCCAGTCGTGAATTTTGCTGCGGGAGGGATAGCGACACCTGCGGACGGAGCCCTCATGATGAAGCTTGGTGCAGACGGAGTCTTTGTGGGAAGCGGCATATTCAAGTCTCAGGATCCGACTGAAATGGCAAAGGCTGTTGTTGATGCAGTTGAGAACTACGAAGATTACGAGGTAATCGGACGGGTCTCTCGGGGACTCGTGGGTATGCAAGGAATTGACATTGACCAGATCCCCAAGGAAATGAAACTGCAGGAAAGAGGTTGGTAATAGAGTTTTGACCGTTCTTTCCATAATTTTGGTAGTTATAATCCTCCTGGTTCTGTTCACGCTTTCGCTCAAATTGAAAATATTTGATCTGAAGGGGTCCGTTGCCGCATTGATCCTTGGGGCGTGGGTAGCCGTCATGGGTTCCATACTGTGGCTCATACTGATGGTCTTCTTTGCCCTCTCATCCTACATGGCCACCAAGGCTTTTTTCACTAAGAAGAAGGAGATGAATTTGCAGGAAGGGAGATCTGGGGAGAGGAGAACGACCAATATTGTATTTGCCGGGGTTATAGGCGCAGTAATTGCGTTTGTATTCTTCCTGAGTTCCAGGATCGATCCTGGGGAGTTCCCCTATTTTGAACTGTTTGCAATATCATTTGCCTCAATCAACGCTGACACCTTTGCGTCTGAGATTGGAAGCGTGGACTCCAGGGTTTATCTTATTACAACATTAAGGAAGACAAGACAGGGGATCAATGGAGGAGTTTCCATAACAGGCATTGCAGCTTCCATCCTTGGTGGCTTCCTTGTGGGACTGGTATTTGTGCTCCTGGATTTCGGATACTTCTCCGTGATTCCGGCGCTGTTCATAACCGCCATGGGTGTGTTCGGATCGACAATAGACAGCATTCTCGGAGCCTTATACGAGAATGCAGGAAAGATAAACAAGGGGACGGTAAATTTCCTGGCCACCCTTGCCTCCGTGATTCTTTCAGTGGTCCTTATCTACTTATTGCCGTCGCTTTCTTAGATCTCGAGTAATCCTCTATCAGAGCCCTGTGTTCTTCAAGAATCGCAATCCTGGAGTCTGACAGCTTTCTTCTGCGCAAAAGGGGCCTTGAAGCCCAGTAATCATCGAGAATGAATTTCTTCGCATCCCCTAACAGGTCCTTCCTTGGAAAGATCTTATCCACATTCTTTCCTGCAACCGGCCCGGACAACGCGATGTCGGAAAACCGCAGGGAAGATACTGAACCGCCAAGCCTGAACAGATAGTTCTTTGATACTCCGACCCTGAGATCTTCTGCCGAAATTACGCAGTCTCCAAGCAGAGCCATCTCATATCCAATATCAACGGCATCTCCTGTCAGAATGGTATAAATTGGTTTTGAAGATGAGTATACCATGGAAAGGAGTGCCGAAAGGGAGTCTGTTGTGTGCAGCAGGCACGTAAGGTCGCTGCACATTTCTATCCTGCTGACAAAATTCCTGTTAAGGCCAGCCAGCACAATGGCACCGATATTCTCATCCGAGGAGGCCATCCCCAGAGCAAGGATAAGTTCTGAAAAGACACTCCTGCGAACTTCGCCGTCCTCGGTACTCTTTATGACGATGATGCCAAGAGAGTCTTCGTTCCATACGGCAATGTCCCTGAACTGATCCTCCTTCTCACTCATTGTAGGCTACCTGCCTGTACAGCCTGATGATAACACCGGCGATAATGAAATCTACGCCTATCCCGACTCCAAAGACCATCTGCCCGGATATCGGGTTAAGGTTGATCACGAGGAACATGATTGCGACGGATATGACCAGAAGTATCGCCGACAGGATGGTTGCAGACTGCTCAGAAATATGGTAAACCGTTGGTTTGCGTGGCACGATCTTCTCTATGTTGTTCATGGAACTTGTTCTTGCAACCCCAATCGCAGCGAATGAGGTTGCTATCCCTGCTGCCAGAGAATTTATCATGTTTCCCACGGAACTGTATGTCATGAAACTTGCAAAGTTGAGCGCAAGTGCAAACACACCAACAATCAGAAGCACAAGGAAAATGAAATATGAAGTCATAACCCTGTCGTAAGTTATATCAAGCTTTCCGTCCCTGTACAACTTGCTTATCAGAAGCATTCCGAGAACCACTATCACGAGCGGAACAAGAAGTACTGCAACCGCGTACTGCAATGGCACGGCCACTCCTGGTGTCATCGCCCCCCAGACAGACAGAATTACCAGATAAATGATGAAATAGATCCCGAGTGCGGTAATGATTGGCCTCTTCAGCGGGTGCAGATCGTCGCTCCTGTCAATGAACGGCACCAGAAGGAAGTAGACCAGCGGAATACCGCCAAATACGGCAGTGGCAATCAGACCGCCATAGATTGGCGGGAACCCTGGAATGATGCTGATGAATCCGGGGAAGAAATCTACTGCCTTATACACGAACAGCAGGAACCAGGGAGGGTAGTCAGGATAAAGTATTGCGTTTTCCGCCAGCGGACTGTGTCTCCATGGCCCTGGAAACGGCGAGAAGAGGGAGGGAACGTTGGGGATAAGCGCAACTATGGATGGGATCAGGATAATGAACCCGACAACAAATAGCGAAAGCTGAATCATGAAAGCCATGTTATAGGGATACCATGCCTTCATCGTGGAGTCCTCCTTGACAATGGCAGGCGCCCTGTGCTTGCTCTCCTTTCCGGACGGCATAATGTTGTTTGACTCTGCCATGAAGAAGTGCAGTCCGAAAAGCATACCGATAAGAAGGGCAAGAATAATGTGCCAGCCAAGTAGTCTGGAATAGAGGCTTGCGGTATTCGCTGCGTTCCCAAAGAGGATGGTCGCAATTGATGTCCCGATTATCGGAGTATTGAAAGCCATTCCCATTCCAACCTGAGAGGCATCGTAACCGAGAATGTCTCCGGGCATCGAATATCCGAAGAAACATACTCCAATTGTGAGGGCCAGCAGTATTACCCCTGTTAGCCATTGCAACTGGCGGGGTCTCTTGTATGCTCCAACGAAATAGTTCCTGAAAAGGTGAACGTAAACAAGCACCACCATTGCAAAGGCACCATAAAGATGGGTTGCGTTGATCAGTGCACCATAGGGGATGTTGTTTATCAGATATTCTGTGGAAGTGTAAGGATGCGCCGGATTATAGTATAGAAGGAGCATCAACCCGGTAACAATCTGGTAGACGAATGCAACCATGATCATTGCACCAGTCCAGTAAAGGAACCCTTTTCTCATGTATGTTGGATTCTTCTTGACCGGCATTTCATTTAGAAGCGACACTGGGTTTATGCCGAGAAGTTTCTCAGTCATGCCTTTCTTGTCTTGATTTTCCATTGTTTTCAAACCCTCTTATCCAATTATGCTTATCTTGGTATATGGCGTCGAAAGGGGACTTCCACCAGTAAGATCGGATGGTTTGCCAAATATGACAGGCCCTGTCATCTTATAAGCCGTCAGCTGATGTGTACTGCTGTCATATTTAAGGAAAACTCCAGGAAGTGGGTTCTGGGTTGGTCCGTTCTTTACCGCTGCCCCATTTGCCGGCTCGTATGTACTTCCATGGCAGGAACAGTGTATCAGCCCCACCGTGTTTACAGATCCTGAATAATATCCAGGCACAGGAGTTCCGGGAGGGTAGTAGTGAATCGATGGCGGGACACATCCTGCGTGCTGACATATCGCACTGAACGCAACCACAGATTGAGACCCGGTGGGACCAACTCCGGTAGGATATGTATATGTAGTCCCAAGTTCAATGCTGACCGGTTTTGGTGGCACTGTAATATCCAACGGTTTTCCAGACGTATCCCCCAGGTTAATAAGGAATGTCGGGTCTCCACTGAGAGGGTATTCAAACAGTACTATGCTGGAAGAGTTCACCTGAAGATTCTCATAAAGAAGTGGTTTTCCCGTTGTATCGTAGATCGTTAATGATGGAAAAGATGTGAGTCCGAGCGTTGGAGCGATCATCTCGCTGATTCCGCCTTTCATCATACCAATGGCGGCTACACCAACGGAGGCTACCATTACAATTTTCAAGAAATTTCGTCTTCCTTTATCAAAGGATTCCTCTCCGCCGTCCATGTGCCCGTATCTCATTATATTTTTAATATTTTCCAGTTGACCTGCCAGAAGGTCGGCAGTATGTCAGGTCGATGCTAAATCCTGCCGTACGCTGCACAGCCCATGTACCGGCATGTTTCCATTTGTCCCTGACCTCATGACAGTACAGATTTATTTCCTGCACACATCACTTTGTCAATGAACGCTTCGCCCGAATCCAGGTATGCAAATCAGGATTATGGAAAGTTTGCTTGCAGTGTCTGGTTTATCTCAACCAGTTTCCTGTATCTGATCGCTGGCATTATTTTCACCATTCTCAGGGAAACAGCAGTGATCACAATTCCTATGGACTCTTTGTTCATGAGTGAGCTTTACGGCTTCGTCACGATGATGATATTCGGCGCATCATACATATTCGTCCCTGGAATTCTTAAGCGTACCACCAGCAAGGGGTTGTGTAAATTTGAATATGCAGCGATGAACGCCGGCGTACTGGCGATCCTGGGAGCCGGGTTCCTTGCAGGAAGCACCGGGCCTCTCCAGTCAAGATATTTTTTCGCACCCGCCCTGATTCTAATACTCGTCGCGTCGCTGGTTCACCTGATAAACATGACTGGACTAAATTTCCGTTCGGTAAAGACCCGTGGCGAAAATTGATATTCCCCCGTTTATGCCCTGTGAAGAACGGTTAATTACCCTGCTTCACATGCGATTTGACAGGAGATAGCATGGTTTCTGCTGAAAGCAGCCTTTCCTTTGAGCCAGTTACAAATTCAAACTGGGACAGAATGCAGGATTTATTCGGTGATAAGGGGGCATATGGCGGTTGTTGGTGTACATACTGGAGACTTCCAAGACCCAGATTCTCTTCATGCTCCCCCTCTGAGCGTAAGGAGATGATGAAACAGATCATCGATTCTGGAAGAGTTCCCGGAATACTCGCATATAAGAACGGAGCACCAGTTGGCTGGTGCTCCATATCAAATAGATCGGAATTTGTCCTGCTGGAGAATTCCAGAACTTTGAAAAGAATTGACGATAAACCGGTCTGGTCTGTGGTGTGCTTTTACATCCACAGAAAAGAAAGAAGGAAAGGGATCATGAGGGGATTGCTCTCCAAGGCCATTGAGTATGCCAAAACTCAAGGAGCGGAGATTGTCGAGGGGTATCCGATAGACCCGATGGGAGAGGGTTATCCTGATCCTTATGCTTACACAGGATTTCTCAGCGCTTTTGTGGAACTCGGATTCGTGGAAGTTGGAAGAAGGTCCCCAAAGAGGCCCATAATGAGACTTTACCTGAAATAAAGAGTAACTCCGAAACGTAGACGCATCGTTGAACGAGATCGCCACAAATCGATATACGAGGAAAATACACGTGTGGATGGATAGGGAGCACGCCTTATTCTAGGCATACTTATTCCTTCTTTTCCGATGATTGAACAGTCTGCTGGACAATCGTTCCGAGATCGGTTATGTTCCTTGGTATAAAAGCTGCTGGAAACCTCCGAATAGTAGTCAGAAAAAGTCTCTTTTAGGATAGGTACGCTCCTCTATCTTCACTGTCATAAATTTATAGGAGCAAATTATCTCCCTACAGTATGGGCTCGTAGTCTAGCGGTATGATACCGCCCTTACAAGGCGGTGGTCACCGGTTCGAATCCGGTCGGGCCCATTCCCGTAAATGCGCACTCTTTATCCGGCTAGGATGCGTGTTCGACCGAGACACCCATTCCTGTGTGGCATAGATCCACATATTGTGCTTCGTGTCTGCGGAAATATGCCATATCGCTCACTTGTTTTCGGATGTCAATTTCTCAGTGGCTTCTATGTAAAGCGTTGGGCCCACATGCGACAGCGATACATATCCCTGAACTTCCAGAAGAGTTGCGAGATCTTTTGGTCGCCTGTACCCGAAGTGCTTGCAGAAATTTCCGTCGTACTTGGCGTGCAGGTGGTTTGAAACAACTGCGAAATTTATCTTCTTTCCCAGTTGCTGGTTCCGCCCTTTCACGAAATTTCTGAGTGTGATCAGCAGTTCCTCCGGAATCACGGTTGACAGGGGGTTTGCCTGCAAATCTGTTTTCTTAGGCTGAACGGGTGCCTTTGGAGTCACCGTTTCAACCTGCTTCTTTGTCCTGGGCTGCTGGCCTTTCTTCTCCGTCCTGATACCCTGTTTCGATCCATTGGGCTTAAGCAATTCTTCAAGTGGAGGTTGGAAGATTACCCTGTCATCAGCAAACATGAAGGTCATTCTTTCTATTCCAGTAATCTTGTCGTTCTGCCCTTTGTGAATGGGAAACAGATCGTTTGTAACTATGGAAACTCGTCTTCCATCCTTGTGATAGAGCTTTGCCATCAGCCAGATGTAATCGTCCGCAGATGTCCTGGCAGGAACCTGGATCACCGTCTCATGGTTAAGCAGACTTTCAAAATCCTCCTGCTCAGTGATCTTATGACGCAGTGTTGCATCCGCCACAAATATAGTCTTTATTCCAGACCTCTTCAACTCCTCGATCACGATATTGAGAAACCTGAGACTGGGTTTGCTGGATCCCATTCCGTTTCCGTAAGCTGTGTTGCTAGCATCGACGATTATCAACGGTCCTGAAGGTACTACAGGAACTGGAATAACTTCAACCGGTTCAGGTTTAGCCACTGGCTCTGGTGGTTTCTCGATGGAAACTGCTTTCTCCTCTTTGCGCGCTTTTCGTCTAAACATACTGCTTGCCTCAGAAGAAGCTGTTAACGCTGATCAGGAAACCTCAAAAGCAAACGAATCCGAGACATTCTGCGATCTGTGCTCCATCCTCTCGTTCACCTTCCCTCATCACCCTATTTCCAAACGCAGCGCCATATTGTGAAAGTATTCCAATTTTTCATCCTCTGCCTATTTCTGCAGTGCCATGCACCAGGTTGAAAAATTCAAGGAAACGCCACTTATATTACGCACACGAATGGTTTTCTGCTGCGACGGTGTTAACCTTATCGGTGTTTCACTCCTTCACGATTGTTACCTCATAAAGAGTTATTAATTTTGTGGTAAGAACTGCGTCACAACTGAAGAATTGAGGAGGCTTCTGCCCGTGTATCAGTCTGGAAGGACCAGCCTGCGAGCCTGAAGAAATCACACAGAGAGATTCAGAAGCAAGAAAGACCGCTCGTTCTCCGGAAGATACAGGGATCAATAAGCCATCCTGCCATTTTCACGTCTCTCTGTCAGTTGAAATAATGATATATTGAGCAGGATGAGACAACCCTGCAGGGTTTCATCTCCTGTCTCAGGAGGTGGATTCCCACTCACACTGGATGAACTTCTTGGATTCTTCCCTGATCCCCTTAAGTCTCTCTTTCCGGAGGTTGCTCCTCTTCTCTCCCTCCGCGAATCTCCTCCGGTCATCCTCGGTTTCCAGCAACAGTCCGGGTACTTCCTTTGGTTTCCTGTTAGCATCAATTGCTACGTAGGTCAGATAAGCCTCGGTGGCGAACCTTGGTATCCCGCTGTGAAAATCTTCCGCGAAGACGTTAACCTCAATCTCCATGGTTGTCCTGGTAACGTGGTTAATCCTCCCCTGCATCAGCACTATGTCTCCCAAGTTAATAGGAGATACAAAGTAGAGGTCATCAATGCTGCCTGTGACGGCCGGCCCCAAAGCGTGCTTGAACGCCACGATTGATGCCAGGTTATCAATCCATTCAACCAGCCTCCCCCCGTAAAGCCCGTTCAAAACGTTTGTATCGGGAGGTAGAACTATTCTCTGCAACTCTGCCTTTGACTCTTTCCAGCTTTTCTTATCCATAAACATCACATGTAAAGGCTGTCAGTGTCCTTGGTCTTCTCTTCCTTCAGGTTCCTGTAGTGATCCATTATCTTGTTCATCTCCTGATGCATCTTCTTGACCTGTTCCTTGAGGTTATCCACTGAAGCGTCAATAGAGTATAACTTGTTCAATGCGCTTATCAGTGAGAGTACCGTTTCCGGGTCGGGGTATCCCACGAACATTGGGGTGAGCAGACTGGAAGCCGTTATCTTCCTGGAAAGACACTCACTGATCAGCGCTCCTCCCATCCCTGTTACCAGTGCAGAATCTGCGATTTCTATTCCGTTGCTCTTCAGCTTCGCCAGACCCTCAGGTTCGGCCAGGCCGTAAGTCTTTCTCTTGTCCGGTACTTCGTCCACGGGTATCCCTTCAAGCACCACCAGTTCTGATATGTTCAGCGTCTGAAGCCAGTCAATTACCGCAGAAGAGATCTCGTACAGACCGTTTGGGCCAATTGGTATATCGCAGGTCATCACTATGACTTTTCCCTCCATTCCTGAATATACGCGGAACGGGTGTCTCAGTTTTCCGCCTATAAACACAGCCACCGGAGTCAGGTACGGTGATCTGACGTGCGCAACTTCATGCATCTTCTTCTCGCCTATCAGATAGGAAGCGGTAAGGTTCCCTGCCGGGGTAGATCCAAGGAAACCGCATATGACAACAGATTTATCGGTCTTAATCTTATCAATTTCCACAACCCTTGTTGTGAATGCATCTTTTGAGTCCATGAGAGTTCATCATAATCATTGATGAAAGATATATAACATGTCCGAGACCAAGGTTTCATCTATTGTCTACCTGCTCTTGAAAACTAATTTATTATTCATTCTGCCAATTACTCCCCCATGGGAAATGCAGCTGCAGAGAAGGAAATCGCCTCACGGGAAGCCCTGAAACTTGTAAGGGACGGAATGACTCTTGGGCTTGGGACCGGAACGACTTTTGAAGTGTTCCTTCGCTTGCTGGGAGAAAAAATGCAGGAGGGACTCAGAGTAAGAGGGGTTGCGTCATCCACAAGAACTGCAAAGCTGGCGGCCGGTATCGGCATAGAAATCCTTGAGGAAGTGGATGGGAAACTTGACCTCGACGTCGATGGAACCGACGAATTTGATGACAGGATATTCCTAATCAAGGGCGGAGGAGGTGCACTGCTTCGGGAAAAGATCATAGCAAGAAGCAGCAGAGCGGTATGCATTATTGCGGACAGTTCCAAGTACAACCCATCCGGAATCGGTAGGTATCCCCTGCCGGTTGAGATATCCCCGTTCCTCCCGGAAACAACCCTGAAGGAATTGCAGAAACTGGGGGCACGATGCAGCCTGAGGGGCGAAGGGAAGTTCATAACTGATAACGGAAACCTGATTGTTGATTGCGAGTTTGGGACTATTGCCAATCCTGAAATGACTGAATCACGTATTAAGAACATTCCCGGAGTCTTGGAGGTTGGTCTCTTCACCTCCATCAACTGCGAAGTGTACATGGGAACTAAGGACGGAGTCAGGATTTTCAGGAGATAGTCTCAGCGGTTGAATGATTTAAGCTCCGTGATGGTCTGGTTGATCTCATTTATCTTGTTGGTGAGTTCAAGGATAATCTCCTCAAGGATTTCGTTGAAGTCCTTGGATAGCTTGTAACCGTGAATCGGTCTCCCCTTTCCCTCTTTCTTCATGTTGCGCTTGTTAATCCAACCCTTCCTTCGGAGCCATTGCATTGCAATAGAAACCTCTGGCTGTCTCAGCCCGGTTTCCCGTTCAATCTCGACACTTGTAATCTCATCTTTCCCGCGTATGTACACGAGGGTGAACGCAACGCTTCTTGGGATGTCAGAAATTATGAGATACTTGGCTAGTCTGGAGTTCTCCTCTGATATTACCATTTGATCTCATGCTTTATATTCAATTTATATATATATTTATCTTCGCGTAAAAATATCTGGAGAACCACTTAGTCTTCACACGCCGTATAAGGGGTGCTTTGCACCATCAGGATTTAGCTAGGGCTTCCAGCTTGCTGATGATGGTGTATAAAAATGTTCTTCCGTGCGCCGGAACGTTGGGATCGCTCGCAAGATCATCCAGTTGCGAAATCACGGTTGCACACCTGAGGTCCAGGCTCTCGCTTTCCTTCTGCAGCCTGGTCTTTGAGTCGACCGCGTGCTTCCTCACATTCTTGGGTACGGATACGTCCTGAGACAATTCATCCATAAGATACAAAACCTCGTCCATCAGTTGTTTGTTCATATACTCACCTCGACAGTACCTGCCCCATGTCCTTGACTGAGGACAGGACCATCATCGTCTTTGTAGCCTTTACTCCGGGAAGTTTGCTGAGCTCTTCTACCAGGAATTCGTTAAGGCCGAAGATGTCCGCAAACCGAACCTTTAGCATTATGTCAAAATCGCCGGTAACCACGAATACGTCCTCCACGTTGTTGTGCGCGGACATAATTCCTGCAACACGTTCAACTCTGGAGACATCCGTTTCCACCCCTATCAGCGCAGTTACGATCCTGTCCTTGTAGAATTTTCCCAAAGTTTCCGTAACCCCCGCAACTTCCATAATACCACTATCTTCCCTGCAATTCATTCGGTTCATTCAGCTTTCAGTAAAACCGGTTTAGGGTGATTAAAAAATCACACATAAGAATTTCCATGTCAGTTCTTGTTTTCTGCACTTTCTCTTCTTAGGCTGGATTATGCGCCGTTCCAGTTGATCATTAGATGGCCCGGACATCTACGATAAAGTTTATAGAAAACCTGACATAACGTGACAATCCCGGCTTAGCTCAGCTGGTAGAGCGGCGGACTGTAGAGGAAATATCCGAGAGGGAATGCCGCCGTAATCCGCAGGTCTCTGGTTCGAATCCGGAAGCCGGGATCACCTTTAAAGAACGATACTGGCCAACAATATACTTTAGCTCATTCGGTGTCATTCTGCAATCTGCCAAGAAGAGCTAAGGTTTCCGTCGGAGTAACGCAATATCCATAGAGTATAGCGTAAATTGACGACTGTCGACCAGTTTAATATTAATAATCAGACAGACTATTCGGTGGATTGCACAATAATGCAAGAACCCCGATAATCCACATTTCCAGGGCAGTCTATGCCATGAGCTGGTATAACATTGCTCCTGGCCTGATATTTATTCAGTCGGACTTCAACCTATCCATAGAACAGCTTGGCATCCTGACAACCATATTCTATGTTGGTGTTGCCATTTTTCAGGTTCCAGGCGGATTCATTGGCACCAGGTTCGGAAATGGAAACGCTGCCGCCCTTGGCCTTTGCCTCCTTGGCTTTTCCGGAATATTCTCAGCCGTTTCACCCGGTTACACAATTTTGCTCGCCTCACGGTTCATGGCAGGAGTTGGTGCCGCTTTCTTCTTCTCCCCCGCAATTGGTCTCTTGCGATCAATAACCAGCGACAGAGCATACAGTTTCCACATCAACGTATTCAATGGCGCATTCAATGTGGGAGCCGCCACAGGAATATTTGGATGGCAATTTCTCGATGAATTGGTCGGCTGGAGAGACGGATTCCTCATTGCAGGACTGATCACGCTTGCAGTCGCAGGCATCTACTATCTTTCCATGCGCTCAGTCAGGGACAAATCGACACCGACTGCTCGCTCTGATCTTGTAAAAGCGACGAGGAATCCTTATATTTGGATATTTGCCGTATCTGCTCTCGCCTGCGTAATCTCTGAAAACGTCGTCGGGCAGTTTCTTGTCTACTATATGGAGAAGGGGCTCCATTATCCCAGCTCAGTTTCATCCCTGTCAGGTACCCTTTTTCTACTGTCCGGCTTCGCAGGCGGCGTACTTGGAGGCATTATTGCCCACAGATACGGGGTTGGCGTGAAGTCATTCATACTGGCCACTTCGATCACCGGACTTCTGATAATATTCCTCCCCTTCGCCGGTTCTCTCTACGCAATATACATTACCGTGGCTATCCTCGGTATGGTTACTATTGAGGGGTTCTCGATAATATACATACTAATTTCCAGAAACATTGCTCACAGCGGCCACACCGCGTTCTCACTTTCTGTGGTCAACCTGGTGCAGGAGAGTGTCGGATCAGTCTGGCCGGCAATTTTCACGTTCCTCAAGGCAGGTTACAGTTTTGAAGTGGCATGGTTCATGATGGGCGCATCCTCACTGTTATTCATGCTTCCGCTTCTCCTCCTGAAAAGGATTACAGGTACAGGAACTGTCCACTCTAGCTCCCGGAAGTCTTCCTAAAGAATGAAATGAACGCAGTATGACCTATGGAGACATTATCCGGTCTAGTGGCGCCATCCCTGACCAACAACTGCCTCGAAATCAGTTCTGTAGTCTCCTCATGTACAAAACCTGAACCGACGAATTCAAGTACAGTTCTTTCCACCTGGTCGAAGGTCGGCAGGTACGTTACCAGCACAGACCCTGGGCCTGTATGACGTCCTACCACAGATGATGCTGCCCATGGCTCAGGGAGATCAAGAAATACGGTATCGTAAACCTCATCCCCACCATATTCAGAGATATCCATTACAGAAGGTTCCCAGTTTTCAAGGTCCAGGAACTTCTCAAGGTTCTTCCTCGCTATTTCCACCGATTCAGGATTCCTGTCAATACTGTGCAGGAGACCTCCCTGGCCTATGGCCCATAAAATGTGCGAGGTGAAAATGCCTGTTCCTATGCCAGACTCGAGAACCCTTGATCCTACGCCAGTCCCGGATCGTGAGATCATGTAGGCCGCGTCCTTTGGCTGTATTACCTGTGCACCTCTTCTTGCCACATGGTGCAGAAGTGCCGGGGAAAACCGAACCACAGTATATCTGTCTCCCTGTATCGTTACACTGTCAGATAACTCATATACCCTTGTTCCCCCGAGGGCTATCTCATTTCCATCCAAGTATGCTATTCTTTTCTCCGGCTCAATAATTCCCCATTTCTTTGCCCCTTTCAACAGGAACACAGGAGGCTTACTCAGCCCTGACTGCACCATATTCAACTTCCAGACCAGAAAGCAGCCATTTTATGATTCCGCCTTCAACATTGAAGACATTGGTTATGCCGTTATCCTGAAGATACCTGCAGGTATAGAAGCTTCTTTCTCCGCTGTTGCAGATCACTCCTATCCTCTTTTTGGACAGTTCCCGGATCTTTTGAAGGTTCTCCGGAACCTGGTTCATAGGTATGAGAACTGAGTCTTTAACGTGCCCCGTATCACTCTCATACTCCCACGGTTCCCGGACATCAAGGATCACGACACTCTCCTTTCCGTCCTCTTCCATGATACCTGCTACCTCGGCTGGAGTTAAACTTTCTACCTTACTGGTACGGTTACCGGTCACATTAATCGGTCTTTGCATGTGTTCATAAAGTTAAACCTTTTCAGGTTGTCAGCGCTACAGAATTGCTGACACATTCCCTGCGCTGGCCGAGTGAGTTCCAATGGGAGAAGCAAAACCACGTCCACAGATTGCATACTGATCTTCAATGTTCGTTGGGAACCGGTCCATTTTCACTGTCTTGCATATCCGTGGATCATTTCAACGATCAATTCGGGCGGATATGAATGGCTCGTCTGTCTTGGGAATGCCCCATATCTCATCCATATCGAGCTTCCACATTCAAGACCTTCGGCATTTCTTAGTCAGTATATTCAGTCTGTTCAAGGTTACTTTTCAGCGATCGGCAACCACTATCCCCGAGACGGTCGGTAGTCCTGTTAACTGGTATGTCGCCGCTTTTGGTGGGGAATCCCGTATGTTTGTTGTATACAGAAGTGATTATTATCCTTGAGAGGTTGTGATTGCAGGGCAACCACATATTGCATTGAAGGCCCTCAAGCCCCCTTCAAAATCTTATGGCATCATCTTGTTCCCAGATAGGGAATACAAAGAGGGATTACGGGTGAGCGATACTGGCCTCTCGTGGAGAAGCAATACGTCGATGGACTTCTCTTCAATCAGCCTAAGATATTATCTCGCGTTATCAAGATGTCACTCTTTGGGACTAATCAATTTATACGGATGGAAAATTATGTCTCTAAGTGGATAAAGAATCGAGCAGCGTCCAGACTGGCAAATATTCCGGGGCAATATCGAAAATCAGTTTTACGGACCTCCTATACGCAGTGGTTATAGGTGACTCGTGGCTTCAGATTCGCGACGTTATTTCAGTTAAGAACTACATGCTGTTTCTCGCATATCTGATGATATTCGATGACTGGATTATGTACCATGTCGAAGTTTCCGATTCAAAGAAATCAACGGGAATGTACATGGCGACCTATGCAATGGACGTGGCGATACTCGTTACATGGTATTTGATGACTATCGCTCCTTCACTTTACCCTCCTATCTTTCTGGGGGCGATCTCGCTATTTTTTGGTCTGACAATGGTTTGGGAATTAATAATCAACCGAGCAAAGCTTGGAGAACTTCTCAGAGGCGAAAGTCTTGGAGACCCTTACCTCTTGGTCTTCTTCCTGTTGCTGCTCATTTCCAGTCTCCTGATCCCAGTACCGATGTTCTACTACGTTTCTCTTGGCATTGTTGCGTTTGTTCTGGTCAAGTACAGAAAGTGGAAAACCATTGCCAACGGATGAATATCACGAAATATGGTCACTGCATGAACTTTCATAATAGATTCACAGACATTGTCACAAGGCAGCTGGAGTCGCGATGGAGAGAAAGCCCTTGACTTTCCGTTCTTTCATATTTCAATAACTGATGCGGGTACTAATGGTAAACATATCAGTCATTGGAGGCAGTACCTGCCCTGACGAGATTTATGAAGCGGCAAGAGAGACCGGGAGACTTCTCGCCAAGAGTGGTGCAACCGTAATCTGCGGAGGACTTGGAGGCGTAATGGAGGCTGTTGCACGCGGTACCCGCGAAGAAGGCGGAAAATGCATAGGTATACTTCCCGGCAGTGATGCGTCAGAAGGAAATGAATATCTTACTGCAGCTATCCCGACAGGAATCGGATTCGCCAGGGACTTCCTTGTGGTAAGGGCGGGAGCTACGGTGATCGCGATTGACGGGCAATCCGGTACAAGCACGGAAGCCTATTTTGCCATGTCGGAAAAGAAGCCGCTAATATGTCTCTACAGGGAAGATCTCAAAACTTCCAAGAATTCGGACGGACCTGTAGTTCACGTTAACAGTCCGGAAGAAGCGGTAAGAGAAGCACTGAAACTCGCAAGCCGGAAAACAATGCCATGAGATGGATATTTCACACACTTTTCCGCATTGTTTCCTCGTCCGTATAAAACGCATTGAATCCTTTCTTTCTCAGCATGGAGGCCGCATGGGCACTCTGCAGACCCTTGCTGCAGTAAAGAACGATCTGACTTCCCGGATCAATCGTTTCAGAGAATTTATCAAGATCGCGCAACTGAACCGATAGTGAACCGGGATAATGCCATCCCAGATACTTCTCCTTCTTTCTGAGGTCAACGACAACAGTCCCTTCCTTCGTGTCTCCTGCCCTCATGTCCTCTCCTTTGTTCGATTCGAGATATTGTTCTATTGCGGAACCACGGATTGTCCTGATGTTTCCCATGAGTGATAAAATGAGGGTTTCGTCAATGGGCTCAGAGGAAAGCTGCTCGCTGGTAACTCTCAATGCCGGATTCGATGAGAACAGGGAACAGAACTCACCAAGACCGCTCTCCGGCATTAGCCCTCTCTCCCTGGAAATCTCCACAATGTCATCCTTATCCATTCCTATGAGCGGCCTGTAAACCGGCAGTTTGAGTCCAAGGTTCAAGGCCATGAGGTTCTCCGGTGTCTGTGATGAGACCTGCCCTAGCGACTCCCCTGTAATGATTCCCATGGCATCCTCGTCAAGCGCGATCCTCTCAGCCAGCAGATAGAGAATCCTCTTGAACGCAACATTTGGATACCTGAACCGTCCCGATGTGAGCTCAGTGACAAGCCTTGAACCGTTCACTATGTGTATCCTCGGGTCATATCCTGAACTGTACAGGGATATGAGCCTGGCTGCCTGCCTCAGGAAAGCGTTTGTGTCGAGAGGGTCCGCCAGTGACAGGAATACCATGTCGACCTGACAACCTCTCTTCATCATGGTCCAGCTTGCTACCGGGGAGTCAATTCCACCAGAAACCAGGGCAACCATTCTTCCCTCTGAACCAAGCGGCAATCCACCAGGACCAGGAAATACCATGGAGTAGAGGAATGCCTTTCTCTCCCTGACTTCGACGTAGACAGTGATCTCGGGGTTCTTGAGTGAGACTCCGGAGGCGTATTTCATGAGCCTCTCCCCTAGGAGTCTGTCGACATCCATGGAGGTGAACTGATGTGATCCTGTCCTCCTCGATCTAACCACGAAAACTTTTCCGGCTACAATCGGAGAAAATTCCCTTTCGGCGATCTCGCACAAGTTTTCCAGTGATGAGAAGCCGTATTCTGTGACGGGAGAGACCGACTTGACCCCGAATATCCTCCGGACAATGGCGATTGATCCCTCTTCGTTGTCTGATACGAGAAATATTCTGCCCTGTTCCCTGGTAAACTTGTGAGATATTACAGCTTTCTTAAGGGCTAGGGAAATGTTTGACAGGAGGAGCCGTTCCATTTCTGACCTGGCCCTCCTTCCCTTAAGTCCAATCTCTGAATATCTTATCAGGAGCACGTACGGGTATTCGATTTTGACTAAAATGTTTCATATTCTCAAGAAAAAATTATAATTATATGATGACCATTCAGCCTTGATCCCCAATGCAGGAACTCATTTGCAACGTTGAATTTGACAAGGACGGAGAGACATTCATAGCAAAGCTTAGGACAGAGATAGGGGGATTGAGAGAGTTCACCGGCATAACCTTCGACGAGGTTCTCACCCAGGTCCTGCTTGAACTTGAAGAGGAATTCATCTGAGCCCTCCCTGTACGGTTCAGCGAGCGTCACTGTCAAGCAAAGTTTGTACCAAAAATCAATTAACCGGACATACCTATGACAACTGTGTCAAAGTTGCTGCTGGCGTTTTTGTGCATGATCTTACTAGTCGTTCCAGCGCTTATGCCAGCGTCATCTGCTATGGGATCGGATCATGAGATAACCCTTGCAAGTAATCCGCAGGTTACAGTAAACCTCACAAAGGTCGTGAACGTGAACGTCTCATACTCGGGAGTGATCGTGGCAACCCCATTGGGTTTGCTTGGGGCAAAGTTTGACAGGCAGACCTGGTCGGTCACCAATATTTCTAACGGTTATTCATATTCGGCTTCGTTTGAGCTCAGTTCTTTTTCTGGCACAGATTATTCGGAACTTTATGGCCTCATAATGAACCTGACAGATAACATAGGTGGTAACCAGGGTACGCAAATGCTGAATGAAAATATACCTGCACATGCGTACATAAACATCACGCGGTATAGCGGGAACGTATCAACGCTGAACATTATCAACGAAAGCAACAGCACCAGTGTGGCTCTGGCTGGAATCAATACTTCGACATTGGAGATGTCATTCAGCATGGTATTCAATGTTCCGCGGATCTTCGGTAAAGCCCCTGTCCCCTTCGATGTGGTACTGATTCAGGCAATCAGGGCTTCGGAAAACACAAACCAGTTCATCTACAATAAGGTAAAGACGTATGATCATATGAGACACGAAGGCGAAGGACTTGCAATGGCCCCCGGGACCTATATCAAGGGAACCAAGGCACTTTACTGGTGGAACAATAATTTCACTTATAACGGAATAAACGGGTTCGACAACGCATCCATGTTGCTTGGAGAGGAGAACATGTTTCTGCTCTTTGTATTCAAGATCCCTGATGTCACTGGACAGCTCTCAATAACCCAGGACCCATACGTTTCAGTGCCAGGTGCCGACATTTCCAGCGGCCAGATCACCGTCCTTGGTCACGGAGTCATCAACTACGTGCTCCAGCACGCTGCATTCATGGCTGGAGGACTTATACTGGGCTCAATGCTGCTTGCAGGCACATACCTTTCTTACAGGAAGAATCGCATTAAGATCTAGGACTCGTCCATAAGGTTGAACATTGCGGACGCCAGCGAATCGAGGAAACTTCCGCTGTATTTCTTCAGGAAAGATATCAATGCGTCGCGGTCTTTCAGGGAAACGTAGGTCTGCGATCCGCGTATCTGGACAGTAATGAGTCCTTCGTCGGCCATCTGGTTTACTATGGATGAGTATTTCTCGGAGTTTGATACCTTCACATACCCGTTCGCCTCTCCAAGGGTTTTCACAAGGATTTCCTTCCCTATCCTGTTCCGCATAAAGAATGCGATACGCCTGTCAGATATTGTTCCGGATTCGTTATGGAAGTATCTGAGGTTCCTTCCATCCTTCCTCGAAACAATCTTTCCTCCCCTCTCAAGCTGATACAGGTGATATTCCAGCTGGCCCACGGCAGAATCAGTTCTTCTCTGGAGTTCCCGGAAGTGAAGACCCGGGTTACTCGATATGACCTTAAGCAATTTTTCCCTGAACGATTCAGCATCCTTCAACTAAGGCAAACCCCTGATCATCCCTGAGTAGAACACTAGGAGGAGCAGAAACACAACAAGGATACCGGCGTATGCAGCGGAGAAACTGATATATCCGAAAAGATTCAGCGCGGTTGCCAGCAGGTAGACCAGCATGATGAACGACGAAACCACAACTGCGTTGAGTATCCTGATCTTTCTGATCCTTCTCGCCCGCATTGATGCTGCAAGTATGATTACATCTATGATAACGGATAGACCAAGCAGCATGAAAAACAGATCTGCAACCAAGACCCCGGAAACAGCCATTAGTAGCTGAATGAATTCTGTTTTAATTTAATTATGCTAAGTTTCTGTAAATCCACAGATAACTTGCAGCGGCTCCCGAAGATTCTATGGAGAATCCGGTCTGCGTGTTCACGCGGCCATACTGAAGGCTGGCATATATCGACGCCGATTCCACGCTGGATCAATTGAACGTGAATCATGGAGAAATTAAGAGAAACTGTTCAGCAAACACAGCAGAACAGGCTGAACCGGGAACCCTGAACTGGAGTGAAACTGGATGCCTTGTGCAAATTTATTCCGGGATTCCCAATGAATCATTTTTAGAAAGAACACCATGAAGGTTCATGAATCTTGCCTCCCGGATCGAAGCCATCCTCTATGCCTCCAGGGAACCGATCTCGATTTCTTCCATTGCTGAAATACTGGGAGAGGGAAAGACAGAAGTGACCAGAGAATTAAGGAAGCTTGTGAAGTCGTATGAGTCCAGGGAATCTGCGCTGGTCATCCTTAGAACGGGCAGGAATTACAAGATGGAGCTCAGGAAGGAGTTCAGGGAACTCGTGATACCGGTATCTGAACCGGAATTTGCACCGCTAGAGATAGACGTCATATCATTCATCGCCTCCCATGAGGGCTGCTCGAGGACAGACCTGAGGAGAAAATTCAGTTCAAGATTCATTGAGCCGGTTGACCGGTTCAGAAAGGAAAAGATGATCGCTGTTGAGAAGAAAGGTAACGCCGAAGTATTCAGGGTTACAAAGAGGTTTTACACCCACTTCGGCGTGACCCCTGCCGAAGTGAAGGACGCAATACGAACTGTGGAGGGGAGCCAGTGAAGATACTGATGGTCGGCGGGGGAGCCAGGGAAGACGCAATATGCAGGAACCTCTCCGATCATGGACACAAGGTACATGCATGCCTGTCAAACAGGAATCCTTCCATTCTTGGCCGGAGTTCCGGGTACACGATAGTGAGCGAGACTGACTGGGAAACAATAAGTTCTGTTGCTTCAGTTTTGTCCCCGGACCTTGTGTTTGTGAGCCCGGATGCTGCTCTTGATACCCCTCTTGTCGACACACTTCTATCTTCAGGGCATGCTGTGGCTTCACCCTCGAGAAAGGCTGCCATGATTGAGACCTCAAAACATTTCATGCGGTCAGTCATGGAGAGATACTCCATAGAGGGAAACGTCTGGAACAGGACTTTCTCTGACAGGGATGAAATGAGGAAGACTGTTCTCGCAATGAAGGAAGAGATCGTGGTCAAGCCTCTGGGACTCACCGGCGGAAAGGGAGTCAGGGTGATGGGGGACCACTTCTCCACAAGGGAAGAGGGCTTGGCATATGCGGAGGAGATTATTTCAAAGGATGGCAGAGTGCTCATCGAGGAAAAGCTGAGAGGAGAGGAGTTTTCTCTGCAGGCCTTCTGCGATGGTTCGAGGGTGATTCCTATGCCGCTTGCACAGGATTACAAGAGGGCATTTGAAGGGGACACCGGACCCAATACTGGCGGGATGGGTTCGATAACCGACTCCAGTTTCCTCCTTCCCTTCGTGACGGGAGAGAACAGGAACCGGGCACTCCGGATACTGGAGAAGATTGCACGAGCACTTCGTGAAGAAGGATCACCATTCACCGGAATCCTCTACGGCCAGTTCATGGTCTCAAGAGAAGGGGTCCGGGTGATAGAGATCAACGCGAGATTCGCTGACCCGGAAGGAATCAACATGCTTGCTCTCATGGACGATGATCTTGGAGAAGTTCTGATGAAGGTTGCAACCGGTGATCTTAACCGCAACGTGAAATTTACGGGGAAAGCATCAGTTCTGAAGTACGTGGTTCCAGTCGGGTACGGCTCAGCTCCCGAACCCGGCGATCTCAGCATTGACAGGGGGATAGAAAGGGCGGATGTGAGGCTGTTCTACGCCTCAGTGTCAGGAACCGTGGAGAGAGTAACCATGTCCAGATCCAGGGCACTGGCCATTGTGGCGCTTTCAGACAGCATACCGGAAGCGTCCGGAAAAGTGGACGCCAGCCTCGCCATGGTTCATGGGAGATTTTCTGTCCGGAAAGACATCGGGACCGAACAGATGATCAGGAAAAAGATGCAATCACTTGGTTATCCTGCACCGTGAGAATACCCTCGGAAGCGTTGTCTGCCTGGCAAGGACGAACCATTCCGAGACGGGATAGAATTCACGATCCATTTCAAGGGTGGAATCCTCGATCGTTCCTCTCTGGAAGCGCATAAAATCGGCCAGGAACACCTCCGTTTTCCCCTCTGGCTTCTCCCTGACCGCCGGGTGCATATGCATCTCAACGGTAACCTTTGCCACCGGATCGATCTTCCGGTCGGTGAAAATCTCTCCCCTCTGAATGTCGTCTGAGGAGATGTTCTTCAGCGCAAGGCCGACCCTTGAACCTTTTGCAGCGATTTCCTGGTCTGCATCCTGCATCTGTATTGATCTCACCTGCACTTCCTTCCCTGCGTAAGTCGCCCTGAGTTCCTGATGCTTCTTTACTGAACCGGAAAGGACAAATCCCAGAGCAACTGTTCCAACGCTCTTAACCGTGAAGGCATGATCCACAATAGCCACCGGCGAATCCGTAACACTCCTCTCCGGAAGTCCCGCAATACGTTCCACAAGATCCATTGCTGACCCTGAGAAGAAATCGTAGTTCTCAACCGCCGTCCCCTTTATGATCTTCCTGAGAGATGACGTATCCGCATACTCGTCTACGAAGATTATCCCGGAATCCTTCCTGAACAGGTCAAGGGCCACCAGTACTTCACCGAGAAACCTGTCCAGTTTCCTGCCATCAACAATAGCTACGTCAGATGGATATATGCTGTCTGTCAGAGATGAAATCTTGTCCGGATACCTGGACGGCTCGATAAAGGTCATGATCCGGTTGCCGTCCTTCCTGTTGTAGAGCGTTATGTCGCTTTCTGTCCCCTTCTTCGAAATCTCTTTTATAATCTCTCCAAGTCCGTATGAAAATACGTTAATGCTCCTGAGTTGGTTTTCCAATTCCTGCAACCTCCAATACCAGATTTACGAAATCCATGCTGTCGTTGGGAAGAGGGATGCGCTGGTAGCTCATTCCATTTTCCCTTATGGTTCCGCCAGCAACAATGTCCAGATCGTAGAGAACTTCCAGGTGATCGTAGCAGAATCCCACAGGCACGGTAAGCACCTTCCCGTAATCTCCTCTTGCATTTTCCACCACAGATTCTACGGACGGTTCCAGCCACCTGTCCCCATACTTTCCCTTGCTCTGGAATGCCCATTCATAGCGGGATATTCCGCATCTCGATGCAATTTCCCCGGATGAAGTTCTCAGAGCTGAGACGTAATTGTCCTCAGGTTGGCCGTGAACCGGGAGGCTATGGGCGGTGAATATCACCAGGGTGTCCTCATCTTTCTCCCAGTTTTCCCGGATGAGGCGGACCCACATATCTATGAATCCGGGTCTTGAAGAGAAGCCGTTCGTGAAATCTATCTCGGCTCCGGAACCAGAGGAATCCATGAACTCAGTAAGAGGTTCAAGGTACGACTGTTCAACGTTATAGGAGAGAAACGGAAAAATTGGCACTGCAGTTATCCGGGATATCCCTTGAGAGGTGAGATATTCAAGGGAATCATGGAGCCACGGTCTCCAGTGCTTGTTGCCGAGAACTACCGGAATCCCGGGAGGTGCTGCTTCCCCAACTTTGCGGACTATGGAGTCTATGATCGCGTTGGAAGGTGATCTCCCTCCGAACAGCGCATATTTCCTCCTGTTCTCTTCCACCGCATATTGCGGAACAGGCCTGCCATGATATATTCCCCTTAGGTATTCCATAACCTCCTCATTGCTTTCCGGGCTGCCGTAGGCCATCAGAAGTATCCCGCGACTATCTCCTGAATCCATGCACCTCACCTGCAACGCTCCTGAGTACCTGCGGATCGGTTCCGGGAAGCACGCCGTGTCCCAGGTTGAACACGAATCCATGCGAATTCTTCATTGATTCCAGTATTCTTCTCGTCATACTGATCGCTCCTGGTCCCCCGGCCCTTGCCACTTCCGGATCAAGGTTCCCCTGAACTGATTTTCGCGGGCCAAGTATTGCCGAAACCGCCGAAATATCCTGCTTCCAGTCCACGCTGAGGCAATCGAACTTTGAATCTTTTATCGTGTTAAGGTGCTGGGCGCTGTTCAATGTAAAGTATATCACCGGCACCCCGTCAGAGGATAGCTCGGAAGGAATGTCCCCGACGAACATGTCAAAGTATTCCCTGAACCATGTGTGATTCAGGGATGTTGCCCAGCTGTCGAATATCTGGATTGCGTCTGCCCCGTTTTTCACCTGGTCCTTCGCGAGCCTTATAACGGCTTCCGTCACCAGCTTCAATGTCTCCATGACAGTTTCCGGGTCGCTTGCCCACTTTCTCCTTGTGATAGAAAGTTCCCTGTCGGAAGTGCCTGCGAAGAGGTAGGACGCGATTGTCATCGGCCCGCCGCAGAAGCCTATTATCGGGGTATCGCCATGTGATTTCCTGAAGGCAGAAATCGCACGGGAAGGATTGTATCTGTCCCGTGACGGATCATATGGGTTAACTTCTCTGGGAATCCCTTCCTTTATAGGATTACCGATGACAGGGCCAACATTCTCCCTGTACTCCAGGTCAAAACCCATGGATTCTGCCGGGAGCATTATGTCGGAAAAGACTATGGCTGCATCCACCCCAATTTCCTTCACCGGTGCATAGGAGATTTCAGCAGAGATGTCCGGATCTGCAGCGATCTCCTTGATAGAGAGGTTATTCCGGATTTCCATATACTGTGGAAGATACCTTCCGGCCTGTCTCATGAACCAGACAGGAATGGTCTTGGTTTCATTCCCGGATAATGCTTCCACAAGGATACTCTTCAAACACTGCACTCCTGTAAATTAGGGCTTTATCCTGCGGATTGTTCTTGGGTATGGTATCGCATCCCTTATGCTTTTGAGCCCGCATATCCACATCACCACGCGATCCATGCCAAGTCCGAATCCGGAATGCGGGACCGATCCGTACTTCCGGAGATCGAGATACCAGTAATACTCCTCAGGGTTGAGGTTGTAGGCTTTCATTCTGTTCAGCAGGACATCCATTTCCCATATTCTTTCTCCGCCCCCTATGATCTCCCCATATCCTTCCGGGGCAAGAAGATCATGGCACAGTATCTCGGAGGGGTTTTCTGGATCAGGTCTGTGATAGAACGTCTTCAGTTCAGACGGGTAATGAGTCACGAATATGGGTTTATCGAAACGCTTTGTGATTTCCCGTTCCTCATCCATTCCAATGTCGTCCCCGTACTTGAGGCTAATCCCGTATTTTTCCGAGTTCCGTATTATTTCCGAATAACGGATTCTCTCAAAAGGAGCCTTGATGTTCTCCAGTTTTGAGATATCCCTCTTGATTGTTCCAAGTTCATTCTGTCTTTCGCTGAGTACGCGTTTCACTATGTGTTCTATCAGTCTCTCCTCAACGTCCATCATTCCGTTGTTATCCAGCCATGCCGCCTCAGCCTCGGCATGCCAGTATTCAGTCAGGTGCCTCCAGGTCCTTGACTTTTCTGCCCTGAAACTGGGACCTACAGTGTAGACTTTTTCCAGGCTGAAGATAAGTGTTTCAAGGTAGAACTGCGCGCTCTGGGACAGGCTCACTTCTTCCCCGAAGAATGGAACCTTGAAAAGCGTGGAACCTCCTTCTGTCGCAGTGGAAACCATCATCGGAGTGTGAACCTCGTAGAATCCCTCGTTGTGGAAAAACTCGGAGAATGCACTGAATACGGTACTCCTTATCTTCAGCATTGCAGTAAATTCCTGGCTCCTGACCCAGAGGTGTCTTATGTCCAGAAGGAACTCCTCTCCCAGGTCCCTGGATATCGGGAAATTTTCATTTCTCTGGTAGATGGTAAAATCAGAAATCTTGATCTCATATCCAGTGGGAGCCCTGCTGTCCTGAAACACTGTACCACGGATTGACAGGCTACTTTCCAGGGTTATGGATGAAATCTGTTTGAATTTCTCCTCAGTAAAGTTGTCGCGGGATGCAACACACTGCACTATTCCTGTTGAGTCACGGAGCACGATAAATGCTGTTTTCGCGCTGGCGCGGCTCCTGTACGCCCATCCCCTTATTTCGGTCTCCCTGCCTGTCCTTGCCCCGCCCAGGATATCGGAAATATGATCCATTCCTTCTGGGAATGACTGACAACGTTAAATTTCTTTGTGGAATGTCTTGGCCAGTTTTGCTGGAAATTCTATGAAGATCGGGTACACAAAATTGCCTGGCAAGGAGACGTCGTCGAGAATGCTGATTGTTTGCATTACCTTGAACGCCCTCTCATACATTACCATGGCTTCCTCCTGCTGACCCATTTGCTGCTTCACCATGGATGCACAGATATGAATCAGGCACCAGAATGCCTTCTTTACTTCCCCTGTCGATGAAACCCAAACTGGTTCCAGCGCAACATGAGCTTCCCAGTATCTCTCCTCTGACATCAGTGAAATGCCTCTTGTCAGAAGTCTTGATAATTCCTGACTATCCAAGATGAGAGGATAATTGGCCTTAGGACCTTCTTCGTAGACGTGAACAGATATGAGATCCTGAATCTTTGGTAACTGATTTAGTACGGTCGACATTTCCCTTGACTTCAAGTCCAGCTCGTAAGAACGGGACTTCCTTCGAATAATTATGTCCCGGATACCTTCCACGGATTTGAATCCAGCCAGCCCTGAAATATCAGCAGCTTCGATGATAAATCTTTTCAACGCAGAATAATAAGTATTTGTTAAAGATAACCTTACCCCCAATGGAATCCAAAAGTGGATAGGTGGCAGAGTGGTTATGCGTGGGACTGCAGATCCCATCTATTAGGGTTCGAATCCCTACCTATCCTTTTTATCTAATTATTCATATTTTATTGTTAGTAATCCCAAGTCGGTGAATAAACCACATATATACTTTAAACGGCATCGTCAATTGATAGAAAAGATATTTTGTGACAAATAATTTCTGATTGGAATTTAAGTGAAGGAAAGAGTAACACTCCTTCATTCTACTCTACCTAATCAACTATAATATGGATAAATGATTTATTGGTGTGTGGCAAAAGTATTATTTCTGATTGTAGCAGGAAAAGAGGCGCCAGAGAGAGCAGATCTCGCGATAATGACCGCATCCAGGCAGATAAAGGCAGGAAGGTATGAGGATACAAAAGTCCTTCTTTATGGGCCCAGCGAACAGTACATCTCCACAATAAAGGGGGACGTCAGGGAGGCATTCAACGAGATAGTCGGGGCTGGGGCCCTTGATTCTGCCTGTGTGTTCATTGCGAAGAAATTCGAGGTTGACACCGCACTCCAGGAAATGGGTGTCAAGCTGTTGCCCTTTGGTGAAAGGTTAGCGTATTACGTGAACAACGGGTATGAGGTAATCACTTTCTGATGAAAAAACATGGAAAAGGATAGGGAAGCTTCCGGAATTTCAATGGTTGAAACTATTTTTGTAATTCTTTCAATCACATTTTTCATCAGGGCAAGCAACAACATGATGCTGACGTCGGTACCATTGCTTGCAAGGTATGACTTCAACTTCACACAGGAGGAAGTTGGGCTAATTGCCGGACTCAGCTCATTTTCGACATTCATCACAACCGCACTCCTCAATACCAGGCTGAGCTCGGGAAGCAGACGCGTTGCATTCATGGCATCAAACGTGGTCTACGTATTCGTGTTCGTGGGATTTTTTGAGTCCACTTTCATAACCGTATGGATTCTTGCTGCCATTGCCGGAGCAGTCCTTGGCCTTATGATGCCCAACGTGATCACAGCCGCAGGTCTATTCAGGGATGCTACAGTGAGGGACAGGGTACTGTCTCTTTACACAGTGGCATTGAGTCTTTCACTCGTGGCAGGACCTGCTGTCGAGTCATATCTCCTGAACTATTATCCCCTGAGGACGGTGTTCCTGCTCTTTGTGGCATTCGCCATTGTCTCGGCGCTCCTGTCCCCGCTGATCAGATTCCCGCAGGAAAACAGGACGAGGATCAGGACCAACGTTTTCGGCAACTTCGGATTCAGGTCCGCGCTGCTGAATATCATGGCATACAACATTCCATTCTCGCTGCTTGTGGCATTTGCAGGGATATATGAAAAGGACACGTTTGGAATTTCACTCTCAACCGTTACCCTGCTGTTCTCCTTCTTCTTCATAGCATCATTCGGTTCAAGGCTGTTTCTTTCAGCGAAACCTCCAAGGAACCTGAAGCTTCAGATGACCATCTCAATGATTCTGTCCATTGCAGGCATTCTGATGATGGTGCTATCCGTGAACCTCTACATGTTCATTGCAGCGCTCCTGATACTAGGGATTCCCCATGGCCTCACTTACCCTCTCTCTGTGGTGTCGATAACGAGGTCCTTCGAACCAAGATTCAGGAACATTGCTAACAGCTATTTCTTCTCCGTCATGATGATGATAGGCGTAGTCCTGCCTTTTGTCGGTGGGTCACTCATAGGTCTCTACGGATTCAGGCTCACTTTCTTTGGAATACTGTTCCTTATAGGCATCCTGATGGTTCTTCTGACAGTGAATTTCAGGGCGGAAAGCAGGAACAAGGCAGATCACCCTACACCGATCTCGCAGGGCAAGTGAACATAGGCATTCCATAATCAGGTTCCCATTGCATCCAGATCAGGAGGGTTTTGATGGCTAAACGACAATGTCAAATTTCCGTTGATATGCCCTTATGATACCAGTATGAGATGTTCCGGAGATCTTTCGCCGTCTTGAACCGGTTCTTGAAGTGCCATGACTGTATCGAGAAGTGCTGTTCTACAAGGTTGGAAGTCTTCTGCACCTTCGAATCTTCAAGATAGAGGAATACCTCATCCCTCTTTTTCCTGATGAATGAGAGGAATCCTGCAACTGCACGGTTTCCGGAATATAGATTCCTGACCAGTGAGATAACATATTCCACGATCTCCTTCTCATCCATTCCCATGGTCTTCTGCCTCATGGCCTCAGGGTTGTCGAGCCTGAGAAGGTTCTCCTCGGACTGGAAGAACATGTAACCTTAACTCGGAACCCGTTTAGGGAACAGCTCCGGTTTCAGACCCAGGGTTTCCGCGAGTTCCCTGACCTTTTTGGGTATTTCAGCCATTATCGTCCGGTCGCCTATGTCAGTCAGGTATATCTTCGATAACTGGAGCAGTGCGTCTTTCACGCTTATCCTGCCGTTGATCTTCCTGATCTTCAGGAGTTTCAGTATGCGGTAATAGGCTATCAGCGATATGAACGATACAAATGCGTATCCTCTCAGCGTATCGTCATCCCTGAGATACGGGGTATCGACCTGGAGAAGGTTCTTGAAGACATCGAATGCCTCCTCCACGTCATTCCTGAACTTGTACAGTTCGAATATTCTCTGTGGCTTTTCCCTCGTGTTTGTCAGGATAGCAATCCTTCCTGCCTCGTCTGGTGAGAACCGGGGATTCTTCCCCGCATCCATAAGTGAGTAATACTCATTCTCCTCAGCAGCCCTGAGGAGAATGTCCTCGAATATGTGAACGTCATAGTTGTTAACGGTCTTGGACGAGTACCTTATGGCCCTCTTCCTGAACATGAAGAACCCTTTCTGTTCTGCCGAATAATCCGGTATCCTCGAATCACGCTTCAGCGGCGTTATGAAATATAATCCGTCGGTATTCATCTTCCCGAAGTTGTCGTCGTCAATGAATCCACGATCCATGACGAACAGCGTACCTGAAGGCATCTCCTCCTCTGTTTTCCTGAGAGTATCGATATCTGTTACACTTCCCGGCACCAGGCGGATGTAACATGGCTCATCCCTCAACCTGGAGAAGCCCATGATTATCCTTATCATGGGAAGCGTCAGGTCGCTGTTGTTGTGACCGAATTCCGCCATACTGATTCCCGGAGAATGGGAGAAAAGAGCTGAGGTATCGTATGCAACGATCTCGTTCTTCTTCATGAGCTTCATGAAGATCTTCTTCTGTCCGTCCTGATCCTTTCCGATGCGCTTGAGCATTGCTGACAGCGATTTGGGCGATATCTCATGGATCGTTTTCGACAGCCATGTCTTCTCCACCCATGACTTGACTGATTTCAGGGGAAGAGGATAGATCAGCCTGTTGAAGGCGAAGGCAAGTATTTTCATGAGATCGTCCGGATATTCCTCCCTCAATGCCGCTATTACGTCATCCATGAGGGACCATGCAAGCTCAATGTGCCCGATCTCGTATATGCCCCGGACGGCAACGATCTCCCTCACCCTTTTCGGATTCTCCTTATCGCCATTGATTACCTTCCCGACATACCTGGAGACCTTGTGCCTCTTCTTGTGCTCGGAATCCCAGACCATGGAGCTTTCGTAGACATACTCATATTTCCCGATCGGTTTTATTTCCCTTGTCATGCTCAGTATATAGGGAACACATAGAAGTATAAAGATCTTGCGGTATTTACACAAAAATAACTCGATTGTTCCCTAATTAAGCTCTGAGTTTAGGATGGAAGGGTATATTAGTGAACCAAATTTCTGACTTATTCTCGTCGCTATCTGGTTTATGAGTTTCCGATATATCCAAAAAGCCAAGTAACACAGAATAAAACCATCATTATTAGAAAAGACAATTCTATAAAGCTCGAAAAAGTCTGACAAAAGAGAGATGCACAGACTTTAAATCATTTGCCAGGCCGAAGCTGAGATATTCTCAGAAGTCCTGCCTGTCGATTAACAATTTTGCAATGCTCTTCTTATGAACGCCAGTTCTACGCATCTATTTGCCTATGATTTGTGCAGTTGCGCCAGTTGCACTTTTATTCTTTTTGACAACAATTTTGATTATTATTTCAATAATCGAAGGTCTTTATATATGAATTTGTACTTATGAAATGTACAATGAAAGAACAAATGTTACCTTTTGCTTTATCAAAGGGCGAAGTTGCGATTGCAAGGGCGATCTCTGATCACAGAAGTTCATCTATTCGTGAACTTTCAACTATAATAGGGAAGTCTCAAAGTTCTGTCTCTCAAATGGTGAAGAGCCTTGAAAAGAAAGGGTTTGTCGAAACGAAGAAGGAGGGTATGAAGAGAGTGGTGAATATTTCGAATATAAATTACGCCCTTTCGCTGCAGGAGATGTTCAAGGCGGAACCATATGTTCCGTGGGAGAAACTGATTTCAAATTCCAGCATGGCAGTATTGTTCAGGAATGTAATGAGAGAAGAGAGCTTTGGATATGAGATATCTTCAATTTCCTCCTGGAGAGTAATTCGTAACCTGTCAATGCACGGAATGTTCATCACCCCTCCTGAGAAACAGTTAGCCGGGAACCGAAGGTTGTCACGCTTCATAAGTGAGTATTCAGATCATGTTGGTAGGAAGTACCTGATGGAAAAGCTGCCAGGAGATGCAATCATTCTTTGGAGGAGCGGTTATCGTTGTCTTTTCAAGATAAGAGACATTACTAATAAGAAAACTGGGAGACTGCCAGTTGATACTTTTCCCACTGCGCTTACTGTTTCACCGGATTATGGAATACGGTTCACGGCATTGGAATCATATTATTACCATGATCCAACCCTGACTGAGTTAACCATAGAGGATGCAATTCTCCACACTTTGCTTATAGACCCTGAAAGCCAAACTTATGGCACCTATGCGCTCCTGCTGGCTTTCAAAAATGAAAAAGAGTTAAATACAGATTTACTCAAAGACAAGTCACGCAATTATAAGCTTGAGGAAACAGTCGGAAATTTCATCAATTATATCAAAAGCCATGGAAATAAAAGAGCGTGGCCATTCCCCGAACCAGACGAACTTCGAGAACAAGCTGAGTTATACGGAGTGGTGGTGGGTTGATCGATTCAGATCGGGAAAATTTTAATCAAGAGTATATCACAAGAGAACTAAACAGGGTAGATGAAGTACTCACTGAGAAACTGCGTATATATTTACTCGGTGGGGCAGTAATGGCAATGGATGGACTGAAACCGGGAACCAAAGACATTGATGTAATAGTGGAAGACAAGAGATGTCACAGAATTCTAGTTGGTTCCCTTGAAAGATGTGATTATTACTTATTACAGCCTCAAGACTTGTCTGTGCCATACAGGGAACTCTCTGCAACTGCATTACAGAACCTTGAAGGATTCAGATGGGAGATTTTTATCAAGTATGTTGCGAAAAAACTGGCCCTAACTGATACCATGGGGCTACGTGCGGTCAAAGTATACTCGGGTGAAGAACTCACTGTATTTCGATTATCAAATGAAGACATGTTTCTGATGAAAGGTATGACCGAGAGAGACAGGGACTTAGAGGATATGGCCTTGATTGCAAGATCCGATATAAACTACGACATCGTTCTTGAAGAATGCATGAACCAATCCAAAAGAGACCGTAGAGGCAATATTTGGGAGGCATCTCTTTATGAGAAGTGCGAGGAATTGAAGGAAAAATATGGAATCAACGTACCAATACGTAAGAAACTGAGAAAAATTTCTGAAGAGAAAATGATCAAAGCTGAAAAGAAACGAGCTCTAGGGGAAAGCCACTGACTCATGAGTGAACTAAAGATACTGTCAGAGCATGGATGTAATCTAGGAGAATTTTACCTTGAGGAAATCGCAGTGGATTCAGCCTTCAGGAGAAAGGGTGTCGGCAGTTCCTTATTAAGTAAGATACCTCAGAACAATCTGGAGGCTGTTGTTGTCGATATGCCCAAAGAATTCTCTAAAAACTGGGTCAGAATGTCAAAGACAGTTTGGAACCACTGAATGTACTTCTATAGGTCATCATAGACGTTCTCCCGTTTTCCCACATCTACGACAACAA
>JAJZLK010000022.1 GCA_021803655.1 Thermoplasmata archaeon
GTAAGTGCGCCTCTTCCCTGGGCGTTTCCACAACGATGGAAACGAACCAGTCTCCAATCGTGTCACGCTTTATTGAGAGTGTCTTGATATGTCCCACAATGGATCTGTGCATGAACATTCTCAATTCGCCGATCTTGGACAGCCATACATGGCCATTGTCCATCATCCTGAATCCTGACTGGGTATAGGTGATGGAATTGTACCTGTCTCGTGATTTGAATCTCGGGAATCCAGCCTTGATGATCTTTCCGCTCTTTCTTTCCCTGATTCTCCTGAAGAAGTTATCATATGCCCTGTCAACCCTGTGTGCAACATCCTGTATAACGAGAGAATGGATGTTGCTGTATTCCGGGAGTATCTTTTTGAGAACAGGGAGCTCGTCCTGCTGGGAGTTGTAGTTGACCCTCTTTCCTGACCTGTATGCATATATCCTCTGCTGGATCATTGCATTGTAGAGTTCACGGCAGAGGTTCAGCTGATCCATAAGCAGCCCCTGCTGTTCCGCAGACGGGTACAGCCTGAACCTATACGTTCTCACGACGCTTGACCTCCTGGGAATCTACATATCCTTTCAGGACATCCAGCGTAACCTGGCCTGAAGTTGCCAGAAAGTACGACGGAGACCAGAACTTCCCTTTCCACAGTTCTTTCTTTATTTCCGGGAATTTACGCTGTATCTCCCTTGATGTTATCGTTTTTATGGCGTTGATGAATTGTGGTATGTTGAGTATGGGTGTGGATTTGAAAAGCATGTGAAAGTGATCCTCATCACATTCCATGTACAGTATATTGACATTGAACGTGTCAGCAATCTCTCTCGTTTTCATCTTCAGGAAATCCACGATGGCATCATTGGCAAGTATCTTCTTCCGGTATTTCACGACCTGGATAAAGTGATAGTATAATGAGTACACGGAATGTGCACCCCTGTCCAGATCATATGCCATAGGTCTGGAATTATGCAGTTAACTATAAACCTGTCACTCCCTTTCATCCCCTATCTTGCGAAAGGGGAATTCCCGCTCGCAAATGTTAAAACATCAAGCAAATCCCGACCAGTCCATTGGTTCTGTTGTGAAATACCATTCTATGGGTAAATGGCCTCTAAATAGGGATCACTTTAGATCTGAACTTGTTCGAACAGGTACTTTTGAACTCGCAACCTTTTGTAATTTTATATCATCCGTGACAAGATCGTAGCCTGTTTCAATAGCAGAAACGAGATAAGATGAGTCATAGAAGGTCAGGCCTTCTTCCAAGGATAGACTCAAAGTTGAATCTGAAGAGGGCGTGATAAGTTCCATGGAATAAAGCAATTCAAATAGAACAGTTCCGGACTCCTCTGCTTCTTCCTTTGAAATCCTGTGCCTGATTTTGTGATTCTTCCACAGAATATTGCCAATTTCATACCGGGCGAGTGGAATCGTTGCACCTGCAACCAGAATGCTGTACTTACCATTCTGAAAGAGATTAAAAATTGCTGAAGTGTCCAGTATGTTCATCTTTCTCTGTCTTCCCGAATGTCCGATACTATTTCCTCTGTATTCAATTTCGAGATTATAGGCCTAACCTTCTTCATTTTCTCAATTAACTCCTTATTCCTGGCCCTTCTTATCTCTTCTTGTACTGCCTTCCTGATGATTTTAGTAGGATTTAGTTTGAGCTTTTTGATCTCTTCCCTTTCTTCTTCTGAAATTTTCGCAGAGATTGTGGCGTACTTTTTCATAGTACCGAATGTATTACCAATATTTCACATTATTGTATTACGGGACGCACTACACACAACCCCAAGACTTCAATATATGGAGACGCAAAGATGCTGAAAGATAACTATATTGCAATCAGTGCAGTTTTAAGACCCGCTTAAAACAAAAAGCAAATCCTGATTGGTCCATTATTTGTTGATTGTTTGAGTTTACAAAATACGTAGCAATTCGTACTTAGCTTTCATTTCCGGTTTAGTTCCAACATTTTACATTTCAATGATTCGGTTTGAGGAATCTCGTCAGTTTGTTCCCACAAATGTATATTCCTTCCCACAATCTTAATCAGTGTGTTTCATCTAATCATACAATCATGATAGAAGAAGCAAGGTTGGATGAGAGGGGAAGAATTAACATAGGGCAAGAGACAAGAAAGGAATATGGTGACAGATTCTTTGTCATAAGATTGTCCGAAGAGATCCTCCTAATCCCTAAGCCCAAGGATCCTGTTGCTCAGTTAAGAAAGTGGGGCCAAAAACTCGGATTAGACCAGTTAGCAACCAATGACATTAAGAGGCTGGTAGCGGAAGAGGCCTACAAGGAAGTAGAAGAAAGGGCGAACAGAAGACATATGGAGACACGATAAAGTTGCCATACGCCGACACAGATTTCTTTATCGCTATTTCGAATCCAGGTGATAGGCTGAACACTTGGGCCATCAAAGCACTGGAAAGTTATGAGGGAAAGATCTACACCTCTATCCTACCTTTGCTTGAACTCGCGCTGGTGAGTGTCAGGAAAAGGGTTCCAGTCGAAAGTATGATTGCTAGTGTGCTATCCATTGCTGAGTTGAGAGGTTCTAGCAAACAGAGCGCCTTAGCCGCGGCTCACCTGATTGATCATGAAGGTGTTGGGGTGTTTGGCTCATTCCACGCCTCATTGTGTGAGGGCGAGATAATTAGTTCAGATCACATATACGAGAAACTTGGCATTAAGCGAGCGGGATAATCAGGCAGAACGATACTGAAGAAATCAGGAGAATTGAGAAATTTGCCAGGATACGCATGACCCGGATTGAGCTCAACCAGGAACCATTCAAGGAAATAGGGCTTACAGGCACGCATAGTGGTGGGCGCTCAGGTCGTCCAAGACACACCCAGGGTGGAGCCAGACCGAGGACAGGCAGACGTGGCGGCGGGCATTCATTCCAGAGAAGAAACTGACCAATAACTGGAAGACGCAGAATTTTCTGCTGAGTTCAGCCTCAATCAACTCGCCTTGGTTTTCCGTCTCTTTTCATAAGGAGACTATTTGTGTCATCAACAAGTATTCCCCGAAGACATTAAGCAAACCCCGACCGGTCAATTATATTCACTATCCATCAATCATGTCCATACCCAACCTTTTGCATCTTTTGGATAGTGTTTTATCAAAAGTCGCCAGAGGTACATTTCTTGAATGTGCATCATAAGCGATTATCCAGTCATTGAAATCCCTGAAACTGAGGTTGTTTTCAACCATGAATGCGGATACCCCTTCAAGTATCTTTCCGGATATCCAGGAAACTGTAAGATAATCACTATGCAATAATTCTTCAAGTTTCTCCCGAACCCCTTCATTTTCTATCCCATATCTCGGAAGAACAAATCCAAGTTCAATAATTGAAAGAGAATTTATCAGAGGATCCTCAGACTCATCGATAATATTACTTGCACGGCCATGGTATGGGGAGTTTTCTATAGCATCATAAACCAGAACGTTCGTGTCGACTAGTGTTGTCATTTACTGCTCCCCTCCCACCCTTTTTTTATCTCCTTGTCAGCATCAAGGGATGCGAGGTCTTCCCTAACCTTGAACACGATTCGTTTTCCACCTTTCCCTGCATCAGATTTCCTGAGTCGCTGGTTAATGATCTTTGACATATTCCTGGTACTACCGTACTTCTCTACGGATTCTTTAACAATTTCAGCATAGATTTCATCGTCAAGGTTGATTGTAGTTTTGACCATGAATGAACAATAGGATGCCATATAAACATTTAACGGTTAACTGGCAAAAAGCAGCAACTGACTCAATCTTACTCAACAAGCTAAATTTATTGCGTATCCTGAAGCTTTACACTTTAGTATACAGTTAAAAAATTAAGCAAATTCCCGGCAACAGGTTAGATTCGTACCCCTCTGGAAATGGTTAATCACCGGGAACTGATGATTGAGGTTTGTAATCCTCCTAAGAAGGCCTGAGCCTCTCGCATAATGGCGATAGTAACGGTGCCGGGAACCTGCGAAACTTCCCTTGGAGGTCTAAATAGTGGCTGGTTTGCATTACCAATGCAAACCTTTATGCATTACCAATGCTAATCCTTCATGTGATACTCAGAAGAACGCTTGAAGAGGTGATAATGTCCCAGAGGGATGAGTTAACCAGAACGTCATCTGGCATACACAGGGAGGTCTTCGATTACGTTATCAGTGACATCCCCCACTCGATCATCATTTCAGGAATAAGGAGATGCGGGAAGAGCACACTTCTCAGACAGATTATGCAGAGAAGTGAGTCGCCGAATTATCTCAATTTTGAAGATACGAGGCTCGTTGAATTTGAATCTTCGGATTTTGGGAAACTTGACTCCGTTTTCTCTGATCTTGGAAATAAGTCAGGGACATATTTTCTTGATGAGATACAGAGTGTTGAAAATTGGGAGATTTATGTCAGATCAGGAATGGACAAGAACCGCAAGTTCTTCCTAACAGGGTCAAACGCCTCTCTCCTGACAAGGGAAATCGGATCAAAATTGACCGGAAGGCATGTCAACGTTGAACTGTTCCCGTTTTCTTACAGCGAATACCTTTTGTACAAAGGACTGGAAGCGGGAAGAGAGTCGTTTGAGAGATATTTATTCACAGGGGGATTTCCAGAATACCTTAAGTATGGAGAAGAAGCAATTCTCAGGGAGCTGATGACTGACATCGTCCAGAGAGACATAGTTGCAAGGTACGGGTTGAGAGATTCACACATTATCGCTGAACTTGCTTTCTACATGGTAACCAATGTGTCAAGAGAATTTTCGTACAACAAACTGAAAGATGTGTTTGACCTTGGATCGGTGAATACGGCAAAATCGTATGTCTCTTATCTTGAAGATAGCTACATGCTTTTCTCAGTTCCAAATTTCCAGTTCTCCCTGAAGAAAAGAATGATGAATCCGAGGAAGGTCTACTGTATTGACAATGGGTTCGCAAAGGCGAATTCCGTCTCCTTCTCATCTGACAGTGGAAGGATGCTCGAAAATTGTGTATTCCTACTCCTGAGGCGGAAGAATAGGAACATATTTTATTACAAAGGTAAGGGAGAATGTGACTTTGTGGTATGGAATGCTGGAACTATAACAGCAGCCATTCAGGTCACATACGAACTGAACGAGGACAACAGACGGAGGGAAATTGGCGGTCTGGTGGAGGCCATGGATAAATTCAACCTCGCAAGCGGTACGATTGTGACAGTTGATCAGGCAGACACATTAAATATTGGTGGGAAGGTAATATCTGTGGTTCCTGCATGGGAAGCCTTCAGGGACGTGTAAGGGTCTAGAGGGCCATGTTGAACAGAAGCATTGAAAAGAAGAGATAAGTGGATAAGAATGAAAGAGAGGATAACGCTCCCTCATGCTACACCACTTCTATGAGAGAAACTTATTTATCATTGTTCAAAATTACGTATCGAAATCGATATCTATTAAGAGAGACATTGCCTGAATCTTGATGGACTGAGAATAAGTGGGAGTTGACTGAATGGCAGCGATTATAGAAACAAAGGATCTTACGAAGATATACCATGGGGGAGTTAAGGCCGTTGACAACCTTAATATTCAGATCGAGAAGGGCGAGATATACAGTTTCTTGGGACCCAACGGAGCAGGCAAGACCACTACAATTAACATGCTGACAACGCGGATATCGCCGACTTCCGGAACAGCATCGGTGAGCGGATTCGATATCAGGAAGGATTCCTACAAGATTAGGAGGATTATCGGCGTTGTGCCGCAGGACCTGACGACAGACGAAGACCTTTCAGGATACGAAAACCTGATGATGGTTTCGCAATTTTACGATATTCGGAGACAGGACGCAAGTGAAAAAATAGACGAACTTCTCCGGTTAGTAGACCTTGTTGATGCATCAAGGAGGCTGGTAAGGACATACTCAGGCGGTATGAGGAAACGGCTTGAACTGATAGCCGGGCTTGTGCATGAACCAGAGATACTGTTCCTTGACGAGCCTACACTCGGTCTAGATGTGCAGACCAGAACCCAGATGTGGAATTACGTAAGGGATATCCAGGAAAGAGTAGGAATAACGATTATCCTGACCAGTCACTATCTCGAGGAGGTCGATGCTCTCTCACAGAGGATCTCCATTATTGATCATGGAAAAGTGCTGGTAACGGATACATCCAGGAACCTGAAGAGTTCCCTGAAGGGAGACACTGTTTCCCTGACGTTCGGTTCCCGGGAGGACGTCGATGCAATGATGAAGTTTACCATTGCAAACGAAATAAAGGACGCGGGAGACAACACAGTTAGAATCAGGATCGAGAATTCGGATTCTTCTCTTCCGGAGATCATGAGATTCATGACCGAGAGGGGTCTGATCGCGACAAGAATGACCGTAACCAAGCCAACTCTGGACGAGGTATTCATGGAATATACCGGGAAATACATACGGGAAGCTGAATCAACCGATGGCAAGAAAATGATGTTCAACCTCAGGAGGCTGAGGAATTGAGTGGGCTCATTCCACTCTTTTCGAGAGAAATGAAGAAGTGGTACAGGAATCCTGTATTCCTGATCACGGGTCTTGCCCAGCCATTCTTCTGGGTTGCTCTCTTCGGGAGTGCCCTCGGAAAATTCCCGTCAGCGTTTCTGGGAGGAGCGCCCACGTACATCACTTTCATCATGGGAGGGGTACTCACAATTACGGCACTCTTCACTGCCATGTTTTCCGGTATGGGCCTCATATGGGACAGGCGTCTCGGTACCCTTGGCAGGTTCCTGTCATCGCCAATAAGAAGAAGTTCAATAGTGTTCTCCAAGGTTCTCTCTGCCACTGTGCGAATACTTGTCCAGGCAGCCATACTTATCGTTGCTGCCCTTGTGATTCCCAACGGGCTCAGGTTCAACAACGGATTCTCGGGCATTGATGCTGTTATTCTCGTAACAGCTGTAATCCTGATATCGATCATCTTCTCATCGGTATTCACCATCATTGCAATACGGGTCACTCGCTGGGAAACTGTCATGGGGATCGTGAACCTTGTAAATCTTCCGCTGATGTTCGCCAGCTACGCACTCTTTCCTCCAGCCATCATGGAGGGGTGGATCAGCAAAGTGGCAGAATACAACCCCGTATCCTGGTCTGCTGAGGCAATCAGGATGGTGATAGTCAAAGGATCGCTCAGCGCATCACAGTGGACCCAGGTTGGACAGTGGATTGGGGCGCTTGCGATCCTGGCGGCAGTGCTGTTAGTACTGACTTACTACCTTTCAGAGAAGGAGATCAGGGAGTAGGCTCTGCTGCCTTCTTCCTGTGACCCATGGCCACTGTAGCCGAGAGGTTCTGGAAGCAAGTAAGATAGCAGGAATGATGACGGGGAAGTACGATTATATATAAATTTGTAATATATACATATAATGAATGGCAGGAGCTACAGATCAATCATTCTTGAGGAGTCTGTATACGAAAATCTGAAAGAGCTCAAGGAAATTTACGAGCTGCACGAGAAGAGGACAATCAGTTTTGGCAGGTTCATTGAAGAACACATTGATCGTAAATTGCTCCTGCTTGCACTCAACGATGATCTCGTTAGTTACATAAACGCTGCTGCGCGCGTGATAGGGGAGGATGAAAGAGTCCTGGCAGTTGTTCTGTTCGGATCTGTAGCCAGGGGAAAGGCTGGAAAGTATAGCGACATTGATCTGCTCATAATTGCAGATGTCAGCAGCAGGCTCGACTTCATGGACGACGTCCGGACCAGGTTGAAGTCTGTTGAGTATGTCAGGGAGAAGCTCGTCCGGAAAGATCTGAACATGTACATCAGTCCATTTGTCCTGAACCGGGATGATCTGAAGGAGTTCAGTCCGATATACCTGGACATTCTTGACTACGGGATTCAGCTTTACCAGAGAGACTCCACACTGGACGACTTCTTCCATTCCCTGAGGGGGATTCGTCACGAGCGGGTTAATGTGAATGGATCGGAAATGCTTTCATGGAGGAGGTGATCGGGTGGAGAACCAGAGGGTGGAAGCGGCGATCCAGGACTCAGACCGGTGGTTCAGGTCTGCAGAACTGCAGTATGCTGGGAAGATCTATGACAAGGCCCTGTATTCGCTGGAAATGTCACTCGAGATCGCAATGAAAGCCTTCTTCATATCATGCGAAATGGATTTTCCAAAATCACACAACATCGGGGACTCATTTGCAGGAGCCGTTAAGAGAATGGGAAAGATGACGCCCAAAGGATTCCGGGACAATGCTGCAGGCATTATTGATACGTTTCAGGCGTTGTTGAACTACAGGAATGCTAGCGGGTACAGCTTTGATGGCAGGATTGGGCAGGAGGAATTCAGGAGAAAGTATGAAGAAACACTTCCCGGCGTGGAGAAAGCCAGGGCAGAGATCATGGCTGCCATCACAAGCCTTTAGTTGAAACTGCGGGAAACTTTTGTATCTGCTGGACCAGCGGCGGCATATTTCACTTCCTCTCTTCGCTTGAAAGGTTTCCCTTCAGGAAGGAGTTTTCTCTTCCGTTCCGGCGAACCTGAGCATAGACGGGAGTATGGAGGCGATGATGATTATGCCGAAAATAGAGAGCGAATAGAGTGAATTCCCTATGATTCCTGAGGACAGGGCCACAGTCGCGACTATGACTCCAACCGAGCCCCTGCCTCCGAGGATGGACGTTGTTACCAGGGGCGAAACTGAACCGTTGAACCTGCGGGAAGCGAAGTATGTCAATGCGGCTCCAGCGACTATGGAGATTGTCACGAGCACAAGAAGCACCGTTACCAGACCAGGACTGGGAATCACGGTTTGGAGTCCGGCCAGGCTGAAAAACACAGGAATGAAGAACGACTCGTCTATCCTGTTTAAGGTCCTGATAAGTATTCCATGCAGGTCTTTCCCGATTACAACGTCGCTGATCAGTATTCCCGCAAAAAAAGCCCCAAGGACCGTTGTGAGGTTTATTGCCCTGAGTATGAAGGCTATGAGAAGGCCGCTGACTATAATGGATCCAAAAATGATCTTCTCACCCTTTTCCGTTGCGTGAAGCGCATTGAACATCTTCCTGACCCTTTCCGCATTCTTTCTTATGAAGTGGTCAAGCAGAAGGAGGAATGCAAGAAACGCTCCAACCTCAATTATTACGATATATGCAATGTCAATGTGTGCAATAACGCTGATTCCGACAAGCGCGATGATGTCAGAAATAATGACGCTGGCAAGGATGATCTGACCACCCTGGGAATCAGTGAGATTCCTGTCCCTTACAAGGACAGAGATTATGGAGATTGACGGCACTCCAATGGCAAGGGAGACTGCGACCGATACAATTGGAGAAAGCCCGAAGACGAAAGTGCCGGCGAGAACCATCCCTGCTACAGGTATGATGAAGCTTGTCACGCTGAGCACAAGACCGTTCTTTGAATGTAATGTGAGAAGTTCGGTGGTAGACTCCACCCCGATGAGGAGTATGATGAAGAATAGGGAAATATCCGATATTGGCTGAAAGAGCAAACTGGGACTGATTATTCCAAGAACTGCAGGTCCGAGAATAACGCCCGCAAGGAGTTCACCGACCACCTCGGGAAGCCTGAAATATCTGAAGACCTCGCCAAGGACAAGTGCGGAGGCGAGGAGGATGAGAATTGTGATGAGGATGTCCATGTACCTCTGTATTTGTTGTAGGTAATATTTATTACCATTTTTCTGCGGATCGGTGTGCTTGCTTCAACGGAAATAGACCGCGTTTCGGGTATTCAAACCAAATAAACGTTGTAAATTGAACTGTTGAATACCATGGAATAACCTGCGTTAACTAAACCGATTCCGGAGGGAATGACAACGTATGAAACGTTATATTCAGTCACATAACGGTTCACGGCAGTACTGTTCCCGTAAGACTGGTAAATCAGCACGAACGCAGCATGGCTTTCCTCCCATTCCACTGGCTGCGTCAGGTAGTTGTAGCTTTCATAGGAGATCACGGGGTTTCCAGCATAGGCTGAAATGAAGAATCCTATGTTCCCGGGAGCAGCCACCGTTTCATTGTGGGATGTGTTTGTAAGGAAAAAATTTCCCATGCTCACAACTCCGCTGTTCCCGATGTTTCCCTCTGAATAATATGAATGGGCGTCATAGCTGAATCCCACGGCAACAACTGCGTTCAGCATGACCACTGCAAAGATCAGGACTGAGAACAAACGGTTCAGAAGATAGTATCTGTCCCTGCCGGTGCTGTGAAACAGACTGTTCTTCCCGGAAATTATGCTGAAGGCAAGGTAGGATATTACGGGAAATGCAAAGAAGGCCACAAAGTATGAGAGTCTCGCGAAAAGGACGTTGTCGTTTACCTCAAGCAGGGTAACCAAGAGCGGTATCAGTATGAAGAACTGAATCATGTTGAATTTCTCCCCGGAATGTCTCGTCTTCCAGAGATAGAGGATCGCAATCGGAACCAGGATTAGCGTTACTCCCAGAATTGCCAGGTTTACGCTGAGACCGTTAAGGGCCTGCGAGAGAGAGGAGAGATCCGCCCCGATTGAGGATAAGATGCTGTGCGGACCTGAAGGTGAAGTTGCATACTTCAGGTAGACAGGAGACGAACTTGGAAACGCGGAGTCGATGACCCACCAGAGTCTGGGAAGGTACCAGATAACAGTCGCAACCGATCCAAGAAGGAAAGATCCTGATGCAAAAAGGAGGTTCCGCATCTCCGATGATCCGTATCCGATCCGCCTGACAATGAAATAGATGATCAGCACGACGAATATGCTGTCTACAAGTATGCTGCTGAGGTCGTGTGAGAGCGTGAGTATCCCGAGGAGTATTCCCTCTATGATCACATACCTGGCAGTGTTCCCGTTT
>JAJZLK010000026.1 GCA_021803655.1 Thermoplasmata archaeon
CCACAGTAAAATAGCAATTGAAACTGTGTTCAAGTCCATGGGCGAGGATGGCAAGATAGCCATAACCCAGCTTTCCCAACTGGGAGTAAAACCGAATCAGGGAATCCTGGTTTTTCCGACGGATAAGATTGGTGTAATTGGGAAGGAAATAGACGAGAGGGAGAAGATTCTTTACAGAATCTCTGAGGGCAGTACTCCGACAGAAAATGAAATTTTGAAGTTCAGGAAAAGAGGGACTGTGCTTGTTGAACGGAAAACAGGTACGCGACTCTTATCACCTACTGATCGCGCAGGTGCTGAGATTCTATCAAATAGCACGGAGAAGATCGACACAGTAACCCCGGAGCTTATTGCATCAGGAAAATGGAAAGGAAGTGGGTTCAGGAAATATGATCTCAACTCCCCCGTGGAAAGAGTGGAAGCAGGTTTTGTCCATCCGGTTTCGCTGCTTATACAGAAGGTCAGGGCCATCTTCCTTGAAATGGGATTCACGGAGATGAAGGGGCACTACATAGAATATTCCGGTTGGAATATGGATGCGTTGTTCATCCCGCAGGATCATCCGGCAAGAGACATGCAGGACACATTTTATCTCGATTCAACATCAGAGTTCACCTTCGAACATCCTGAAGCAATGGAGATAATCCGGAAGACACACGAGAGAGGGATTCCGGGCTATTCCGGATGGGGATACAAGTGGAACATCACGGAATCGCAGAAACTACTCCTTAGGACGCACACAACCGTAAGTACTATCAGGTATCTCTACGAACACAGGGACTCTCCGCAGGCGATCTTCTCGGTTGATAAGGTATTCAGGCACGAGAGCGTGGACTGGAAACACCTTGCCGAACTCCATCAGATTGAGGGGGCTGTCTGTTCAAAGAATGCAAACATTTCCACACTCAAGTGGCTGATCAGGGAGTTCTACGAAAGACTTGGGTTCAGCAGGATCAGGTTCATCCCCTCGTACTATCCGTATACAGAACCAAGCCTGGACACAATAGCCGAGATCAACGGGCAGGAGGTAGAGTTGGGTGGATCGGGTGTGTTCAGACCTGAGGTGACAAGGCCACTCGGGATAAGAGATCCGGTTATTGCATGGGGGCTGGGGCTTGAAAGGCTGGCAATGCTCTATTACGGACTTGACGACATCCGGAAGATTTACCAGAGCGACATAGAATGGCTCAGAACCTTCAAGGTAAGAGTCTAGAATTTCTTCTTATTACATGTTCTGCACATCTTCGCCTGCTCGACATAGTGTAACCTGCATACTGATCTATTGCAGTAGACACACCTGCCCACCGACGGTGACGCGCATATGTAGCACATTCCCTGTAACGTAAAGATGTTATCTGGCTATGGCGTATAAACTTTAATTTTGAGGGAAAATGTAAGTTCGGAATTCAACGGCTTGCAATTGCCGAGGATCAATGAAGTATTATCGCGCCAACAGTGCAAAGTGCATGGTGTGGCTACAAAGTCAATATTGATGCACGCCCGAGCCGGGATTCGAACCCGAATCTGAGGCTCCGCAGGCCCCTAGGATATCCAGACTACCCCACTCGGGCAGAGAGATCAGGCTGTTGTTCCGGATTGCGTCATACTCCGGGGTGTCTTAATTCTTCGCCATGTGCTCAAACTGGTCCAAAAGCACGGAGAATTAAGTTAAATAAGGGTTAAAAATACGCACTCGTTGTCGTACACACAACATCAGAAGACAAGGTCGCTGGCATTCACTTCCCTCGGTCATTTTGTAAATGACGGCAACTTCCTGCTGATATCTCTCCTGCTCGTCTATTACCTTGCAGTTCCGCAGGTAAACCTGGCATTTGTTGCCCTGATGGCAGCAGGATATAACCTCATATCCGGATTGTCGAGTATCGCGGTCGGGTATGTGGCTGACGTTACAGGAAAGGACGGTCACCTTATCTCGCTCGGGATATTTCTCCAGGCTGTTGCCATATTTCTCTTCGCAATGCCATTCAGGTATCCTGACTACTGGTTTCAATCTGTTTTAACCGGTTCCATTCTTCTGGGGTTTGGGCAGGCATTCTACCATCCACTTGGAGCATCGATCCTCAGATCAACCTACGGGGCGGCAAAAGCTCCCCTGGTAATGGGAATCAACGGGTCAATGGGAAGCATCGGTCGGGCCATGATCCCATTCGTGCTTGCAGTTATGATTCTCAGTTTTGGCAAATTCTATGGATTCGTGTTTCTCTCTGTCTACACCGTAATCGGAGCAATCCTGATTCTCCTGGGACTGTTCGACTTCAGGAAGGAAGGTGTTTTGCCAAAGCAGAAACACACGAAGGAGAAAACTCCGGCCGGGAGGGAATACTGGATTTTTATGAGTTTCCTTTCTACGGTTATTTTCCTGCGATCGGTCTTCATGGGGGGTTCTGTCCTGTATATAGGGAGGTACCTGTTTGATATCTTTGGGTCGGAATTCCTGCTAGCCCTGTTCCTTGCACTCACGCTCATCCCTCCAATAATTGGACAGCCCCTGCTAGGAGCTATCACCACACTGAAGGGTGGACGGTTTGCAACAAATCTTACAGGAATAACCTCCACGATTTTCTTTATGCTCTTTCTCCTGACTACGAACCCGATAGCCATGGGCCTATTCTTTATGGTCTTCTCCTTCATGGGTTTCAGCCTCTTTCCTGTCATGCTCGGATATATCGGACAGCAGGTCAGGGAAGGACAGGGGTCAGTTTCCAACTCCATTGCCTGGGGACTTGGCAACTCCCTCGGATTCGCTGTAGGAGCATTAGTTATGACATTCTGGACAGGAATGTATGGAATACCATCGGGAATGTGGTTGATGCTGGCATTTGGTGCAGTTTCAACAATCATCTTCATCAGCTTCCGTCCGGATCTTAATAAGTGACGGGTGGAATGTATCTTTCGGATAGAGGCGGTGCGATCCGTGACCGGCATTGTTTATATGGGGTGTGGAAATCTTAGCCTATGAGCAAGATATTGATAGTGATATCTTCAGGACAGGAAGCGAAGGATAAGGCTATGACCGGTCTGGCTTTTGCGCGAAACGCCAGGAAGAAGAACCTCTTCGAAGACGTGCGCCTCATATTCTTCGGTCCATCTGAAGGGTTGCTTGCCTCTGGAGACTCTGATATGCTCGCTGTGTACAAGGACCTGATCTCCATGAATGTCATAGTGACTGCGTGTGTTGGAGTTGCGCAGGCCAGGAATATTGAGTCAAACCTCAAGGAGATCGGGCTTGAACTTGAACCAGTCGGGCAGACCATTTCAGGGCTGATAGGACAGGGCTACGTTCCCATGGTGTTTTGAAGCTCAGTGAAAACTTTATTCGGAACGGCCTCTAGATACAGTCCGGTGAAAGGCAGTCTGTAACAGTCAGGGTCTGCCATATATTTCTTATTTCCAGACACACATCATTTTTCCGGAAGAGTTTGACTAGTCAAAGGTAAGCTACTTTCTGGTCCAGAACGCTAACCTCTGGACAAGATGATCAATGTCAGAAGCATCGTTAAGGAAGTTGACAGAGACCCGCATGCCGCCAATTCCTGCCGCCCCACGCAACGATAACCTGAAGTTTTCCTCCAGAAGCTTGCGATGGATGGATCTGTCCTTACCGATGCTTCCCGTGGTAAATGTCACTATTCCGGAGGAGTCGCTTTCCCGAACCGGAGAAAGTATCCTGAGATTCAGTTCCGTTAACCACTCCAAGAGCTGTTTTCTCAACCGGAAAGCAATGGCATCCCGCTCTCTCTCCTCTATTCCGAGGATAATCTTCAGTGACTCATTCAGTGTCGTTATCCCGATATGGTTCTTCATGGCCCCGTACTGGAATCTCCTGTGATCGTTCGCAAAGCTGTAGTCACGGAAGATCTGTTTCTCCCTGTCTTCATAGAATAAATCCCACCCTCCTGATGGTTCCTCAACGTTTCCGTATCCAAAGTTCACTCTCCTGAGATCGCTTGAAACATTTCTGCTGACAAAGAGAAAACCAGTTCCCATCGGTGACAGGAGCCATTTATGGGCACCGCCACTCACTGCATCCACTCCGCTTTCTGTTACATCCAGACTGACGTTCCCGGCATGCTGAATCGAATCAACAAGGACAAGAGCACCTCTTTCGTGTGCAATATCCGCAATGCCCTTTAGATCTAGCCTGAAACCATTCACCCAGTTCACCGAACTTATGGCAACACAGGCCGTATTCCGGTCAACAATCTTCTCAAGGTCCTCCAGATGGTACGATCCTATCCTGTTCTTCCAGATTCTTGTCTGTACGCCATTCTGATTCCATCCGCTCAGTTCAGTTGCCATTAGTGGAAACTCAAGGTCTGTGGTAACTATGTTGGACCCCTTGGCAGGGTTAAGTGACCGGAAGAATATCTGGACCCCTTCCGTTGTGCTTGTTCCGGTGAACGAAATCTCCTCCGGTTTTGCGTTGATGAGTTTCGATAGTCGTCCTCTCGTCTCCTGCTCTTTGTCATTCACATACGATCGGAACGACGGATCAAACCTCATTTCCGTGGCGAGTCTTAGAAATTCTGATGCAGATTCAGCCGCGCTGGTTGGTATCGGTCCAATCGAGGCCCAGTCAAGATACCTGAGTCGCGAGAAAACCGGAAAGAGTTCTCTTATTCCCATGAGATAGTATATGGGGGTCGTAAAAAAAGGAGGCGGTATTCGCCACCTTTTTGTCCGAAATGTTCCACAACATATTTAAGTAAACAATTGCATTACTGATTTAGTCTTTTTTTAAGACGAAAAGGAAGTAGTAGAATGGAAGGCAGTACTAACACCAAAATAAAGGATTTGACACCTTCTTCAAGGAGAGTAAACGTTCTTGGGAAAGTTGTTTCGGCAGGAGAGAAGAAGAACATAACGACCAGATTCGGCGAAGAGAAGTCCGTTACGGAAGTCGTCATTGGTGACGAAACCGGAAAGGTTACCCTTTCGCTCTGGGGCGAGCAGGCAGATGGAATTGAAGGCGGAAAGACCCTGTTCATCGACAATGGATACATATCCCTTGTCAGGGGCCACATGCGCCTTAACGTAGGAAAATATGGCTCAATAAGTCCAAAAGACGAGGAGATCGGAGAGATCAACGAGGAACTGGACATGAGCGAGAAAGAATACGAGAACCAGTTCCGTGGCGGCGGCGGTGGAGGCGGCTTCAGAAGAGGCGGTAGCGGAGGCGGCGGGTTTGGAAACAATAACCGCAGCAGAGGCTACGGCGGAAATCGCGGCAGAAGAGGAGATGAGTAAAACTCATCCCATTTTTTTTAAACACTAACTCAACTTAACAGATAAATTCAGGACGTACCCATTTTCTTATTCTGGTTTTCCAGCATTTCGTGTATTTCAAGTGATTGTGTAGCATCCTCAGGCTTCTTGTCAGTTCTCCATCTCCCGGTGAATCGCGGAAATCTCAGGGCAAGGCCATTTCCAGAGTTCTCCTTTGAATAGCATGTGTGTACCGGACTCACGGTAATCTCTGCCCCCAGGATCTCCATAACCTTGGCCGGCTCTATCCAGAAATCGGCTTCCAGGATCGAATCAACACGGGCAGGCTTGCTCTTCAGTAAGTGTGGCTCCATGATCTTCGTGAGGCTCTCAAGGGTTTCATCCGTGAAGCCAGTACCCAGCTTGCACACGGTTTCGAACATGTCCCGTTCCCTGTTATACGAAGCCATCAGCAGAGCTCCGTACCTGCCTTTCCTCTTTCCGTGGCCGGAGAACGCTCCAACAACGACCAGGTCAAGGGAATCCGAAACCTTCTCCTGATAATCACGCTTGAACTTTATCCAAAGCCATCCCCTAGCTCCAGCCCTGTACAGCGATGCGTCGGTAACGTTCTTCGCCACAACCCCTTCGCATCCGTCGTTCACTGACTGCAGGAAGAACTCCATGATCTGCTTCTCATCAGACGAAACTATCCTCTTTGCCAGCTTGAAATTGTCATTCTCCGTGAATGTTCCTTCCAGAATTTCCCTCCTCTCCTGGTAGGGGACTTTGTTGAGAGCCCGTCCATCCAGGTTGATTATGTCGAAGAGAAAGACCGCAAGTGGAATCTCGGATGAGACACTTTCAATGGCGTACTTCCTTCCTCTCCGCTGGGAAACCATCTGGAACGGGTATAGTTCTCCCGTTTCCGGGTTATAGGGGACAGCTTCTCCATCCACAATACATGAATCGCACTTGAAAGTCTCCAGAAAGGCTCTCTTTATGTCCGGAAAATTGCTGGTTGTCTCCTCATTTCCCCTGGAGAATATCTTCACGGTATCTCCGGATTTGTGTATCTGTGTCCTGAGGCCGTCGTACTTGTATTCGAAGGAAGCGGTTCCACCCATCTTGCCAAGTATCTCCTGAATGCTCGGAAGCCTCTCAGCGAGCATGACCTTGCATGGTATGAGAGGAATAGGACCGGTGGAGAGCAGTTCATCTATCCTTCCATCCCTCAATTCCTCGGCAATCCTTCCCATGTCGGGGTGGAAGTTGTATGCTTCTTCTACTGCGTCTTCCATCTCCTTGGTAGAAAAAGCTTCAACAAGCCCCTTCAATATTGTTGAGTCCGAGACGCCGAGTCGCAACTTACCTGTTAGGATTTTTGTGATGTATATTGCTTCCTCGACAGAGGAGTTAATGATGAGGTTTTCATAGATGCTGGTCTTCGACCTGATGCTCCCCTCACCTGAGCTTCCTGCAATCTTAATAAGCGCATTGAAAACGTATTCCACTGAAAGTTCAGAAGGTATAAGGGACAACTGCTTCTTTGACTGCAGAACAGCTCCTGCCACCTGTCCGAGATCTCCAGTCTCCCAGAATTTCTGGTTTATCTCCTCCATGGCAGTGCCGGTTATGGTTGAAAGGGCCTTCATTATCAGCTTGTCAGCCATTCCGGTCTCTATGCCCATAAAATCGGGCGCAAGTTTCCCCTGGACCAGATAGACGACTTTCCTGAGGTCCGGACCCGCTTCCCTGAAAAGTTCTGACATGATAGTTCCGAGTTCCAGCCTGCTGGTTGTGGTGGACATCCTGCTGAAAGACTCGGTTACGCGGGAAAACAGCACAGATCAAGATGCAGAATCTGAATATAACTTAGTACGTCGAAAGTGATTCCATTATACGGGAATCCGTGTAGCTTCGTATCGCAGCACTACGCTGCCTGAGTGCCAGTTTCCGTGAAATAGACCTGGTAAACTCGATTCCGCCATAAGTTATGTCCACGAGATAAAGACCTTCAGTACCCCAGAGGTACGGGAATCTTCCTTCAATCTTGAAAGGATCTCCGGAATACTTTTCGTCATTTGTGGCCGCATAGGCAACAATGGATCTCAGCTGGTTCCACAGAAATCCTCTGGAATGGAAATCCGCCAGGATGAGTGGTCCCTCCTCTCTCACCTCTATCCTGTCTATGCTCCTGATGGTGTTTCTCCCGTCCTTTCTGCAGAATGAGGCGTAATCATGGGTTCCAGTGAACAGTTTAATCCTCTCCCGAAAAGAATCTGGTTCCACGGAATCCCTGCTTATTGCGTAAGTGTACTGTTTTGAAGTGCATTTTCTGCAGTCAAACCCATCCTCCACGATTGCATAGTGATGGAAAACAATATCCTCGGAGGAGGAATTGAGAATACCGGTTATCCTCTTCGGATTCAATTCAGAATCTATGGAGAATACGTTTCCGAGTGCAGAAACTCCTCTGTCTGTCCTTGCAGCACTCCTTAAGCCATGTCCGAGTTGTTTCTCATTGATCAGCTCTATAATGGAGTCTTCAACACTTCTGTCGCCGTTTCCTCTCTGGTAGCCTGTAAACTTCCACCCGAGATAGGCAAACTTTACCAGAATCCTCATGGCTTACCGTTCATGTCGTGTTTGAATATTAAGGAGTGTCAACACAGGGGACGCACCAGAATCAGATTCATCGAAACAAACCCCCCTTAATTCCAACAGAATCTGAACGCGGAGACGTACCCCGAGAGGAGAGGGACCGCGAAAACTCACGTGGAAGCAAATCCTTTGAGGTAATTTCCGAGTTACATTTCTGTTGTCTCTGGCGAGTAAGTTGATCAGTTTCATGACATAGGCTCTGAGACGGATCCTGGAAGATTTTAACGGGAGTCCGGTATTTCCAAGATTCTGAATAATATTTTAGGGGGGACTGAATACACGCCTGCACCTTGATCACTATAGCCGGTCTTGGAATCTCAGGCTCTTATCTTCTTAAGAGATTGAAGAACAGCGGATTTGATGTCCGTGGTTACGACCCGAAACCACCGGGGTACTACCTCCCCTGCGGGTACGCGGTTAATATACATGAGCTCGCACCATTGCTTGAGGAGGTGAACCTGAGCGCACGCGACTATCTCCTCTCCGAGGCCGAGAGCATAACGATTGGTACAGAAAGCGGGGGAGAATATGTCTTCCAATCAAGGGGATTGTGCACCATAGAGAAGAACAGGCTGGAGAACGACATGGTAGCGGAAACGCGATTCACCAGGGAAATTGCACCTGCAAAAGGAGATATAATTGTTGATGCAACCGGTGTTTCACGTTACTATCTTGGAAAGACACCGGAAGACTTTACCATGTATGCGAGGGAACTCGTGACCACCGAATCAGGACATGACGATTTCTATTTCAGGTATTTTCCGGACGGAAAGGGATACTACTGGGAATTCCCGCTAGGCGACAGGTACCATATTGGTGTAGGGACATCAGACTTCGAGTATCTCGACAAGTACCTTGCCAACAGGCCTAGGGAAAGGATCACGGGAAGAAAGATCAGGTTGAAGCCTCTCATGGGGAGTGCAGTGAGAGGAAACATAGTGGGTATTGGAGAGGCAGTGGGAACTGTATCACCAATAACAGGCGAAGGAATAATCCCGTCACTGAAGTCTGCAGAGATTCTTTATCAGTGCCTGAACAGGAATGAGGACCGGGAAGAGGCATTTCGTGCTTATATGAAGGCAATGGAAAAAACCTTCTCCAGATACATGAAGCTGTATTCCCTGCTGATGAATTTCCGTTCAGGGCGAAAAGGTCTCGGCAATGTCAGGTATCTCCCGGCCGCCGTTGAGGATATCCGGAGTTTTGGTATTGATTTCAGGATGACGAAGGTTATCTCTGAGTTCCTCTGATCAGAGGATTCCTCCGTCAACGGGTATCATCGTATCCGTTGTTGCCCCGAAGGTGTTTTCATCGACAAGCGCCAGGAGAACATTTGCCACATGTTCAGGAAGTACCTCTCTCCTGAGCAGATTTGACGTCATATACTCCTCTACAGTCTGGTTCTTGGCTCTTGCACGGGATTCAAGAACTCCGTTGGCCCATATCGCAGAACCCCTGAATATCTTGTCCGGGTTGATTATGTTGGACCGTATTCCGAACTTCCCGCCTTCCTTCGAGACATAATGACAAAGTTGCGCGGCAAACGCCTTCGTCGAACCGTATGCAGCCATGCCGGAACCTGGGTGGGTGAGGTTCTTGGTGATGTTGAATACAATGTTGCCTCCGATCCCCTGTGCCTTCATCGTCTTGAAAGCTTCCCTGGTGACAATGAAGGTTCCCATTGAATTCACCCTGTAATGCCTGTCCATCTCCTCTGTTGACAGTTCGTCAATAGGCGATGATTTCAGTATCCCTGCGTTGTTGAACAGGATGTCAACACCGCCAAACTTCATCAGCACCTCATTGAACATTGCGAGAACCTCATCTTCCCTGGATATGTCACACCTGATTCCAATCACATCACCCCTGATTCTGGAAGAGAGTTCCCCGGCAACCTGAACTACCTCAGGAGAAACGTCACAGAGAACAACGCAGGAACCGTTCACTGCAAGCTTTTCAGCCGCGACCAGGCCAATGCCGCCCCCAGATCCCGTGACCAGGGATACGCTACCCTGGAGCATCCTGGGCGATGTCTTCTTCAGCTTTGCCTCCTCAAGTGGCCAGTACTCCATGTCGAAAGCCTCCTTCCGGGAAATGAACTGCTGTTTCCCGATTATTGATGCATTGAAGTTTACACGGAAACTGTGGATGAACTGATCATAGATGATCTTAGCTTCCCTGTAGGACGGAGCCTGAGTAATTATGCCGGACCCTTCAAGGACAATTATGGAAGGATACGGATCATGCATGGGAAATCCCCTGACGTTTTCCTTGAATTCCTTCTCATATTCTTCTGCAAACCTGAGTACTGAGTCTTTCAGGGAATCCTCTTTTCTCAGGAAGAGATAGTCATACTTGGTCCTTATGAGCATATCTGGGGTCGCAGGACCGGCCTTCTGGAATCTCACTGCTTCCTCGGAACTTGATATTTCAATGTCCACCGGGTTTGTGGAGATGTGGAGAACCTTTTTTCTGCGGGCAGACACAGCCCCTCTCAACTCTGAAATCTTGTCGGTGTCAATCTTGGCATGCTCGAAACTTCTGGTCGGTTTCCTGTCTCCCACGGTCTTCGAAATATACTCCTCTGCCCTAGTAACAAGGGAGACATGTTTTTCATAGCTTTCCTTTGCACTGTTGCCGAACGTGAATAACCCATGTCTTGAGAGGACTATCCCCTCAGTATTATTGTCAATGCTTCCGGCCACCTCCAGTATCTTCTTCGCAAGGGTGAATCCCGGAGGAAAGTAAGGAACAAACAGGACGTTTCCCAGTATTTTCCTTATTTCCTTTGCTCCTATAGACGCATTTGTCAGGGAGAGTATTGAATCTGAATGCGAATGGTCAACGAACCTGAATGGCAGGAACGCATGCATGAACGTCTCTACAGAAGGTGCAGGCTCGGCTGGATCTACCATGCTCTTGCGCAGATAATCCATCATCTCGAAATCGCTCATCGCCTCGACCGATTGAGCCGCCTTAAGATCCAGTAGGCGCAGGCCGGTGAAACCAGATCTTTCGATCGTGGACAGGTCTGAACCACTACCTTTGACCCTCAGCACTTCAATCCTCTTGCCAGTATGATCAGTTTCAGTGACCTTTACCGAAGTATTTCCGCCACCATGAAGCACAAGATCCGGTTCTGAACCTAGTAGTCGGGAGGCATAAACCCTCTCGTCAACCTCATCCTTGAATTCCCTCTCTTCCCATCTGGAACGCATACGTTTTGCCCTATAGAGAATGCATATAACTATTTGTCCAGACCCACAGATCAATGGCAAATTTAAACGTCCGCTCACGTCTCATCTTGAGAGATTATCAACAGATTTCATGAACTTGAGGTTATTGTTATACTGATCAAGGTGGAATGTCAGGCTATGGTACAGATTCTCCACCTCGTCTACGGTTCCATGATCATTGAATACCATTGCCTGATTGTATACTTTCTGGAGTGCTCTAGTCGTCCTCCCACCGTCTTCGCCATAGAACCGTTTAAGATCCTTTGCATCGCATATTCTGGTGGATCAGCATCACTGGTAGTCATTTTCTGTCTTCCCACCTTCTACCGCGAAAAAGTGGTCAGGTCCAACGGGGCTTGTTTTCCCGTAATCCATTGATCACGATGGGTAACTCCAGAAAACAGGGAATGGGGCATTGAAAGAGACCGTGGTGCTTCCGTCCTGAAATTCAGTGGGTTCAACGGCCCCATAGGAATTGACCGTGAGATCTGTTCCGCTTTGACCAGAGGTTGGGTTGTTATGTATTGACACTTCATTGAAATAGGTTGAGACCAGACTGGTAACGCTTATGCTGCTCAGTGCAGAAACTTCTGCAAGAACCAAGCCTGCGACAGCCAGTGCGGCATTCACATCGTTCACCGCTTGGGCTGCGGTTCCTACAACTGGAATCACGCTCAAAGCCGTCGCAATGGTCAGCCCGAGTCCTATTCCTGCCAGTATAGTTCCGGTCAGTCCTTCCAACATGTGGAGTGTGTCGGCTGCATTGCTATATGAAGTATCAGACTGGGCATAGGCCCAGTTGTTAAGGTTATCTTGAGGAGGGATAGTAACGGAGGAAAGTTCTGCCTTCGATATATTGTTCATAACATTCTTCCAGAACGGCGACGCTTTCAGTTGATAAAAGTAAGAACTCATGGAGGAGAATTCACTGTTCTGGACGTAAGAAACACTCAGGTCGGTAAATGTTCCAACGTCGATGATCGCACAGTTGCTTCCGTCGGTATATGTGTAGTATTCTCTGTACTCCCAGATGTGGACGTAGGTCTTCGGAATGTAAACGAGGCTCATGTTATCATTTGGAAGGAATAGCCTTAAACCTGAACCGGGCCCACCTATTACCTGAATAGAGGCATTGCTCCCCTGCCATGATGATTCTGTCGACTGGGCGATAAAACCTTTCGTTTGCTGGCTTGTCAGGCTGTTGAATGCAAAGGTGGCTGACGAACTGATCTGTGTTGTTGAGTAATCAACCGAAGATTCCCCGAAGCTCGCGTTGTAAGTGGATGTGTCCAGTATTCCTCCCATTAGAGGCATAATTGTCTCTGGTGTGTTTGTGTAAAGGGTATCGTAGGTTGTCCCGGTCGGACAAGTCCCCGGTCCGGCTTGTCGATCCGGTTGTATGGTGGAACTGGTAGACATATTGATGACCTCGGAGGGGGACGAGAGGTTGAAAAAGAGCGCAGAATGCAATTTCGCCGGTGAAATCATAGCACCGGAAAAACTGGCATTGAACGGATTGAAAGGGATGTTGTTCCAGTAATCGTATACATACAGGTACCCGCGGTTCCTTATAGTAAGGGAGGACACTATCTGAAGAGAAACTGTTGCATTCCTGCCTTTCAGGATTTGACGCCATTCGTTTACAATATGGTAAAAGATTGAATTCAGATGTCCGGAAACTTCACCGTTCGAGTCGGCTTTTCCGGCGAACAGGAGGACCTGATAGGAGTTATTCGTCTGGTTTGCGGAGGAGAGGTTGACTCCCCTGCCGGAAAACATGGAATCTGGCACAATGGAAAAGACAGACACACTTACATTAGAAAAATACTCTGAGTTCTGAAAGCCAGTGTTTGCTGCATTGTATACCGGGGAACCGGAGATGTTGGCTGTGATCTCAATTTCCGCGTTTTGAGGAGAAGGAGGTGTGATAAGGAAACCTTCAAACATGGCAACAGGAATGACAACCAAGGCGACGGAAATAACCACTAGGAGAATCTTCAGTCTTTTTTGCATAATCGGTTTCATGAAATAGATATATATATATATTCTTTGGCCAGCACGATCTACGGAGATAATTACATAATCGATCTAGAACAACCACCGATTAGGATGTGCGGATTTAGTGGGTGAACAAACTCCATTTGATTCTGTCCTCCCCAAGTTCAGAGAAGAGTAATCATGGCTCTTCCTGGCCACGGGTTCTTTCCTGATGGATTCAGGGGAGGCGAGGTGATGGATACGGACATTCCAAGGCTCTTTTCCATCAGGTCCTTGCACTGGATCAGCACTTCATGTTCATTGAATTCGTGCATGACCACATTCTTCCTGACCTTCATGAAGTCTCCCACTGCCTTCTTCTGATCAAGAGTCAGGGAGTCCATCTTTCCAGACATTATCTTTCCAGCAACCGAATAGTGCTCAGCGCCAGCTGCCCTGATCTCAACCTTTTCATATTTCCTGCCCGTGGTACGCTCAATCTCCCTTACGTCATCCATCATCTTCTGGATATATTTCTGGGAGTCAATCACCCTCGTATCTTCAGGGTTAACAACGTATTTCCCCAGTCTCATGGTGCTTATGAGTCCCTTCCCGCCGTTGCGATGCCAGTATTCCTCTGCAGTATGCGGTATTATGCATGAAACTGCAATCAGCCAGTCCTTCAGGATAGCAGAAAGGAGGGAATTGCGCGAGACCCCCATGGTTTCCGCATTCCTGAGGTCGTTCATCACTTCAAAAAACACAGAAACAGAGGCCTCGCGAATCCGGTTCTGTTCCATTGCCTCAACAAACCTGGCCATTCTTGACCTGAATGAGGCCATGAACCATGTTCTGCCAAAGGATTCCTCATCCGAAGAATCTGCGGAATAGGAATCCATGAGGGTCGTGAACTGATCATATTTCTTCTTCACTGATGCAAGATCCTTCTCATTCCAGTCAACAACAGACGATGGATCGGCGGAGGTAGCCATGAACAATCTGTAGGTGTCTGCAGAGTATTTTCTGGAGATCATAATGAGGGAAACCACGTTCCCTTTGCTCTTTCCAATCTTTGCGCCATTGGAGGTGACAAGACCTGAGATGCCAATTGCTTTTGGCTGTTTGTCGATAGGGAAGATTGCAGCATGGTTCATCACGTAGAATGCAAGGTGATTCGAGAAATGGGGAAGAGCGGTAATCCTGATATCTACGCCATACCAGTACTGGAACAGTTCTCTAGCTTCCCTGATATCTTCAGCGCATTCATCGTATCCGGTAATTTCCTTTCCAAGGAATATGTGGTCAAGGATTTCCGGCGGTATATCACGAAGCCTGGAGAATATCCTGCGAAGTGGTACTATACAGGTGTACAGGGCAGGGTATATGGTCGAGTCTGAAAGAGACTCTATGATCCACTCTTCATTGAATGGGAGCTTAGTGCCAAGCCCCCTCTTCCTCGCGCATGGTCTTTCCCGCAGCCAGTCAATGACTTCATGCATATTTTTTGCATACTGCTCCGGATAGAATTTCATCCGGTCAATCAACTCATGGGATTTCTCCTTCAGCCATGGTGACGAGTAATCGATGAACCACTGATCCTTCATCACCGACACTATGACCCTTGAACCCATTCTAGTCTCTGCTATCCTGCTGGTTTCGTACATTATGAAACCAAGACCACCGCTGATCAGGTCGCTGCGCATCTTATCCCTGGCTTCACGTACAGATAAGCCTGAATATATGCCATTCCTGGAATTCATCCTGCCGGAGTAGAATTCAGACTTATAGAGGGACTGCGTTGCCTCTTCAAGTTTTTCCCTGTCTCCAGAATTTGTTATCTTCATAGTGGAGATCAGGGAATCTACACTCTCTGTGCCGTCTGGCATCTCAATTATTTTCACCGGGCTCTCGTCGGTACCAGACTTCTCCAATGCAATCCTGTCCCAGATGGAATGTCCGGGGACTGAAAAGACAACTCCGGTGCCGAAAGATGGATTGACAATTGATGACCGGTGAACTTTCACTTTTGAGCCTGAGAATGGAACCGTGAATTCGGCATTCAAGATCTCGTTGATGTCGATATTTCCTGAAATCTCGATCCCAGAATCCTGTTCTCTTATCTTATCGCAGGCTTCTCGCGTTATGACTATGGTGCGTCCTTTCCACCTGCACCTGAGATACTCCGCACCCGGGGATATCCAGAGGTTGGTGGTGCCGTACAGCGTCTCAGGTCTCAGGGATGCTGCAGCGAGATCGAAATTCTTTCCCGTGAAAATTACCACGGTCAGCTCCTCGATCGAAACCTTGTCAGTATCTCCGTCCTTAATGTCATCCTCTCCGACTGCATTTCCATCATCCGGACTGAAAAGGACCGGATAGCTTCCCTGCTTGATCAGCCCCAGTTCCTTGAGCTTTAAGAATTGCCAAGTAACGAACTTCTGGTAGACAGGCTCAGCAGAGTTGAATCTCCTTGTCCAGTCTATTGAGAAACCAAGGCTGCTAAAATCCTTGATTACTACCTCCGAGAAGAAATCAGCAATGCCTCTCGGTTCCCTGAAAGAGAGGAGTATGTTTTCTATTTTGTCACTGTCAGCCTCGTATTCCTGAAGATGTTCCCTGTAATTCTCTATGATTCTCGTGTCCCCGGATGCAACTCTCCTGGCATATGACAGGATCGGAGTCCCGCTCTGGTGGAACGCCATGGGAAAGAGGACGTTTCTTCCCATTATCCTGTGAAATCTCGCGACCATGTCTGCAAGGGAATAGGTTCTGCCGTGTCCTACATGCAGCGTGTCGTTTGTATACGGATACGGCACAGTGATGAGGTACTTTTCTTTCCTTGTGTCAATATCCGGTTTGAAGGCTCCTGATTCTGCCCATCGTTTCTGCCACTTGCTCTCAATCCCTGAATCCACGGAAACCATCTAGATAATAAGCACAGCCGCTGCCACTGCAGTAGTCCATTCACCGGACTTAAGGACAACTCCTGTTGAGCAGATGTTTTTCGTTGTGAGTATCTTGTCTTCCAGAACATACTCCTTCTTGGATTCATCCCACTTCAGTTTCTTCTGGAGACCCATTGTACTGGCCAGCATTTCAGCAGCAAGCTTCTCCGCAAAATAACCGGCTACGCCCTCTGTCTCCCCATAACTGTGATGTTCGCTGAGGTATCCCCACTTGTTTCTGTCCCTCGGTATCGCATATCCTATTGCAGATGATATCATCCTGTTAAGTTCGTCCGAAGAGTTCCTGGCAAGTACGGAAAAGAGGATCTGTCCGTCAGAAAGCTCTGAGAGCCCTTCCTCCCTGGAAACTACTTCGCAGTTCGGGGGAAAGATCGAACTGATGCTCGAAAGGTTGTACTGGGCTATTCCAGCATCACGTAGGGCCTCTTCAAAGGATTGAAGCATGCTGGCGCCCCTGCCAACACCTCTTGTGAAGAATATCTTCTTGGGAACCATTGAGGACATAATCATCGGATAGACTTGTATTTAATATTCTTTTTCAGTTAAAGATCAAAAAGAACCGTAATGAACCCTTCTTCCCTGTAATACTTCAGGTCGTGGTAAGTTACAGCCTTTATGACATTGGAATAGGCCTCATCACCTCTGAGAAGCACTCCGGACACGTTGACGGTCATGCTTCCAGGTATCTCTCCTGTGATTTCACCTGCAGTGGTGATCAGTAAATTTTCCGAATCAATGGCGGCGATAAGTTCAGAGAAAAGGTCTACGACGACGTTCTCGATTTGATCACCCCTCAGTTTTATGGTTCTCGTCTCCGTCACATTATCTGGGACATCGTCCACGACAAGATGGCCGAAGGTCCGGATGCAGTTGACAATCAGTTCCCGATGCGACTTTCCGTGCACTCTTACAAAAAGATCACTGGGATGCTCAAGAATGTCAAAAAAAATCATATTTCAATAAAAAGGGAAAAAAATGGTTGGTAAAAAAGATTACTCAGGTCTTTCCGAGGAAATAACTGGGATGGCTTCCTCGAGGTTAAGTCCGATTTCATCTTCCCTGAGTTTTCTTCCGATGCTCCTCTCGTAGAAGGCGATGATGGACCTCTTCTCTTCCATGGTGTAGTCCCTGTAGTATTTCTCCTTCTTGAGGATCTTGCCAGTCTTCTCTTCGTAGATCTTGGCAGGCATGGAATACTTTCTCTGGGTTGCGTCCCTGTAAAGTTCGGGTATGACATTGAATGCACAGAATGGAACCACTCTTCCATCAGGCATTGCATAGTGGATATCACACCTCTCTACCCTGTCCACGTCGTAGGTGTACGGGTCCATGAAGTGCATGAATCCTATGAACATGGACTTGTAGTGGAACGCCTTGAGTCCATGGTAGTCTCCCTCAGTGAATGCATTGTAAACCATGTCCTTGAGTCTGAAGTCTTTCGGGGCCTTTTCGTAGTCCACGAACTTCTTGAGGCTCAGGAGCAGCTTTGAAGTGGACTCGACTTTCTTCAGCCTCTTGAAGGACGAACTCTTGATCTCGTCTCCCAGCTCTCCCATGTACTCGAACATTCCTCTGACGTCTATGAACCTGGTGATTGGTATCACCTTGTCATCGTCCTTGAAGATGTACGTTCCCATACCGCAGGCAAAGTGGATCGACAGTTTGTAGGTGTCCTTTCCCTTCAGTGCCTCGATGAAGTTTGACACCTTTGTCGTGGACGGAACGGTGAAGAAGTCTTCCCTTCCAAGCATACCGTCTGTCTGCTGCTCGATCTTCTTTATTGCTCCAGGAATAGTGATCCTCTGTTTTTCCCTCATCCTGTCAGGCATTCTTCCCACAAGACTTACTGGCTGGAAGTTAACTGCCCTGACAGCGTCGATGTTGGAAAGACCGAACCTGATAATGTCACCAAGGTACTGGTCGTTGACTCCTCCTATTACGGTAGGAACAAGAACCACACCTAGGGGTGCTTTCTTGTAGTTCTCAAGTGCAGCCGGAATTTCCCAGAAGTTCTTAGGGTTAGATCTGGGGGATGGTCCATCGAAACTGGTGTAAATCACGTTTGAACCGGTTTCCCTGACTTTCCTCGGGAAATCAGGGTCAAATGCAGCCCTGATACTGTTGGTGTTGAGCTGTATGTGTTCGTATCCCTCTTCCCTTGCGATCTTGATCACATCGAGGATGTCATCCCTGATGGTCGGCTCTCCGCCTGTTATCTGAACGGCGTTGGCTCCAACAGGCTTCTCATTCCTCATTCTCCTGAGCATCATCCTGATCTGGTCCTGGGATGGCTCATAGATTGGTTCATCCTCCTTGGCGTAGAAGAAACAGTACCAGCATGAAAGATCGCACCTGTTCGTAACGACAATGTTTCCAAGACCAGTGTGTGACTTGTGTTTAACGCAAAGACCGCAGTGTGATGGACAGACAATTTTCTCTTCAAGCATGGCAACGTTAGGATTCAGTATCCTGACTCCCTTGTCCTGCCACTTCTTGGCCTCCTGGTACATCTCATAATCTTCCCAGTATTTCTCCTTCGTGACTCCATGTTCTGCGCATTCCTTGATCAGCCTGACCTCTCCGGAGTTCTCATAAACGATTGCCGGTATTCTCATCTGATCGAATTTCTCTTCGTCAGCGCACAGGGGACAAAGGCTCTCTGTTACCCTTATGACCAGCATGTCATCGTTGATTAAGTGGCCGAGCGTGTTAATGAAGTCGTCCACAGTCTTGAACGGTGAGTTCCTGCTGATCTCGAAATCTGATGCAAATCTGTATTCGGGGAATTTCCTGATCTCTTCAGCTACTATCATCTTCCAATTCACCTTGTTGGTTAAACATTGAAAAGAAGATATATTAAAAGTATTTTGTAGTGATAACAACTAAAAATACTCGCCAAGAGCCTATTACAGCGGCTTTATGCGCAAGAATTTGCCTATTAAAAGCAGGGAAAATAGATACTAAATATTCATGAAGACTGCTCAAAACAGCCGGCGGTTGGAATTCAGGCAACGTAAAGCGAATGTTCTCTTTTTTAAAATTGGTATTTAAACCAGATGTAGCAGGTATCGCTCCACCCAGCACGATCATATCTAGATTCCGATGTTGCTTCAACCTTGCCGTCCAACTGGTGTTAAGGAACCACAGTAAGCTCTGAATATGAACAAGGTGGGGAATGTGCAGTACGGAATTTGAACTTCGGACAAGACCCGATTCCAAAAGATAAAATAAATCATAACCCATTCCCACCCCAAGCGGGCGTGGTGTAGCCTGGTAACACTCGAGCTTGCCAAGCTCGTGCCTCGGGTTCAAATCCCGGCGCCCGCATATGTATTTGCACAAGGATCTCTGCTCAACTTAAACCCGATCATTTTTCTCATAACAGGTCTTCCGGAACGCACTTGAAGACTGTGGTGGATTATCCGTGTTTCATGTAACGTTCCGCTTCATTAATTGAGATTGTGATCACGTCACCCTACGATAAAGATGGACGTAATGGTGCACGAGATCCGTCTTTCTCACAAGGACGAACCCGTGCGATTCCACCATGTTCCTGAGATTTTCCTGGTCGATCTTGATATTATCTGGAGGGCCTATTTCCGAATGTTTATGGAATTCTACAAAGATGAGTGCTCCATTCTCTGGCAGGTCCCTGTGCAACCACGTCAGAAGAGCTTTCTGGCAATCAAGGTCATGAAATACTGTTGAGAGAAAAACTTTGTTAAACGTGCTGTCCTTGAATTCAGCGCAGACGTCAGAAAGGACAGGATGAACACTCTTTCTATCTGCCTCCTTCAGGTTCTTTTTCATAATTGTGAGAGCCTTGTCCGAGCCATCAACCGCATATACGGTCACATTCTCTGCGCTCCTTGAGAAGAGAAGGGAAAAGTGTCCGGTTCCGGAACCGAGGTCAAGTATCACGTCACCAGGACTCGGTTTCACGAAATCCAATACCACACTGTCGGGAAGAAACTCCTCCCTGATCCTCTGTATTCTCTCATAATTGAACTCATTATGCATAGCTTCTCCAGCGCATTCACTTAATTCAATATTACTGAGCCGGAGACAGACAATGTTTTTACCTCCGAGGCCGCTTCTCATCCCATGGCGGGCCGCGGGATTGCACAGATGCCTCTGCATTACGGACATCCTCCCGAACGACTTTACAGGAGGATGCAGGAACTTGGGGGCCTGATCTGTGATCTTGTGACAGAAAAATACGGCTCAGGAGAACTGCTCCAGAGACTTTCAGATCCTTTCTGGTTCCACTCGCTGTCCCTGGCAACAGGCTTTGACTGGAATTCAAGCGGCACCACTACCACGACGCTTTCTGCATTGAAGGAGTATTTCAGTAAATCGAGGGATGCGGAATTCTTTATCGCGGGAGGGAAAGGAACGACCATGTCCTCTGTCAGTTCTGATTTTGAGAAGAGAGTGAAAGGGGGTTTCATAGGTGAGGCTGAATCGTCGCAGATCAGGAGGCGGGCCAGAGCTCTGGCCAAGGTGGACAACAATCTGCTCCAGGATGGTTATGACCTTTACATGCACTTCATTATGGTCAGCGGGAAAGGGGAGTGGATCGTCGTGCAGCAGGGAATGAATTCTGTGGATAGAATGGCAAGGCGTTATCACTGGCATCACAGTTCGTTCCAGTCAAGGCTCGATGATGGAAGAGACGGAATCTCATCAGAGATGATTCACGAGAAGGTGCTTGACCTTTCATCCTCGGACAGCAAAGGAAACAGGAAAGAGATGCTGGACGTTGTCCGCGACGATCCGTGGAGATACAGGAATCTCTTCTCCAGTGGTTCACAGACAACTCTGGACAACAAATTCTCCGATGGAAAACAGTTGAGGCTTGATATCCGAGTGGACTGGAATCGCCTCCGCAGCATATACGAGACGCAACCTGCTGATTTTGAAGAACTGATGAACATTAAAGGATCAGGAAAGTCAACGATCAGGGCTGTTTCCATGATTGCCCGGCTGGTCTACGGGACAGAACCATCATGGAGGGATCCGGTCGAATTCTCCTTTGCACTTGGAGGGAAGGATGGGATACCAAAACCCGTGAATTATCCAGACTACGACAAGACCATTGAATTCTACCGTGAGCTCCTTGGAAATCTGAGACACGGGGACGGCAGGCTCTCAGCAATAGCAGAGAACATAAACCGCAGATACGGAAGGATTACCGGGAATTTCCTCTGATCTCCTTCAGGACTTTCATGGAATTTTCAACATGATCCTCGGTCCTCATCTGTGAATCAAATACGTACCTAATGGTTCCCTCTAGGTCAATTACGTATGTGACCCTCTTGGGAATAATGAATCCCTCGCAATCGTAAAGCTTCCTGACTTTCTTCCCGGTATCAGAAAGCAGGGGAAATGGCAGCTTCCGGTGTTCCATGAATTTCTTGTGGCTTTCAACGGAATCAGAACTGATTCCAACAACAAGTGCTCCAATCTCCCTTATCTGATCCCAGTGATCCCTGAATGAGCAGGCTTCAGCAACGCATCCTGGAGTCTCGTCCTTCGGATAGAAATACAGGATAATCTCCTGCTTGCCAATCAGTCCCGAAAGAGATACGTCTTTTCCATCCTGATCCTTCAGTGTAAAATCAGGGGCCTTTGTTCCAGTCTTAAGAGTCATTGTGAAGGTTATGCGGTTTTTCTATATCTTCTATTCTGGGAAAAGGACCCATTGGGGTTGAAACCAAGGTTCCGCCCACGTTGGCAGCGGCGCCGGGCGGGTTTACCGTGAAACTTCGTATGAAACTCCCATTAAGCGAGATCGTCACCGGCCTTCCCCTAAGCGTAAAATTACCATGCGATGGAGAAATGATCAACGTTTTGTTCTCAGAGTATGCCGTGAAAGCGTAGGTTCCGTTGATCTCCTCTGTCGACATACTCGGCCCCGCGGTACTGAAGACCTGCGTCTCGTTATTTCTGGTGACGGTAACAGTCCACTGAGAACCTGTGGACGTGGAATTAAAGTTGAACGTCACAGCGTAGGAGGATGATCCGTTTCCCGTATATCCTAAGAGATTGTACGTATAATCTCCGATTTGACCGCTCATCACATTCTGCTCATTGTTTATTATTTGAGAGCCAGGTATCTTAACGCTCCAGACCTCCCAGTTCACTGGGTCAGACAAGTACACATCAAACGACATGTTTACGAACTCCTCATTCATGTGCTGGAAGTAGTATTTCGCCGTACTTGCACTGGTTGTACTTGATCCATTCTCGTAGTCGTTAATCAGTGTATGGAATGCCGTGACTTCGCTGGCGTTATAAGACGCCAGATTAGATGAGTTGTCTATGGTACTGAGGAGCCACCCATTTGAAGCCATGTAAAATGACGTGTTAACAGGATCTGCCGTCGGCAGAAGAAAGTCAGTCGGGTACGGGTAGTCCGGGGACAATCCAGAGATTGTTATGGGCATTGGGTTATACGAGTTCGCCGTGTTTGGGGTGTTCTGCACAAAGGTTGTTTGCTCTACCGGGAACTGTGTGTAGTATGCCGATGTCCCGAATATTACCTCGGACAGATTCTTTGCCCACGTCAAAGCCCCTGCCTGATCAACAGCGTCAGGTCCCAATATGAATATAGGTATGTTCAGCATTTTGCCCTTATAGTATCCGTTTAAACCGATACCCATCGCCTTTGCATTGGAACTGTTCAGGAACATGTCCCAGTAATGCTTTGCCATTGTGAGATTGAAGTCAGGCACATTTGCTCCCGCGGCTGTGAGCTGCGGAGGAGTCTGTCCGTACAGCATGGGTGGAGGTAGCATTCCGGCATATTGGCTTGCAAGAGTCAGGTTGTAGACACTGTTTCCAACCTGCTGATCGAGGTAGTACTGATAGTTGTATGCATAGGCAAATGTCTGTCTAACGTAGACGTTGTCAAAGAAGGACGCGTTGACATTTGCTGATGCATCCATTTGGGCCAGCAGGGTCGTGTTTATATTCCCGTTAAACTGATACCAGGAGGGCGTCATACCAGTTGCGTTGTATGCGTTCACGATGCCCAGTGAGTGTAACTGTCTTTCGTAACTCCAATTCGAGATCTGTATGGTTCCGGTTTGGGCTCCGCCGTACCTGAGCATCAGGTAAGGAGATATATATTGTGAAAAGAGCAAGATTCTGATTACTTTAATCGTAGGGGCCGGAAACCACGGCCCGGGAGATACGAAGTGCGGGTTAGCCCTCAGCACAATCTCACACGCAGGGAGATAGTATGCCATGAGGTAGGGGCCGTCTGAGAAAATATGGGTTTCAGGATAAGTAAAGTAGGCTCCAGGTGCATCATGGGTAGAATATGCCCTAAACCCGGCAGGGGTCCACGCAAGACCTGCTCCGTGCGCGGCAAGCCATTTTGCACTTGTGATAAAGGCTCCGCTTGAAGCGAACAGGTCGTAGATGAACTGTGGCGCTTCAGGCTTCTGCAGGTGGAACGAGACTGAATTCGTCGCGTTGTTCACTGTTATATTGTCGGAAATGTTATGATATGTGTTAGTAGGTCCGGACACATATCCTCCTCCGGGCAGAAGAACCTGGGCCAGCATCCATCCCGGCGTTTGTGGGCTTCCTTGCATGAAGAGAAGGTCTCTAGCTATGCTGGTCTTCACATCCCAGGCCGTCACCGGAGTGCCATCCTGCCAGGTTGCGTTGCTTCTTACTTGGAAAGTGTAATTCTGTCCCGGTGCAGTCACAGCATTGTAGGTTATTTTAATGCCTGCGTTGTTCACGTATGACCGAGTGTAGTTGTGCCAGTGTGCGTTCACGCCATGCCCAATAGTCGGAAGGTATGAGGCAAGCATCGGCTCAAACCGCGAAGAAGAAGACCCTTTGTACATATCAAGAAACTGGTTAGTGTTGTAAAGCGCCTCCTCGCTCACCGCATCGTATGCGATCTGGGTATCGAACGTCTCGATGCCACCCGTTGCAAACTGTGCATCCGTGAGAGATTGGCTATTCTGTGGGATAGGAAAAACAGGGATTCCGGAAAAGACTGCCGCATCCAGGAAGTAGTCGGAGGCACTGGTGTTACTGACCGCGCCGGTGCTGTTGACTATACCCGTAAACGTCCTAATCTCGAACTGATACAGACCTGATGATAGGCTTGAATAGTTCAGGATGTAATCTTTGACACTTGTATTGTAACCGCCTTTGACGGAATTGAATTTGTAAGGAATATTGGTCGAGCTGTACTGTGAACCGTTCCTGTATACTATTACATTCTGGCCATAAACCTGGTAGGTTGAATTCAACGGTGGTTGCAGATAACTCACCATGACACCAAGGTGAGAGCCGGGAGCATAGAGGTTGGAATCCAGGTAGGTACTGTTTGAGGAAAGATATGGAAGAATGGTGGCGAATCCTGTGCTTCGATACTGGTTTACAGAACCACCGGAGACGTCAATGCGTAGCAGTACAGAATAATTATGCGGAGAAGACTTGTAGTGAGCTACAATCATAATGAAATAGGTTCCATATGCGGAATAGTTGTGAGAAAGGGTTACCCGATTAATTCCACCATAATTTTCCTGATGGGATGAACCGTCACCATAGTAGATTGTCATGGATTGGAACTGTGACATAGACTGGATTGTAAAATTATATGGGGTATTGATCGTGGCATTTGATGTGGGATCTACCACGTAAATCGAATTAGATTCGGGGTATTGTGGGTTCTTGGAGGCAACCGGCCCGCTTGGTCTTGAGGGAAAATAGGCGAGTATGACGATGCTGGTCACTACTAATAATGCGCTAACTACGAGCACGAGTAATTTCCTCCTGTTCTGTCCGTCGATGTATCTACGCGTTGACATCTCTATTCTTCCCGCAGGTGAGGAACAGGAAAATTAGTCTTAAAAGCCTTATTAACTATTCCTTAAACGTGAACCAGATTCACCCCAAAATCACGTTGGGACTCTTTCCTGATTTCTGATCTCCTCTCTCGCTATCCAGTTTCGATGGTCTCGTAGAATGTACAGTGAATCTGTAATTCAGTCAGATCGTTCTGAAATTCATTAAAGAAGAATAACATAATTCGCGAGGTAACAAATTAAGCATGAGGAATCGTCAATAATTATAGTTATGGAAACTATCTACATGATATGAAGCTGAGCGAAGATGAAGTCCAGGTGCTCGACGTACTTAGGAGATTTGTAGAGACTGAAGTGAAACCCCTTGCAATGGAGATAGATAAGACAAAGTCCGTACCGGAAAAGATAATCAGCAGGATGCGGGAACTGGGGCTATTCGCATCGTATATTCCAACGGAATATGGAGGGGCGGGACTAAGCTTCACTTTCCTCGTAAACGCGATCGAGATACTGTCATCTGCGTGCGCGAGTACTGCTCTGGTACTCGACGGGGCAGAGACACTGTTTGCGGAACCGATAATGATGTTTGGCTCCCACGAACTGAAGCAGAAATACCTCACACAGGTGGCAGAAGGTGCCGTGGGAGGGCTTGCAATCACGGAACCAGGTGCCGGAAGCGATGCTGCGTCCATCCGAACAACCGCGACAAGGAAAGGGGAGGTCTATGTGATAAACGGAACAAAGACATTCATCACCAACGGGAGGATATCAAAATTCTTTGTTTTCGATGCGGTTACTGACTCAACAAAGGGCCATAGAGGAATAACAACCTTTGTTATAGATACCGGAACCCCCGGATTTCACATAAGCAGGGACATTGAAAAGATGGGAATACGCGGCTCAAGCACAGTAGAACTTGTATTTGAGAACGCAGAAGTGCCGGCGAGCAATATTGTGGGAAAAGAGAATGAGGGATTCAAGGTAATAATGGAAACCCTTGACGCAGGGAGGGTCGGAATCGCCGCACAGGCCGTGGGAATAGCAAAATCGGCACTCGATGAGGCCATAGCTTATGCAAGGGAGAGAAAACAGTTCGGCCAGCCAATAACCGAATTTCAGGGGATACAGTTCATGATAGCTGACATGGCTACCCAGCTTGAGGCTGCAAGGCTTCTGACCTATGCGGCCGCTGAGGCATGGGAGGAGAGAAAAGACTCGGTCAGGCTTTCATCAATGGCAAAGATGTTCGCGTCAGATGTTGCTATGAAGGTTACCGTGGAGGCACAGCAGCTCTTTGGAGGGTACGGATACACGACGGACTTTGATGCCGAAAGGCACGTGAGGGATGCAAAAATAACCCAGATATATGAGGGGACTAACCAGATCCAGCGGGTTATCATCGCAAGGGAAACTCTCCGCAGGTTATGATAAGAATAGGCTGTTCAGGATGGAGCTATCCGGAGTGGGCTCCATCTTTCTACCCTTCCAGGAATACGAATTTTCTCAGATATTATGTCCGGAAATTCTCCACGGTGGAAATAAACACCACCTTCTATGCGGATCCTTCACCCAAGTCAGTAATGTCATGGATAAACAGTGCAGCGGAACGGAAAGATTTCCTCTTCTCGGTGAAGATGCCCGGTGCGATTTCCCATGAATTACTATTGTCAGATCTGGAGACTGCTATAAACCGTGCTGTAAACTTTGAAAACAGCCTTCTCTCCGGAATCGCTGCCCATGGAAAACTCGGGGCTTGTCTTATTCAACTGCCGCCATCTGCCGGAAAGTCGGGCATTTCCGCAATACTGAGGTTTGTCTCATCACTTGCGTCAAAAAGGTTCAGGTATGTTGTTGAACCTAGGAACATGGAACTGATACACGACCGGATGTTCATTTCCGATCTCGTCGCGCAGGGAGTCGGTTACGTAATTACTGACAGTCCTGTATCCGCACTGGAGAACATTTCTTCGGCAACCTACCTCCGTCTTCATGGACGAAACAGGGAGGGATGGACTGCTCATCTGGACAAATCCTCAAGATACGATTATGATTATTCCGGAAGTGAACTTGGCAGAATCGCGGAACTGATCTCCGAGATGTCCCCATGGTCCGGAGACGTATTTGTGTACTTCAACAATCACCCGCATGGAAACGCACCGAGAAATGCACACGACCTGCAGATTATGCTGGGTCTGGGAAAGGATCCGCAGTCCACCCTTTTCTGATCAAGAAGCGTTATATGTCCTACTCCTCTTTTGAATGGAAATGTCAGTGAAAGATCCTGAGTTCGGGGACAGGATTTCCGTTACGTACGATGGTGGAAGAATGAGCGGGGTGTTTGTGAACGATGACCCCGATTTTATCTTCATAAAGCTTGACAGCGGTTATAATACTGGAATCTCGAGGAAGAAAGTGCGATCCATAACCGTTGTGGAAAAGAGAAAGGAAAAGGAAGAAATTCCCATCAGGAAACCAAGAAAGGATGGCAGGGGAATCGCGATTCTTTCCACCGGTGGAACAATATCCAGCAGGATCGACTACACAACGGGAGGCGTGAAACCGTCCAGTACCATGGACCAGATTTACTCGGAGGAACTCTCCAGGCTTCACTCTATTCCTGTGCATTATGAAACCATAAGTGCGATCCTGAGCGAGAACATGACTCCTGAAAGATGGATCGAAGTTGCAAGAAAGGTAAAGGAAAGCCTCGACCGGGAAATCGGAGTGGTGGTATTTCATGGAACGGACACAATGAGCTACACGGCATCCGCTGTTGCATTCATGCTGGAGGATCAGACAGGAACAGTGGTGTTCACCGGATCGCAAAGATCCCCGGACAGGCCGAGCAGTGACGCATATGTGAACATAGAGGCGTCGATCAAGTTTGCATCCATCCCTTCCGGCGAGGTCGGAATTTGTATGCATACCGGTCTGTCGGACGACTCGGCTTCCCTGTTCAGGGCAGTCAGGTCAAGGAAGATGCACTCTTCCCGCAGGGATGCCTTCAGGTCTCTGGAATTCCCCCCGATCGGTGAATCTTCAAGAGACTCTCCCGCCGTTATGACTGCATATAGGGCAGCTGGAAAAGGCAATGTCCTGAAAGACAGGCTGGAGCACAGGGTCGGGATGCTCTATTTTAACCCGACACTGTCGCCGGAGGACATTGAAACTTTTGCCGAGGGAAAGAAATGTATTGTCATCATGGGAACCGGTCTGGGGCACACGGCAGATCGGCTCATCCCGGCCATAAAGGGGATCACCTCGGCAGGAACGAAAGTTGTAATGACGTCACAGTGCATCAGCGGAACTGTTGACATGAACGTATACTCCACGGGAAGGGAACTCCTGAAAGCGGGAGTCATATCTGCAGGAAACATGGTACCGGAGGTGGCCTACGTGAAATCGATGTTCGTTCTCGGGAACTATCCCGATGGGATGTTCGCAGAGCAATTTTCCACAAACATGCGTGGCGAACTCCTTGAAAGAAACGACGGAGGCAACATACAATGAAACCGGAGGCTCCCCTCAAGATAGGATTGGAGATTCATATGCAGATGAAGGGCGAAAAGCTCTTCTGCCGATGCCTCACAGATAACGGAACAGTGAAGAAGTTCACTGTATGGAGAAGGCTGAGAGTAGTAACAGGCGAGATGGGCAGATCGGACAGGGCTGCTATTTATGAGGGAGAGAGAAACAGGAGCTTCATGTATGAGGTCACAGACAACAGTTGCCTGGTTGAACTTGATGAAGAACCTCCTGGAAACCTGAACAGGAAAGCGCTTGAAACGGCTTTACTGGTGTCGATGGGGATGCAGGCGGAGATCAGGGACGCGATACAGGTTATGCGGAAGATAGTGCTGGACGGTTCCAATACATCAGGTTTCCAGAGAACCACGCTTGTATCCGGGAACGGAAAGGTGGAGAGCGCCACCGGTGATGTGGGAATCACTTCTGTCTGTATTGAGGAGGATTCCGCACGCAAGATATCAGACGATTCCGGCACGGTGACTTATTCCCTCGACAGGCTCGGGATTCCGCTCCTTGAGGTGGCTACGGAACCTGATATCAGGAACGCTGATCATGCCGTGGAAATTGCTAGGAAAATAGGATTCCTCGTAAAGGAAACCTTGATGCTTAGGAAAGGGCCAGATGCAATCAGGCAGGATGTTAACATGTCCATGGGTTATGGCAGGGTTGAAATCAAGGGAGTATCAAAAATTTCGCAGATCAGGGACGTTATTGCCTACGAGGTATCCCGGCAGAAAGGTGTTGCGCGGGCCATGGAGACCCTTGATGACCGTATACCAGGAATCTACCCGGAGATAAGCGTTCAGGACATCACGGAACTGGAACATTTGAAAAAGAGCAGGATGATTGTGGATTCTATCCGGAAAGGCAACCGTGTGGTTTCCGGTAAACTGCCCGGACTTGCTGGCCTTCTCAAGAAAGGCGATTTCAGGATTGGAAGGGAAATCGCGGACGTGATCAAGGCATACGGAAACGGCGGGATGATGCACAGTGACGAGTTCCCCGGCTATGGCATGGATATGAAAGATGCAGGGGAAATTGCAGGTCTACTAGGATGCGGGGAGGAAGATGCTTTCTTCATCATTACGGGACGGCCTGGAAAGAACGATGAAATAGGCAGGATAATCACGGAGAGGATAAGGAAACTTAAGGAACTCGACCTGTCGGAAACAAGGGGGCCGCGGGAGAATGGAGAAACTTACTTCCTGAGGCCTCTTCCCGGAGGAGAGAGGATGTATCCGGAAACGGATCTCCCGGTCATAGTCCTCGACAGCGGATACCTCATGGAACTGAGGGAGAGGATTCCAAGGGGTGAAGGCAAGTTTGTAGCGGAATTTTCCAGCGAAAATCAGATATCTGTGCAGGACGCCTCAACAATTATTGAAAAGGAGATGCTCGATCAGTTCCATAATTTGAAAGAGGCGACGGGAGACAGTCGGATGGCGGCCAGGCTCCTGCTTCAGGTGATACCTGAGCTGTCACGGAAATCAGGGAAGAATGTCAATTATTCTGACATCGTGCGCCTTGCCGGCCTCTGCAGAAATCAGGGTTGGGCAAAGTTTGCGATCGAGAATGCAGTTGGAATCCTCTTCTCATCAGGGAAATCCCCGGAAGAAATAGTGGATATGGAGGAGGCAAAACCACTATCCGGGACTGAACTTCGTGACATTATTACTAAGCTGGCTTCTCATGGGGAGATTAACAGGAAGAACGTAATATTCACCCTGAAAAAGAACGTAAAGAGACCATTCGATCCGACTGAAGCAATTTCACTGACAAATCAGTGAACCATTAATAGGTGATCTCAACCGTAAGCCTTGGTGGCCCACCCTATCCTCATTCAACTCAGCGCAACTATTGGTCAGGAAACTGACTGATAAACAATTAAATAACGTCTTGAAATTACGGTCTATGTGGGATGGTTACATACCTCTTGCCCTGGTTTTCCTCATCATGGGGGTGGGGGTAGCGCTAACACTTTCCATTATTCCATCAATAAATGCGAGCCGTTATAACCCCGGAAAGAGACCAAGCCTGAAACCTTCCAGTATCCTGAAGAATCTGGCATACGAGGCGGAACCGCCAGTGAGTGATACTGCATATCTGGAACCTTATGAATCAGGCGAGAAATCTAGGGGTGAATTCGGATCATACGTGAACGTGCAGTATTACGTTATTGTGCTCCTGTTTGTGCTATTTGACGTGGACATAGTTCTGCTCTTTCCGTGGGCATACAACTTCTATAATCTCGGATTCTATCCGTTTGTCGAGACACTTATATTCTTTTCAATGCCACTCTTCGCTGTCCTCTACGCTTACAGGCACGGTCAAATGAGGTGGATAAAATGAAGTCAGGTGATGCAGGTTTCATTACTACTACAGTTGAGAAAGCCCTGACATGGGCAAGAAGTAACTCGATATGGCCTCTCACTTTCGGACTGGCATGCTGTGCAATTGAGATGATGTCTGTTCAGGCCTCGAGACTTGACGTATCCAGGTTTGGAAGTGAGGTTTTCAGGAATTCTCCAAGACAGTCAGATCTTATGATTGTGGCAGGAACGGTAACAAAGAAGATGGCGCCGAGGCTGAAGAGGCTCTATGACGAGATGCCGTATCCGAAGTATGTTATTGCGATGGGAGTATGCGTGATCCAGGGCGGTCCCTACGTGAAGGGATATTCTGTGGTTCTTGGCGTCGACAAGGTTGTTCCGGTCGATGTCTATGTTCCCGGGTGTCCACCTACACCGGAAGCCCTTACTTACGGAATTGTAACGCTTCAGGAGAAAATCAGAGGAGAGACCGACCGATGAGTGAGCCGGAATCAGATTCCATCTCAAAGGGGAAGGATGGGCTTACGATTCACACGGTCAGCAAGGACAGGCTTCTGGAATTCATGAAGGATATGAAGGAGAGAGGATTCAACCACCTTTCACTTATTACCGGCGTTGACCGGCGTGATTACGTGGAAGTTGTTTATCACCTCCACGCCATGGATCGGGACGAATATGTAGTTGTGAAAACCACTACGGACAACGGAGTGGTTCCGAGCATGACTTCACTGTGGAACAGTGCAAGATGGGACGAAAGGGAACAGTACGATCTTATGGGAATAAAATTTGAAGGGCACGAAAACCTGAAGCGTATATTCCTTCCTGAGAACTGGGTTGGCCACCCCCTGAGGAAAGACTACGATCTCAGCAACGTGCAGTACATCAATATGGACGAGGATGGGGAAGATTATGCAACGTTTGATCAGGGAGACGGTTGGTAATGAATAATTTCGTTGAACTGAACTTCGGCCCCCAGCATCCGTCGACCCATGGAGTCCTGAGACTTCGAGCTAAGCTCGATGGTGAAATAGTGCGGGAACTTGAGCCCATAATCGGCTACCTGCACAGGAATGCTGAAAAGCTGTGTGAACTCACATTCTATGCAGACAACCTGATCTTCTTTGACCGAATGGATTACGTTGCCTCAATGCTCATGGAGAGCGGTTATCTTGAGGCAGCAGAAAAGATTCTCAACATTCCGCCACCAGAGCGTGTTCTCTGGATCAGGGTCATCATGAATGAGCTCTCACGGATCGCTTCTCATCTGGTATGGGCAGGAGCCTTCGGGCTTGATCTCGGGATGCTGACGCCATTCTTCTACTGCTTTGCCCAGCGGGATTACATACTTGATGTGTTTACAGAGGTGTGCGGTTCAAGACAGGAGACCAATTACATGAGCGTTGGCGGAGTCTATCAGGATCTAACACCAGAAATGATAGAGCACATCGATGCATTTCTCCAGAGTTTCCCGAAGAAACTTGAGGAGATATACAGGCTGTTTGTCAAGAATGACATATTCATATCAAGAAACAAGGGGATAGGGGTACTATCAAAGGAAACTGCAATTGATTACGGGGTTACCGGTCCGATGCTGAGAGCCTCTGGTGTAAATTATGATGTCAGGAAAGCCAATCCTTACCTTGTTTATGACAAGGTGGATTTTGACGTGCCCATATCCCAGAAGGGAGACAATCTTGCAAGGTTTCTTGTAAGATTTGAGGAGATGAGGCAGTCGGTCAGGATCATAAAGCAGGCTATCACGAAGATTCCTGACGGTCCTTTCTTCAACCCCAAGGCAAAGAAATCAATGATGATACGGCTCAGAGGGGACGGAGAATACTACGCAAGGACTGAATCCCCCAAGGGAGAATTCGGAGTATATATTGTAGGAGATGGCGGAGTAAAGCCTTACAGGGTGAGAGTCAGGAGTCCTTCATTCAAGAATCTCTCAGTGCTGCCCGTACTTGCGAAGGATCAGATGATCTCGGACCTGATATCCATTTCCGGCACAATCGACCTGGTATTCGGTGAGGTGGACCGATGAGCATCTTCTCGAGGCTCACCTCGTTGTTCTCTCCCATGGGATATCCGATCTCAGAGGTCCTGGCGTATGTGGTGGAGAGCGCCATGCTGGCAATCGTTGCTTCGGTGAGTCTGGCAGTTGTTATCTACCTCTTCAGGAAATACATGGCAAGGGTGCAACTGAGGATTGGACCGAACCGTGTGGGGAAGTTCGGGCTGCTTCAGGTCATGGCCGATGGTCTCAAGCTGGCGGGAAAAGAATCGATATTCCCCCGGAAGAGGGACGACCTGCCGTACAGGATTGCCCCGCTCATGATTTTGGTTGGGCTTGTGATGGCCTTTGCCGTGATTCCTTACGGTAGCCTGTTCTGGATAGGGACTCTCACAGTATCAGATACATCCGTTTCGGTATTGCTGCTGTTTGCTATCATTGCGATAATGCCCATAGGTGAGGTCCTTGCAGGAATCAGCTCCAAGAACAAGTATGCCCTGCTCGGTGCCATGAGGGCAATAGCAAAGGACGTTTCCTTCGAGATACCTATGATGATCTCTGTTCTTGCCATCGTAATGATGGCGTCAGCAAGGACCGCGTCATCTCTCAGCATTAACTCAATAGTGCTCACGGAACTTGTTCCATACGGGATACTTCAACCACTCGGAATATTCGTCTTCATGATTTCCATGGTCGCAAGGGCATCCTATACTCCTTTCGACATGGGGGAAAGCGACAGCGAACTGGTTACGGGGTACTCCACAGAATACTCCGGGCTAAGATTCGGAATGTTCTACATGGGCCTCTTTGGGTCCATTCTGCTCGGGTCATTCGTTATATCGCTCTTTTATCTGGGCGGTTTCAACGGACCAATGCAATCAAGCCTTGGTTTCGTATGGCTGGTTATAAAAGCAATGATCATGGTGTTTATGGCATTCACTCTCTGGCTCTCCATGCCTAGGATCAGGATAGATAAATTCGTAAACCTCGGATGGAAATATCTACTGCCTATCGCAATGATAAACCTGGTGTTGTCAGGAACTCTCACGCTGCTTATGGGGTGGTAAGACTGGTAATTGAAGTTAAGGAACCCAGAAGATCGATACCAATAATAGGGTCATTGAGCGGTATGATGCTGGTGATGAGGCACCTCTTCAGGAAGCCTGTCACTGTCCAGTATCCGGAAGAGAAGTCAAAACTCCCTGATAGGTTCAGGTTCAGGATATTCCTTAAACTGGACGACTGCGTTGGCTGCACGCTTTGCGAGCAGGTGTGCCCGAATGGCAGCATCACAATGCAGCACGTGGACAGGGAGAATCCCAGGAACAAGAGGATGATATACCCGGACGTAAATTTCGGAACCTGTACCGTCTGCAGGAACTGCGAGGAGATATGCCCCACGGATGCGATATATCTCACTCACGTGTTCGAAACTTCACGTACCAGAAACAGCTTCACCTATTCCCCGGAAGAACTTGCAATGCAGGAAGACGAGGTGAAGAAGTGATCCTGACTGTACTGTTCCTGGTTTTCTCCGCTATACTTATCTTTACGGCAATCCTTGCCGTCGAGAACCATAACATTGTTCACTCCGCCGTATGGCTAATGTTCTTCCTCTTCTCAATGGGTTCTCTGTTCATATTCCTTGGAGCAAGTTTCCTGGGGAGCGTAGAACTGCTGGTTTATGTAGGTGCTGTCGTCACTCTCATTGTCTTCACCCTAATGCTTACTGGAGGAAAGGAATTTGAATAGGAAATCGTCCGCGCTTGCTTCTGCCCTGTTTTTCCTCGTGTTTCTTGTGCAGATATTGAAGATTGGCGGAGATATGACTCTCATGACGCAGAACATAGGTACAATCGGAACACTTCTCTTCACTGAGTACCTGATTCCGTTCGAACTGATCTCAGTTATCCTCGTAGGCGGAATAATTGGGATGCTTTACGTTTCCGGAGGTGACTGAAAATGTTGATGATTATACCTGAAACTGTTTCACTTCTGCTCTTTGCTATCGGGCTGTACGGGGTAATGAATTCCAGGGTGGGAATCAAGATGCTGATCTCAATAGAGATTCTCATAAATGCCGCAGTACTCAATCTTGTTGTTGTGGCTGGAACGTCAATGCAACCGGTTGTGCTTGCTGTCATGGTGATAGCTGTGTCTGCTGCGGAATCGGTCGTGGGAGTGAGTATCCTGGTTGCAATTTATCGCAGATTTGGCAGGGTAAATCTATCCCTGCTGAGTGAGATGAGGGACTGAAAATGATCCTTCAGTGGCTCATTTTGCTGTCTCCGCTGCTGGCTGCACCCGTTGCGTTTGCTGCTGGCAGGTGGAAGAGAGGTCTCTCCGGAATCATAGCAAGCCTTTCAATCGCAATTTCTCTTGCTATTTCAGGAATAACCTATTTTGGCGTGGTAAGTGGAATCACTTACTATGAGAGATTCACTTGGTTCTACAACCTTGGTTACGGGATTTACATAGACCACCTGGCAGTGGCCATGGTACTCATGGTAACCTTCGTCTCCCTCATGATCCATCTCTTTGCAATGTACTACATGGGCAAAGACCCGAACCGGCATGTGTATTTTGCCGAGACAGCCCTCTTCACTGCAGGAATGATTGGGCTAGTCATCTCCTCCAATCTCCTGGAGTTCTTCATGTTCTGGGAGCTAGTGGGCCTGTGTTCATACCTTCTTATAGGATTCTGGTTCTTCAAGCCCAACGCAACCGCTGCGGCAAAGAAAGCATTCATTGTGACCAGGATAGGAGACCTCCTGTTTCTTATCGGGCTCGTGGTTCTTTACCAGGGACTTACCGCCTCAACCGTTGTTGCAACATCACAAGGTCCCCTGAACATAGAATTTCTGATCACACATGCAGGCAGCGTGCTTAACGCACTTGGTCGTACCAGACTGTTCTTTGTCAGTCTTATGCTTCTTGGAGGGGCAATAGGGAAATCATCCCAGTTCCCCCTGCACGTCTGGATTCCGGATGCAATGGAGGGTCCTACTACGGTATCTGCACTTATTCATGCCGCAACAATGGTAACTGCCGGAATATATCTTGTTGCAAGGGTGTACCCTCTTTTCGTAGCCTCCGGCCCTGATATGCTGTATATCCTTGCAATTCTGGGGTCATTCACTGCGCTCTTTGCAGGAACCCTTGGAATAGTGATGAACGATATCAAGCGCATACTGGCATACTCAACCATAAGCCAGCTGGGTTATATGCTGGCTGCCCTGGGTTTCTACGGTGTATATGGGTCTGGGGTTATCGGACTCTCTGTTTATCAACTCGTAGTGCACGCGTTCTTCAAAGCACTCCTCTTCATGTCCGCGGGAGCAATACTGATTGCGCTCATGGATCTCCGTGATGTCCGGAAGATGGGGGGACTCTGGAGGAGGATGCCGCTTACGGTAACGCTGCTGTTCATCGGATCGATAACCCTGACTGCAGTTCCGTTCACTGCCGGATTCTTCTCAAAGGATGCCATAATTTCTGCCTCCTGGAGTTTCTACCAGTCTGGCGGAACATATGTCTACGGTCTGCCATGGGTATTCCTTGAAATTGGCTCCCTTATGACAGTGCTTTACACTTTCAGGATGTTTTTCCTTGTCGCTCTCGGGAAGCCAAGATCGCACCTCGCTGAGCACGCAAAGGATCCGTCTCTGGTTGCACTTCTTCCCCTTGCAGCACTGGCCGTGCTTTCATTGATATTCGGAATTTTCCAGGGGTCGTTCTATGATTTTGTAAATGGTTCAGCACTTGTACTGAAATCAGTACCGATCAGTATAGAGATAATTCCGCTGGTATTCCTGGTTGCGGGGGTCTTCCTGACCTATTTCATATTTGGGACAGGGCTCTGGCAGAAGGTCAACTTTTCAGCGGTTCCGGGTTACCGTACCCTTAAGAACAAGTACTATCTTGACAGACTGTTTACCAACTTGATTGCGGAGAGGGGCATACTCCCTGCCGCAGGTGCGTTCGGGAGGTTTGAGGATTCGTATAATTCAGGCAATGAAAGAGCCGGGCGTGGTGTCCTTTCTTTCGGATCCTATTTGAGAAAGCTTCAGTCAGGAATAATTGAAAACTACTTCCTCGTGATTGTAATCTCAATTTCGCTCATTTTCATAATAATCGACCTGATGGGGGGATTCTAGATGATAGATCTAGCTGCGATCTTTGCTCTGCTTTCTGCACTTTCCGTACTGACATTCTTCGCCGGAAGGCATTCTTCTGCCTTCGCCATGATTTCGTCGGCAGTCGTTATGGTCGCAACTGCGTTCTACGTTGCGATTACCATGGAATCTTATACTGGAGGAATGATCGGCCGTTATTCCATTGTGCTTAACAGTGCCCAGGGGATATCTTTCTCCATAGGAATAAGCGGATTTACTGCTCCTCTTCTGCTTGCTGCATCAATAGTATTTCCTCTTGCACTTTTCCTCTCAAGGGGAGGAGAATATGGCGGAACTTTCTACGGATTGATGATGATCTCGGAAACGGGACTTTACGGAGTCCTGATCTCAAGGGACTTCATGTTTTTCTACATCTTCTGGGAAGTGGTTCTGGTTCCGGTGTTTTTCCTCATAACGCTTTACGGCGGTGTGAGAAGGCAGTCCGTCTCGCTAAAATTCTTTGTATATACACACATAGGATCGGCGTTCATACTTTTGTCAATCTTCTCGCTTTACGCTTACTATTTTGCAATATATGGGACTTTCTCCATGCAGATTTCGTCCCTAACTGATCCTGCGTTTGTCTCGAAGATCCCGTACTTCTGGCAGATATTCGTTATTGCGGGACTGATGATAGGGTTCCTGGTAAAGCTTCCAACTTTTCCAATACATTCATGGCTTCCGGACACGTACGATACGGCCCCATATCCAGTTACCGTGATAATTGCTGGTGGGCTTTCTCTCATGGGAGGATACGGTCTGTTTGGAATCATGCTCCGGATGGGGACGCTGTTTCCTCTGGTCTCACTGTGGTTCATAATCATGCTCTCGCTGATCTCCCTGGTATACTTCTCGCTGACGGCAATGTACCAGTACAGGATCAAGAGAATGATGGCCTATGCAAGCGCCGGTTCTATGGGATTTGTAACCCTGGCCTTCGCTTCCGGTATCATGGAGAAAACGGGGACAGATTATGTGCTCGCTATTTCCGGCGGGATGTTCCAGATCTTTGCCCACTCCCTCATAATAGCGCTTCTGTTTGCAAGTATCTTCTACATAAGGAAGGTCAGCGGAAACGATTCTATATTCGGGCTTGGGGGAATCTACCGTGAGGCTCCGCTCCTTTCATCGATTACACTTGGTGGTCTTCTGGCTTCGCTGGGACTGCCGGGCCTTGCGGGTTTTGTCGGGGAATTCTCAATCCTTGGAGGGACTTTCCAGACGATTGGCTATCTCATATTTGTGGTGATATTCTCAATGATCATAACTGCATCTTATCATATCTGGTTTGCACAGAGATCCCTTTATGGCCCTTACAACGAAGGCCTTGGAAGGATACGCGATCTCAGCAGGTCTGAGTTTATTGTTCTCGGATCCCTCCTGTTCTTCCTTCTTTTCATAGGGGTGTTTCCTTCACTGTTCTTCAACCTATTTTCATCATATGTGGGGGGTCTTCTATGAACCTGGTTGCTGATCTACTGTCACTGGAGTATTTCTTTCCACTGATAGCAGTGGGCCTCGCCGGATTTATCCTGCTTGTGATTGGATTTTTCCACAACAGTGGGAGACTCTATGCCGTAATCACATTCGCGGTATTGCTTGCTGCCCTCATCTCTATAATATTCCTGGCACCTTCTGTTGTGCTCGGAGGTATCCTGATATACAATCCCTTCAACGCATATTTCGCAGCAATTCTAATCATATCTTCAATGTTTGTTGCATTTCCGGCCCTGAAGAACATCACCGCGAGGTGGGATGTGTTCTACTCGCTGCTCCTGTTCGTTACCCTTGGTATGATTGTGGCATCATTCACAATGAACCTTGTGGTCATGTTCGTCGCTTTTGAAGCAGTTAGTCTTGGGACCTATGTAATGGCTGGATTTCACAAGACGAAGCGTGCGCTCGAAGCCTCAGCCAAGTACTTCTTCACGGGTGCAGTATCAACCGCATTCATCATTCTCGGCCTCTCCTACTATTTCCAGGCTACCCGCACCTTCGATCTCAATGCAGTCACGACAGGGGCACATACGCCTCTCCTGATCGCACTTGCCTTCCTTGTTATAGGGTTTGGGTTCAAACTCGCTATATTCCCAATGCACCAGTGGGCAATCGACACATACGATGGCTCTGAGAACTCAGTGTCTGCGCTTCTCTCCACTGGAGGAAAGATTGTAGCATTCATGATAATGCTGAAACTTTTCGTGCTCGGGTTTCCATCTATGGGTGATCAGGTTTTCATATTCTTCACCCTGCTCGCAATATTCACGATGACTTACGGGAACCTTTCTGCGCTATCCGAAACGAAATTGAAAAGGCTCTTGGCATATTCGAGCGTTGCGCAGGCGGGATACCTGATCCTTGTCTTCAGCGCTGTCGGCTATGGACAGTATAACCACGACCCGGCTGCTTACATTCAGACAATCGTTGCTGCCGGAATGCTATACTCGCTGGTCTACATCTTCATGAAGGGAGGTGCATTCCTTTCAATGAATGCCATCAAGAAGGAAGAACCGTTAATTGAGGACGTGGCCGGGATGTCAAAACAATCTCCGATTTTAGCACTCAGTCTTTCAATACTGCTGCTTGCACTGGCCGGTATCCCGCTGACGGGCGGATTCACAGGAAAGGCATTCCTGTTCCTGTCCCTGATACAGGTGAAGTTATGGTGGGTCGCTGTGATAGCAATCCTCAACAGTGCCGTCTCTGTCTTCTATTATCTAAGGGTGATCAGCTACATGTACCGCAGGGAGCCTTCTGACAGGGAACCGTTCTTTACTGGCAGATCGGTCATAGCGCCGGTCGCAGTTGCGGCAATCATTACTGTAGCAATCGGTGTCTACTGGACCGTATTCTACCTTGTGCTTCCGTACGCAGCTTATCTGTTGGGTGGATGAGATGAACATAATTGTTGAACTGGACTTTGTCGAATCATCTATGATGCAAGGAGATTTTGGCAATGCAATACGCAGGTTGGAGTCATCAGTCAGGAAAGAGAGACAAAGGAGATCAATGGCCGGACTTGAGGGTGACACGGCCGAGATAACCGTTCTGGAGAGTATACTGGATACAATCAGAGGCAAGCACACTCTACAGGAGCTTAAGAGTTTACTGTCAAAATCAACGGCGCTTTCCACTATGCTTGACGGGAAGATTTTCCTGGACCGCTTTACCTATAATTTTGCTTACTGCACGGACAGGTACTTTCTCTCATACCCGGAGTATAACCAGAAGAGGTGCGATGATCTATGAGCAACAGATTCACCGAATGTTTTGAGGAGGCTAAGGACGAGGAGTCGGCAGCGGAGTGCATCCACTGTCTCAGGAAGCACGGCGAGGCCGTCATGTTCTCGCAGGATAAGGGAAGAATCATCCTCGGAAGAGAGTCGTGGGACAAGACTGTTTCAGGGGAGATGGAACGGATATCCGGACTTCTTGGAATAAACAGCCTGGAAAAGTACAAGGAAATGGACGAGAAATACAATCTCACCATGTACTGACCGGGATATGACGGTCGCCGCTTCAGGGCTATTTGCCAGACATTTCCCTTCATATTTGTTAACCTGAAGTACGCGGTTCAACAGGAATAAAGTAACGTCAGTAACTCTGCGCGTACCAGAGAAAGAGATTTCTCTTTGCAGGCGAGTCTTGCAGCATGTTCAGTTACCTGTGTTTTTGAGAGAATTCAACAGGTCCCTCCAGAAACATATGGCGATGCACATGATTTATCCTCTATTCTGCCAGTACATCGAGGATGAGTGTCTACGAAATTGTCTTAATCAGCTGAAAGTTCCGGTTCCACAACTCTCCTTGCTTCCATTCTTTCGGTCACAATAATGCCGGCAGAGTATAGAAGTATCATCGGTATGGCCATGACAATCATTGTGAATCCCGTAACTCCGGGTGAGAAAATCATTCCAAAAACAAAAGATCCTACTACTGCATATCTCCAGTTGTCCCTCCAGAGTTTAGCGGAAACTACCCCTGCGGTGGTCAGGGCAACCATGAATACGGGTACCTCGAAGGAAATTCCAAAGATCACAACATACATCAGTATGAAGCTCACAAAGTTCATCAGGCTGACTGAGGAAACTGCCCCAAGACCGACATCAAACTGGTTGAAGATCCTGAAAATCTGTGGTGCCACAAACCATACTCCGAAAAAGGCTCCTGCAATAAAGAGGGCTGTACCGGGAATAACGACCTGTCGCAATACTTTTACCTCCACTGTCCTGAGCGCAGGGCGGATAAACAGCCACAATTGGTATATTACAACAGGCATGCTTGTGCTGAGGCCTAGAAACATACACGAGTAAAAATCTGCCATCAGGCCGTCAGTCGGTCTCACAATGAGGAGCTGGGTCCCGCTGGGTAGAACGTGGGACTCGATCATCGCCAGGAACTGTGCTCCCATGTTCGCATAAGGGTCCGGATATATCATTGGAAACGTATACCCGTTAAAAGTTACAGTGTTGAGTCGGAATATAAGGAAAAAAATCGATGCCACCATGAAGGCGGCAAGCATCCTGATCACCCTGTACCTGAGTTCCTCCATGTGCTTGAGGAACTCTCCTGTCTGGAAAATCCCCGTCATTGTTTTGTGGCTGCTTTATTGGCTATTTCCTGTCTTATCTGCTCTTCACTCTTGTTGGAAACATCGATTCCAAGATTCTTTGCCGCCTCTATGTAATTCACACTCGGGGCCGGAGTACTCATGGCAAACGAACTCTTGATCTCTCTCTCAAGTTCCATCTTTCCTCTGGTAAATTCCCCGGTTGCCTTTCCCAGGCTCCTGGCAAATTCTGGTATTTTCTTTGCTCCACCGAATAGGACTAATACCAGCACTATGATGATTATCCAGTCTGTCGGAGAGTCAAACATTATTCACTATCGAACTGCATTATATAACGTTTCATCCACAAGTGTTCATCTTTGTTTGCGGTGTCAAAATTCAACCGGCTTTGACAATAGGAGGGATAATGAGCGACCTGAAGAGAAGGTCGCATACTCATGTCGTCATTCCAAGGTTCGTTCCCACAACACAAACCTGCTCGAGGTGCGGCAACAGGCAGGAGATCGATCTCAACCAGCGCATCTATTCATGCGGGAAATGCAGTCTTGTTATGGATAGAGACCTGAACTCTGCTATGGATATACTCAACGAACATGTACCTGCGGAACGCAGGGAATTAACGCCTTGTATATCATTATTAGGTTCATGATATGAACCCATGGATCGGGAGGCGCGATTACACGCCTTGAGGTTAAAAGCCTCGGTCCACAGCATGCGTTCCCCCTCTCATGCCCATGTCACGAATGGTACGTTGTCCAGGACGCATGAACAAGTCTGTGAGGGCATGTCTGCGGGGTCACGTTAGACTCGATCCTGGAGTGAAGCATGATATACGTAGGCACTGATATGGCCAAGGAGAAATTCGATGCGTGTACTTTGGATGGTGAAGGCAACCTCATCTCCGCTGAGGAATGTGCAAATAATACGACGGGTTTCCAGAGGTTCGTGGAATACCTGAACGGTATTCCGGGGGTATCAGTAAGCCTTGTGGTTGAAGCAGGAAGTTTCACAGCTTCAGCGTGAGGTAGTTCACTTATTCTCATTTTGTTTCTTTGTCTTTTCCCCACTAGTGATAGAGACCCAGGTAAGGAAGCAGACGTCAAGTATGCCTGTTTCTGTCTCTGCCATTTAATCACCCAGATTATGGCTAAAGAACTTAACAGTCAGGGGCCAGACATCCTTGGCTGCCTTCTCATCGTAGGCCAGGCCTGTGTGGTTGAAGAAGGCGTGCTGGGTATTGGGGTAAATCTTCATTTCGAAGCTCTTCTTGTGTTTAAGGATAGCAGGAATCAGTTCAGGCAATCCTGCGTTGATAGGACCATCTTCACCTGCATAAATGCCAAACACAGGCCCCTTCAGCTTCGAAATATCGTCCAGGTTTTTCGGATTCGCACCGTAATATACAACGGTAGCATCGAAGGGCACCATTGTTGAAACCTGGAATGAAAGCCCTCCTCCCATGCAAAATCCGACAACTCCCATCTTTCCGTTTGTATATGGTCTGTTTTTCAGAAATTTATGTCCCTCGACAAGATCCTTTGCCATGGTCTCCTCAAAAGTCTGTCTGTTGAACATCAAGTCATTTATTATCCTCTTGCTTGTGTCGCTTGATTTTGCCAGTAACTCCTTAATCGCATTCTGGTCTCTCCTTTTCTCAGGCGGGAGCGACCACATAGGCCTCATTGCGTCCATGATGTTCTCTTCCGTGTAAAGATCTATGTGATCTTTTCTGGAGTAAAGGTGGGGAGCCATTGCTACAAAACCTTCCTCGGCAAGCCTTGATGCGACGCTCTTAAGGAAATTCGTAAGACCCCAGATTTCCTGTACGACTATTATTGCAGGATGCTTTTTCTCGTCACTAGGCCTGGCTATTAGCGCCTTGACTTCGGTTCCGTCAAAGGTACTGTAATCAATTTCTTCTTCTATTATTTTCTTGCCTGTCATAGATTTCTGATCTATCAAAGTTATAAAGCATTTTTTAAGGCCTGCCGGATGGTCACATATCGTATCAGAAAATGGTCTTAGATCTTAACTTATTCAGTCCATGCCTTCAGTTGCAGGTCATCCTTGTGATTGAGAGAGGCCTCATTGTAATGTATCCGTTCGAGTGGTGTAATTGTCGGATCAAATTCTTTCCCGGTCCATAGCAAAGTGAGGAATTTTGCACAGTTTGTCGGAGACGGTTCCAAGGCTGTGTATATACTTCTCTGTGTCCTTCGATCCCTTAAGTTTCTCCCGCAACCTCTGTATAACACGCCTCATTGATCCCATCCTCGTTCTTCGACTTGAACCCAGTACATTTGTTGTGATTGGTATCACAAGGTCATTTCATCACGCATTTCCAAAATCACGACTATTGTGTATCTGTGAAGATTCCGGGAATGGCATCCCGGTGAAACCATCCCACTGAGAAAGTTAACAATAATAAGCGGGGAAACTCAAGGGCACTCTCACGCCATATTTCCTTGCTGTGGAGACTCATTTCAGCAAGACTGAAAACCATTATGCAAGGTCGAGTTCAACATGCACACCGGCGCCCTGCAGTGGATAGACCGCTTCCTGAATAGCCCTCTTCATGGATTCATCGGACTTTGTCAGGGATACCGACACAACCTTCCTAGCAACGTTTACCACAACGAATCCTACGGTACGGTCCTCCGGTCTGGTCTCTTCCGTCCTTGAAAAGGCGGAGATAAATTCAGCAAGTGAATCATTCGCATATTCAGAGTGGATGAGCTCCGGCAATGAGGATATGGAGTCCGTGAGCTTGGAAACCTCGACGCATATTGTGGACGGGTGCAATCCAGGGACGCTCACATTGTAGATGATGCATTCTGTCAAGGTTTCAACTCACCGAGTGATTTCTTCAACCGATAAAATTATGTCCATAATTGTCTGTAGCCGGAATCATACCAGCCGTTCGCGGATCTCCCTAGCAATTTTCTCCCTGAATCCGGCGAAGGGCATTACCTCCTGCTTGTTGTCTTTTCCGCGTACGGTAACCGATTTATCCTCCATCTCTTTCGAACCTACGACAAGGATGTAGGAGGGACGCAGGTCGTGAAGCATCCTGATCTTCTTGCTTATGGATTCCTTGGAGGCATCAACTTCTGATCTGACATTCATGGAAACCAGTTCACGGTTGATCTGATTAGCATAATCAAGTGCCGAATCGTTAACGGGCAGGACAAATACCTGGTGAGGACTCAGCCAGGTCGGAAGTCTTCCCGCACTTCCCTCAATCACTATGGCCATCATTCTCTCCAGGCTCCCGTACACTGCCCTGTGTATCATTATGACTGGTTCCTTCTTCCCCTCTGCGTTTACATAAAAGAGGCCAAAATTAGGGGGCATGAAGAAATCCACCTGTATTGTGGATATCTGCCAGTCCCTGTTCAGCGCGTCCTTGGCATGAATGTCTATCTTAGGGCCATAGAATGCAGCCTCACCTGGAATCTCCCTGTAAATGAGTCCTGCCATGGCGAGCGCTTTGCGAAGAGCGTCAGTTGCCTGATCCCACTTTGAAAAGTCAGGCTCAAGGCTGGATGAGGAACAGGATGGACAGAGGAATTCACTGCCAGCTGCTTTCCTTATCTCCGATACGACTCCGCATGTTCTGCACTTGTATGATATAAGGAAATTATCCGGATTCTCCTTGTCAACAATGCTGAGATCGAACGACAGGTCAGGGTGTTCGAAGAGTTTTCCGGAAGCTTCCTTGACCATTTCCAGGACCGACAGGATTTCGTCAACAATCTGGTCCAGTCTGAGGAATGCATGTCCGTCGTCAACGGTGAACGATCTTGGGCGGGTAAGTCCTCCAACCTCTCCAGACTTCTCATACCTGTAGACCGTGCCGAACTCTGAGTACTTCACAGGGAGATCCCTGTAACTGTAGACTTTTCTGTCGAAGATTGTGATATGTCCAGGGCAGTTCATTGGTTTTATGCCATATCCGTCCCCGTTAAGTTCAAACACAAACATGTTGGGCTTGTATTTTGCGAAGTGTCCGGACTTTTTCCAAATCTCGTCCCTGAACACATGCGGGGTTGTGACTTCCTGCCATCCCCTGCTCTGGTTAAGTTCCCTCATGTATCTGATCATTTCATTCCTGATTATTGTGCCGTTCGGGGTGTAGAGAGGGAAACCTGGTGCCCTCTCGGAATTGAAAACATAGAGATCCATCTCCTGTCCCAGTTTCCTGTGATCCCTCTTCGCGGCTTCATCCCTCATCCTGAGGAATTCGTCAAGGGACTTCTGGTCAGGGAATGCAGTTCCGTATATCCTCACCATTTTCTCCTGATTCTCGTCTCCTCTGTAATACGCACTGGATACGGATAATAGCTTTGTGGCCTTGAGGAACCCAGTGTCTGGAACGTGAGGACCAGTACAGAAATCCCTGAATTCGTCCTGAACGTAGACAGTGGAGGAATCTCCCGGTGAAACCTTTTCAGTTATCCGCTCGGTCTTGAACTTATTATGTTTGAAACTCTTCAGAAGGTCTTCCCTGGAGAGCCTTTCTTTCCTGATAGGTATCCTCTTCGCTGCCAGTTCATGCATTCTTTTCTCTATGGCGGGAAGGTCTTCGGAACTGATGGGTTCCATGAAGATATCATAGTAGAAGCCCTCGTCAGTGGGCGGTCCTGCATTTGGCAGAGCATCTGGGTATATCTGAAGCACGGCCTGTGCGAGAAGGTGGGCGCCTGAGTGTCTCAATATTGTGATCCCTTCTCTTGAATCGGCAAGAACCGGTGAAGCTTTAATGTCCTGAGTCGCAGTGTCAGAGAGATCAAAAAGCGTGTTCCCCGCCTTTGCAGCGACTACCGCTTTTACCTTTCTGAATACTTCTCCAAAGGTCTGTCCCTTCTTAACCAGTACTTCCATGCTCGATTCTTCAGCCATGTTTACCTACTGGAATGGAGGAAGATCATAATAGCGTTATCTTTCCGAGCACTCCTTCCACGAATTCTCTCGAAGAGATAATTTCACTCATCCTTTCGATGTCCACGTATGGAGGTCTATCAACTGTAAGCCCATCTATTCTCCTCCTCACCAGATCTCTCACAGCTTTGAGATCAGGGCCGAGATCTGCATTTGACATTTCAGCAGCATGTATGGCGAGAAGCATTTCTATCGACAATATCTGCTTCAGATTTGAAACAATCTTTGAAAGTTTCAGTGCCCCTGTCATTCCCATGCTTACGTGGTCTTCCTGGTTGGCCGAAGTAGGGATTGTGTCCACTGAAGCAGGATGCGACAGGGTCTTGTTGTAATTGCACAGTGCGGCCGCAACATACTGTGGTATCATGTAGCCAGAACTTGTTCCACTGTCCTCAGTAAGGAAAGGGGGAAGACCGCTGAGGTTTGCGTCAACAAGCATTGCTATCCTTCTCTCGCAGATGTTACCGAGATCGGTAAGTGCAATTGCAAGAAAGTCACACACGAATGCAACTGGTTCTCCATGGAAATTGCCGGCAGAGATAACCTCGTCGTTGCCGACAAGGGGGTTATCGGTTGCAGAATTCATCTCTGTTTCCAGGACGGTCCTTGCGTACTCGATGGTGTCCAGCACAGCTCCATGAACCTGCGGTATGCACCTGAGACTGTAGGGGTCCTGTATCCTGCGGCCTTCTCCGGACTCCGACAGGAGTCCTCTCATTATTCGAGCAACAGTGGCCTGTCCCTTATGGGGTCTGGACTCCACTGCCCAGTCAGTAAATGCGCTTCTGTTTCCGTGCAGCGCAGAGAAGGAGAACGAAGCGGACAGCAAAGAAGTACTGAACAGGTCGTAAGCCCTCAGAAGTTCGACCGCAAGGACTCCGGAAATTGCAGCCGTCCCATTTATGAATGCCACTCCTTCCTTATGTGAGAAACTGTAAGGCTTTAGGCCGTTTTTCAAGAGCATCGCTTCTGCGGGTACCCTTGATCCGTTCTCAAGGAACTCACCCTCCCCCATAACGCACAGCGCAACGTGGGAGAGCGGAGCAAGGTCCCCGCTTGCTCCCACGGAACCGATCTCAGGAACGTAAGGAACCAATCCGCTATTAATCAGCTGCACGAGCGACGTGAGAAGTCCCTCCCCTAAACCAGAGAATCCCTTGAGGAATGTATTTGCCCTTATGAGCATCATTGACCTGACGTACTCCGGAGCTAGTGGGTTACCAACGCCTGAAGCATGGCTCCTTACAAGATTTCTCTGAAGTTCTGATATCCTCTCATCGGGGATCTTCACGTTGTAAAGACTTCCAAAGCCTGTGTTGACCCCATATATGGTTCTCCCCTCTCCAATCATCCTGTCAAGGGACAGCTTGCTGGATTTAA
>JAJZLK010000011.1 GCA_021803655.1 Thermoplasmata archaeon
GCGGTCTCTATTGATCAGCATTACTGATTTCATGATACTCATCAGCCTTGCATTGATAAGTTTCTCCTCGATATGGATGCACAGGAAAAAAGTGTCAGAGTACGGGAGGTACCAGTTCCTGGCAATTATTGTAGGTTTCGCATGCCTGGTCAGTTCTGCTGCAATTTTCTTCATTGAGCCGACTGTTGTTCTATTCGGGGTTATAGCAATCCTGGCCACGTATCTCATCTACGACATCTTTGAACTCGGAAACCTGGGTTCGAAAATATTCCTTGCATTCTTCATGCTTATGGAGGCGGCTTTTATTCCGCTCTTCACATACGGGAGTTACTATGCTGGAAATTCGTGGTATGGTTCACTCGCCGTGGCAATCTTCAGTAATGGTTTCTGGCTTGAGATTATGCTCTTCATCTTATCCATGATCCTTGTCGGTGACGTCCTCTTCGAAATACTCTATGCGGGAACCACCGACCTAAAGGTCAGGATCTAGGGGAACCTGAAGAGGCGGAGATTCTTATCTCTCATCGGTCCCTCTGGCATTGAATTAACTATGTCACGCCTCAGCCTTTCCCGGTCGTAAGAGATTCGCTTCAGCGAAACTGTCCAGTCCACCGTATCAATGACGGCATAGGACGGCATGTCAAATCCGTCGCGAGGCTGCCCAATGGATCCAGGGTTCATGATCAGCATCCCGTTGACCGGGAGGGAAAACTGGTAATGCGTGTGTCCTACCATGAGGATATCCGCGTTGATCCTGCTGCCGGATTCATCCTGAAGATTCTCCCCAGTTATGTTTGTTGGATATAGATATCCATAGAGCCTGTTTTCCGGGGACCCGTGATTGATCTCCACCATCTGCCCGTCGATATCCTTCCTCAGGGATTTGGGAAGGGATCGGAGGTATTCCAATCCGCTGCTCCCAACCTGCCGCATGGTAATATTCTCCCTGGTATACACTGACAGATCATGGTTCTCCTGTGAACACATACAGTCACGTCCTGTGGAAGCGGCGTAATCATGGTTCCCCTGGACTACAAGGTCAAAGGAATCCTTCACAAGATCTATGCACTCCGCCGGGAATGGGCCGTAGTCCACTATATCACCAAGAAAAATTGACATGTCATGCCTCTCCTTCTCTATAGCAGATCGAATCGCATACGGGTTCCCATGGACGTCGCTGCAGACAAGTATCCGCATGATCTCACCTAAAAGTTGAATCCTCCATTGATGCTGACCACTTCGCCCGTTATATAAGAGGTGTCCCTACTGGTCAGGAAGGAGATCAGTGATGCAACTTCTTCAGGCTTTCCCAGTCTTCTCATCGGTATCTTCTCGATAATGCCCTGCATGATCTTGTCCGGTATTGATTTAAGAATGTCGGTGTCGATGAGTCCCGGAGCTATTGCATTCACCGTGATTCCATATCTTGCAAGTTCCCTGGACAATGATCCCGTGAATCCAACTATTCCGGCTTTGGCAGAGGAATAATTGACCTGCCCGACATTTCCCTTCCAGCTTATTGATGAAAGGCTCACGATCCTGCCGAACTTTCTTTCAATCATCCACTCAACAAAATTCTTTGTGACATTGAAGGCGCTGTAGAGATCAACCCTGATCACTTTATCCCATGTGGCAAAGTCCATTTTAGTCAATAGAGCGTCCCTGGTTATTCCTGCATTATTTACAATAATGTCCATTCTTCTCTCGCCCACGACCTTCTCAACTTCCCCGCGTAACTTCGTGCAGGAATCAAAATCGGATACGTCAACCCTCAGACCCGTGATCTTTCCTCCTGACTTCCTGGAAAGGATTTCAGCAGTCTCCTCAACCTTCTCATAGAGATCTGCAATTATAACCCTGGCTCCTTCCCGTGCGAGTGTCATTGCAGTTTCAGAGCCTATCCCTCCTGCTCCTCCAGTTACGAGTGCTATCATGTCCTTTTTTGAGTCCATTGAACTCTTATGGAGAATTCCCATAAAACACCTGCACATGACTGTTGAACCCGCTGATGAGGAGAGTTAATTCCAGGTTGGACTGGAGAGTCTATAAATTGCCACAGTTGCAGTCGGGACCATTCTCTCAGGTCACTTGACATAACAGAACATTAAATTAGTTTTATCTCCCTTTCGGGAAGTGAATAGATCGACTGCCGTAGTAATGGCAATAGTGTTTCTGATGACAGTTTCTGCTGCCGGTTCTGTAGTTCCTCCTGCCTTTATGGCTGATTCCCATGGCAGGTCTACGGTTAATAGCACACCATTCACGATTCAGTCATCAGCTTTTATTCCTGTGCCTTCTCCCACAACTCCCGTCTCAAGCAACGTTTCCTCCTTGTACCATGGAAATGTGACAGTAATGGTCACTTTTAATCTTTCAAACCAGAGCAGACTTGATTCTCTCTTATCTAATGTTTCCAATCTTGCCAGTGCAGGTTATCACAGATATCTGACCAGTGCTCAGTTCGCATCGAACTTTTCACCGTCGCCGGAAATGTACAATAAGGCTGTGGCTTATTTCTCACAGCGCTATGGCGTACACATCAGAACATATCTTGACAGGCTTTCAATACAAGTCACTGGTGCATCGTCCACAATAGGTCCCCTGTTCAATACGACCATTGTTAAGACAACAGCCGGCACCTACTCCATAAGTTCCACCCCCGAGCTTCCATCTTTCCTTGCCCGGCATGTTTCGGGAGTCACCGGTCTCTCCAATAGTGCTGCTGGAATTGTATACAATGGAGGATACTCTAACAGGTTATCGCAGATGAAAGGCATTGAAACAGGTGCCGCAGGTTACCCATCCCCTATCAACAATGGAGGAGTACAGTACATATATGGTTCAGATCTGCAGGTTGCATATGATGAACAATCCCTGTTGAACATCACATATCCGACAAATGAGGTTGTGGCAACGATACTGTGGGCTGGGAATAACAGTAGCGGGAATCCCGTTGGGCCATTTGTTCCAGCAGATATCTCTGCATATTACAACGCAACCCTGCCTTCATATGAACCACATGCAAAAGTCTATGGGGTTCCCGTGAACGGTGCCGCAAAGCCGGGTGTATCGGCGAGCTATGATACCACCGGAGCAAATCAGGAGAATACACTAGATCTGGAGATGATCGGGAGTACTGCGCCGGGAGCCAGCATCTACAATGTGTACGGTCCGAACGCAACATTCGAAAGCATCGACGCGGCTTTTGCTTACATACTGAATCCTAACGCTTCCTTTTCCGCCCTGAATAATGTATCTGTAATATCGAATTCATGGGGTGGATCTGAATTCAACAACTCTGCATGGTACACCTACCTGCAGGAAGCACAGGCAAGAGGAATAACTGTGCTTGCAAGCAGCGGTGACTCTGGCGATAATAGCAAGAGTTCAAAGTACACCGGCTCACAGGTCGAGTTTCCCTCTGCTATGGCCTACAACAGTTTTGGCGTAACTGCAGTGGGAGGGACCACCCTCACACTTGCGGCAAACCTTCACATACAGAATCAAACCGCATGGTACATAAGCGCCAATGATTCTACTGACGGAGGACCAGCTGGCAGCACAGGCGGCATAAGCACGGTTTTCAGTGAACCGTCATGGCAGTCGAATTCGAAAGCAAACAACATCATAAACGGTCAGGGAAGAGGGGTCCCGGATATTTCTGCAATCGCAAACAACACCCTTGTGAACATAACAATAAAAGGGGCTGGACCTAGTTTATATGTATTCTGGGGCACGAGCGTGGCGTCACCCGTCGAGGCAGGAATAGTAGCAGAAATCGACGCGGTCCTGAATCATTACAATCAGTCAAACGTCGGCTTCCTCAATCCACTGATATATTCCTTAGCGAACAAGCAGATAACGCCTCCGCCAATAACAACGTATACTGGGTACATTCCAACAGGAAAATATAACTCCTCGTTGCCCACACTCCCGTTCTATAATGTGCAATATGGCAGAAATCATGTGTATTCTGCGACCTTCGGATACAATCTAGTAACAGGATGGGGGTCTATCGATGCCTATAACTTCACCATGTATGTGATCAATGTCAACAGATCTGGCTCGACCGGAGTCCTGAAGGGTGTGGAAAATTATCTTAGCCTGAACGGACTGAATGTGACGTCATATCTTTACAATACTACAACGAGTTCTTATTCCACCGTGAACCATTATTATAATGCATCAATACAGCAGAACTTCTTCCTTGCGAATCAGCTTGGAGCACCTGTATTCTGGATACAGAATGTAATATATATCAATGGCTCGCAGACTGCAGGATGGGCGATGAATTATACCGGGTGGGTAATCTATCCGTTTTATGGTCAGTACCCGCATCTGACTCTCTACAGGTATAACTTTCCACTTGGGAAGATCGTGACGATGCCGCATACCTTCGATATCAGGAGCTGGATGAGCAACATAAGTGTCCCTATGGGTCAGACGATGAACTTTGAGGTGAACTCTCATGTTCTTCAGCTGCCAGTTCCCGGAGCTGCATTCATAATAGATGCACCAAATTACGCGTATACATGGCAGGGCCACAATTACCTCAACGGACCGTATCCGGGGAACAAATATCCAGGCGGACTCGCTCCGCAGTTTGGCCTTGTGGGAGGGCCTTCTGGGGGGCTTGGCATGTTTGGCTATCACACTTCGGGCAACATGAGTTCATACGTTCTCCCGTTCAACAGGAATTCTTATGTTTCTGCAATTGTGTCAACTTTCAACACCAGCACAGATCAGACTGGAGAAGTAGCGGAAAATCTTGGATACGCGAACGCCGGCCCGAATAACTGGACACTTTCCATAGTCAACGGCAGCGCGCAACAGGGTTTGGTTAGCTATGCTCCTTCACAGTCTCCTACACAGTACAATGTGACATTCACTGAAACCGGTCTGCCTTCCGGATCATTATGGTATGTCAATCTGAGCAACGGTTCTTCGTTTAACTCCGCGTTTTCAACAATAACATTCAGTGGCCCGAATGGGACCTATGGCTATACTGTTTCAACAGTGAACGGTTACGGACCTTCCCCCCCAACCGGTAGCTTTACCGTTAATGGCAACACAGTTTCCAAAGCAATAACATACTCTACTGCCAAGTATACCGTAACATTCACTGAATCGGGTCTCCCATCAGGAACATGGTACGTTAACGTCTCCGGGCAGTCGGGACATGCATCCGCCGGATCTTCCGTGACTCTTTCGCTGACAAACGGTTCTCACCCTTACACCGTAGCGACGGATAACAAGACATACCATTCAAACGGAGGTACAATAGTTGTTAACGGATCTTCCATAAATAAAACAGTCACATTCTCCACGGTCACCTACACTGTGACTTTTGCAGAGTCAGGTCTTGCAAACGGAACTTCGTGGTCTGCGACTTTTAGCAACTTTACCAAGTCATCAACCGGAAGCACAATCTCATTCACGGAATCCAACGGCACATACTCATACACAGTGGCTCCAGTGAGTGGGTACTCACGGTCACTATCTTCAGGTTCATTAACGGTAAGCGGGTTCAACCAAGGTGTCTCAATAACATTCACAGCGGTCACCTACACCGTGACGTTTACAGAGTCTGGTCTACAGTCAGGGTCAACATGGTACGTTAACGTCTCCGGGCAGTCGGGACATGCATCCGCCGGATCTTCCGTGACTCTTTCGCTGACAAACGGTTCTCACCCTTACACCGTAGCGACGGATAACAAGACATACCATTCAAGCGGGGGAACGGTAGTTGTTAACGGATCTTCCATAAATAAAACAGTCACATTTTCCATGGTCACCTATAATATCACTTTCACAGAGTCTGGTTTACCGCAGGGGAAGTCTTGGTCCATAACACTTGGCAACTCGACGCACTCATCTACCGGAAGCACAATCTCTTTCACGGAACCGAATGGAACGTACAAGTTCACTGTGGGTTTGGTGAGCGGATATAGCCCAAGTCCATCCTATGGATGGATATTTGTCAACAATAACTCAGTTTCTGCACCGTTGAGCTTCTCGCCAACTCCGGTCACACATGGTTTGTCACCTACAACCTACTTGATAATAGGGGTAATTTTTGCATCGGTCCTGATTACTTCTGCAGTCATAATCTTGCGGAGACGCTCTGGAATGACGTAGATCCCATGGGCGCGACCCCCATACGGACCGGCAACCCGGTTCTCAAGTTCTGGTGGAAACACCTAATCTGACATACTCTCCATCCTAAAGGATTGGAGATTCCCACTTTTGCTTCCCTTTCGCCTTCATTCCTCACGGTCTGGACGGTTTTGCAAGAACCCATTGCCGAGTCTTAAGGTCGCTGCCGATTTCAACGGTGCCTCTTTAGGGGTATCAGTGCTCCCTTTGCACGCATCCCTGTCTACGTGCAATCGGGATACGTCTTTATCTGTATCATGTCTGGCCGGAACACAGAGACGTTCCCAACCTTGCAACGAAGTCCTTCTGGATAAATCAGTTGCTAAGGATTTCAGTGCACGACTTTCTCCCGTATTTCAGGAAGCAGTATTCGTGCCTGATACTTCATGGATTATGCTTTCTTATATGTTCGCATTCACCCACATCGCAAGCTCAGTGGCTTTCTTGCTCGTTTAGTAAATTGCAAGTGAATATTTATTATGGCTTCAACCATCGGCCCCCGTTGCGCAACATAAAGATCGTAGAGAGAATAGAATCAAGTTACAAGGTCAAGACCATCGCACTTGTTTCGCTGTTTGTAACTTTTCTAATGACGGAGCAGTATATCAGCATCTATTCATTCGCCACATTCTCCCACAACCTTGTCGCCTACTTTCAGCAGAGTTCCACCCTCAGTTTCTATGGGAACATAATTGGTCTCCTTCTTGCTGCTTACGCAGTGATGGTAACGCTGGTTCCAAATTTCAGCGCAGATAGTCTCCAGATGCCAATATTCTCGCAGATCAACAGGCTGTTTCTCTTCACTATTCTCGATGGAATCATGATGATGATACTCAGTTTTGCGCAGGGGATATTTCCATCCCAGAATCTCCTGGTGTATCAGGGCGTGCCGCTTTTCACCGCCATTGAGATATTCTTCTTCATCAGCCTGATCATTGGGCTCATTTTCTGTGTGCTTACACTCTCCCAGCTTTTCCATCTCATAAGGAACAAAGGGGAGAAGAGACATTCAAGGCCAAAGTGAAACCCCATGAATTTTCAGGCAGAGTTCCAGAAATCGTATTCATGGTTGCACCCTTCACGAAATATGGAAATAAACTCTTCATAATCATTGTTTGAAAGCTCCAGGGATTCACACAGATTGAGAACCACATTCACAGATTCAATGTATGAACCTTCCAGTGAATAAGTGGAAATCCATTTCGCATATTCCGCATTGTCCGGCAGATTCCTGCTGAGGGATTTCCCGACCTCAAGATATATCCAGTAACAAGCCAGGATTGACGCTAGAGCCCTATGGAAGGATCCGCTTGAAGTATGATACGCCAGAAACTGGCAGTAGGCTTTGTTTGCAGGGGACTTCTCCGATTTTGTCGGTACCTGTCCGGCAAGGTACCCTGCATGCAGAGCCTTCTCAACTTCGATTGAGTTTGCCGCATGTCTCAGGAAAAGATCAAGAATCTCATCACTGCCGGATGTCAACCCGGTCAGCAGGAGTGCTCTCCTGAAGTCTGAAAGATAGAGGAAGTCCTGCCTGATGTAATTTATGAATCTTGACCACGGGAGCTTTCCGCTGGCCAGTTCAACGATGAACCGGTTCTCAGTTATCCTGTTCCAGATGTCCCGTATGGAATTCCACAATACGTCTCTGCTGACTCTGATCATTCCAGCTGACAATCCGCGATAAAAGATAACAGTTGTCCTGTGATCAGACGAAAGTGAATCCATGTCCATGGCGAAAATTTAAACCGTATATGGGAATTTTGCCAAGTGACGAAACACAATTTTTTATCCATTGCCACATTACAGTTACTACATTGCAAATTAATTATGGAAGAGAGGCTGATTTTTGATGACTAAGTGCCCTGTATGCGCTGAAAATTTCAAGAAGAAGGACATGGATGGGCTCACAAAGCATTTTATAATGATGAATGACAGGAATGATGCATTCCATGTCGGATGGCTGAGGGAGTACGTACCTCTCGATAATTATAACACGCCAAACTTTGCAAAGAGCCTGGCCTCTTTCTTCTCGGTGATAGACGGAGACCTGAAAGGGTGGATTGAGAGAGTCTTTGTGGAGAAGTTCCTTGGCGATAAGCCTCATCCATTCGTAGAGGCGATGCAGAAACCGAAAAAGGCACTGTTTCTGGGATTTGCATCCGAATACTACTTCTTCCTTAAACAGAAGATCAAGAGCTGCTCATTCATTATTGCGAAGACAGACAAGGAAGAGGTCCAGAAATTCGAGGCTAAGATAATTTTCAGCGAGCTTTCCGGAACCAACGGAGAATCCGCAGGGTCAGAAAGTTCTCTTCTGGTGAGGATGGCTGAGAGCCTTGGAGTCCCTCGCGATTCCATAGTAAACGGAGTTCCGCTCCCTCCTACGATTCACTCCATCAAACTCTGGAACCAGGTTTCCGAATCTGATCACTGGCTCGAGGTAATGGGTTCAATAAACACTCTAGACATGCTGCCGAGCAAGGTGATGCGGGAAAGAGGTGCTAAGTTTGATATTTACAATAAATCCGTACTGGATAATGAATGGATACCGGATCATGTGAAGAAATTCCTCACATATATTGTTGACCCGAAGAACGACCATTCCCAGGAGGCACTTACGCTCATTTCAAAGTATGCAAAGGAACTTGACATGATTGAAGATGTCCAGTCTGCATTCCTTCGCTCCATTGATGCGTTTGACAGGCATCTTCAGGCAAGGCTTACCAGATCGAAGCAGTTTGAAGGCAAATAGACGGTGAAGTGAATGGGGGACCTGCTGCGAAAGAGCGAATACATGGAGTTGCCGAGCGTTACCCTAGTCCTAAATTACCGCCTGAACTTCGATGGCGAAAGAAGTTGTGGATCCGTTGTTGTTTATAACGGCCAGATGAAGGACGATGAAGAGAACTTTGAGTCCTATATGGAACTCCTGGAATGCGGATTGTCCGAAGAAGAGGTAATGAAGAGGTTCAACCGCGTAATCTCTGACGTGAGGGAAGGCAAGATTGACGTCGTCTTCTGATTTCACTCCTTGATCTGCACTTCCACTGATATCCTGCTACCATCGGAAAGGTGAAGACGCTCCCTGAGATATTCCTTTGATATCAGTTCCAGAGTCTCTGAATGGACTGTTCTCTCAGGCATAATGACAGCACATTCAACACCCTCGGCTGTTGCCCTGAACGCTTTTACTGGCCCAAAAGTCCTGTCATCTGTACTGAATCCTTCTATCCTGATTCCAGGACTGTTCCTCAGGCGGTCAATGTAGATCGCCTCGGATGGCAACATGCGCAGGTTCAGGGTTCCGAGGTACGGGATGTATCCAAGTTTTTCCTGGAACTGAATTACGTAGTTTTTCCTGCTGATGTAGTACCTCCCTTCTCCAAGGCCCCCTTCGACTATTCCGGTTAAGGATATGGTACGGCTCTGGTCCAGCAATGAACCAAGCTCATTATATTCGGAGAACAGCAGATCAAGCGCCTTCTTTGTGAGTCTGAGGCTTTGCCTGCGGTTCACGAGACTCCTCTCAAGATATCCTTCTCGGGTAAGATCTATAATGATCCGTGAAGCGGTCTGCTGGCTTGTAGATAGTATCTTTCCAAGGGAGGTAGTGGAAAGTTCGCAACCGTTTTTTCCGCTCTCCTGCTGCTTTATCACTTTCAGGGTAACGTAATGGAGGGAACTCATGGAGAGAAGAGACATATGCAGATTATTGCAGGAACGGATTTAATTTTGATCTCCTGCAGGATGTTCCCTGACGCTCTGTTCGCTATAACGGAGCATGCAGCAGTTCCAATTTCCTGCCCTCTCTTACGGTAAGGATGCCAATACCAGCCGCTCTTGATCTGCTGATAAGTTCCCTGTCATTCGTCAGGATGGCGCTTCTTCTTCCGATGGCAGCCTCGATAACACCATCGTCACCGTCCGCCGTCGTTTCAACGGTTTCAAAAAGAGCTGCGTACGATAGTGCAGATTTTGCATCCTGGGAATTTCTGCTGAGTTTCCTGAGTTCCCGCCTTACGCTTTCTGGCACGTATATGACTACATTTCCAAGTTCCAGAGGAATCGACCGTTTGAGATCTATTCTCTTTTTAACAGCATAAATGATTGCATTTGTATCGACAATGACTGCCGTGGCATTCATACAATTACTTCTTGTCCTTCAGCACCTCGGCGAAAGCAACTCCCTTCCTGATCTTCTTGATCAGTACCCTGACATCTTCTCCTTTCTTTCCACCAGGAATGATTATGGTTGTTCCGTAGAGATGTGCCTTCCCCTCCTTGGATTGCCCGACTTCAGTTACTGTGACCTTGTACGTTTTTCCTTCTTCCACGGTTGTGTCTTCCGTTCTCGTGTCCCTCACGCCGCGAATCGGGTTTTGTGCTCCGCATGCCTTACAGAACATGAGATCTGTACGGCCAACTTTCCTGATCTCGGTGTCGGGAGACATACATTCGTAGCAGATTACGAAAATCTC
>JAJZLK010000020.1 GCA_021803655.1 Thermoplasmata archaeon
GAAACACGCATGAATAAAGGTTTCGCCATCAATAATGACAATTCAAACCCGAAAAATACGGGTCTGGATGTACATCAGATTTGGAGAGACTCCTAAGATTGACCCGAGTTTTTAGAAAAAGTCTATAATGTTTGGTATCAGCAGGTTGGACTAACTGTCTATAGTTTCAACGAGGGCTCTTCAGGCTGGTCCTCATCCTTTTCGGCAGTAGCTGACTCTCCGCTTGGTAATTGGAATGTTGTTGGTTCAACTGGAAGTGTTTCGCAAGATTCTGTTTCGTTGACCATAACAGGTACTTTGACAGCCTCCTATAATGGATGGTTCCCTTATGGAGAATATGATGCCTGGAAAGCTATGTGCACAATATATGTTAAAGTCTCTCTGAATGGGGAAGTTACCGGCCAAATTGAAAACACGATTTGGACTTGGAATGGTCTATCGAGTTCGACAACTCCAATTGTGTGGTACAGTGCGGTTTTGTTCAATGGATGCATCATTGGTGGTCAGATTACAATCACACAGTATATAGTGAACTAATGATTTATGAAAAGGCAGGTTGATATGTACAAGAAAGAGATTATATGGAGTTACACTAACATATTGGCATCCGCATTATCCTTCATCTTTCTAACGTATGTCTCATTTTACGAAGGGCATATTAGCTTTGAAGTGATATCTATTTTCTTAGCGCTTACAGTAATCGGGGCCTATCCCGGAATCCATGTGACATTGATAGGTAACAGGTTCGTCTCTTTGCCCATTGCTTCTGTACTAGTAGAATTCCTGCTGACAGATTTGCTGGGATTTGCGGGGGGAGAGTTCATACCCTACTGGTTAACTATTGTTGTTGGAATAATTGCTATGGCTTACTGTTTCGATCAGCCCTTGAATCTTAAGAAGGAGAAAAGTGATGGTTCAGTGAAGCGCCTGTAACTAAGAGCACATGATGGATCTCTTTATAAGTAAGGGTTCATGCGACAATATTAGGATAATTACTAGGAAACCGTGGTTGAATGCAGCGTACGAGGACCCGCGTTTGGCTTTAAGTTTGATTGTTCCTTTTAAGACTCCATGTTTAAAATGCATAGAACACAATTACGAAGTGTTGCGTGCTCAACAAGGCAATGAGGAAGAAGAATGTCTATATAAAGACTTTAACCCAGAACCAGTAATGTCCTCGGTCTCCAATTATGCGGGTCACCTTGGCGCGATGGAAGTAATGTATTATCTCTTGGGAATCCAACCGAATACTCTAGGCAAGCTGTATCATCAGAATCTACTGTGTTCAAGTGCAAATTGGTTTCAGGATATACCATTCTGGGAGCATGGTCCCTTATGCATCAGAAACGGTCCATACCGCTGGGCCGTTCAGAAATTTCAGGAGGCATAGAAATTGGGATATCTGGCATTGCTTAGAGATCGGAATATTCTACATCTATGGCTGGGCACTACGATTTCAATTTCAGGCGATGTGATCTTCGCAGTTTCACTAAACTGGATTGTACTGGAAATTACACATTCCCTGCTCTGGGTTTCGCTGTCAATAATATCCTTTGTTTCTCCATATATCCTGGTAGCGCCATTTGCAGGAAATCTAGTGGATCGCTCGGAAAAGGTGAAAGTTATGTCGGTTGGCCTGTTAATTGAGGGCCTGATAATGTCCGTTCTATCTTTGCTTTATCTGACCGGCAATTTTGTTGTTCCGATAATTCTTGTAGGAGTATTTACCATGGTTTCCTTTAGACAGATACCGTCGGCTGCCCTTAATGTAATGCTTCCAGAGATGGTTACAGCAGACGACCTTGGCACCTCCAACAGCATGTTTTCCTTCGCGGTGGGAGTGGCACAATTGACGGGATTTGGTATTGGCGGAGTGATACTTGTATTGTTTGGCCCAATAGTACCCATTACTTACGATGCTCTCACGTTTTTCATAGCGGTCATTGTAATACACAATATGAGCTTCCGTTCAGGTCCAAAGGAAGAAGCCTCCTTATCATCAAGATTCATGAAACAGTTTCGCGATGGGATACACAGTCTAATTGAAAGCAAGACCTTGATTCAGTTGCTCCTGGTTAATATGACGATCGTTTTCTTTGGGGGGATGCTTGAACCTCTGTTCGTAGGGTACTCTTCGATAATATCCGGAGGAATGGCATCCGCGTATGGACTGATTTTATCATTCCTCACTGCAGGAGCGGCTTTGTCCTCATACCTCTTAGGGCACACAAACATCAGAAAGATAGCAGGGTTATTGGTCCTCCTAAACTTGCCCATCATGGGATTATTGATGATAATGCTGGGCATTTCAAATTTTCCGCCCATTTCATTCTTACTATCTTTTCTCTTAGGGGCTTCCTACCCACTGAGCACAGTCACAACATCTTCTCTTGTGCAGATAAAATCGGAAAGTGGAAGGATTGGACTGGTAAGTTCCACTTTCGGTTCCTTGACTCTGGTCCCATCTGTTATAGGATCATTAACTGCTGGGTTTTTGTCAGAATACATAAGCGTCCGACTTCTGTTCATAATCCCCGGTTTTGTTCTCCTGATCATCTTCTTTGTGATGCTTTTATTCTTAAATGATGTTAGAAAAGCGGGATATTGAGAGATTCTTGAATGTCGAGGGATGAACCCACTGAAAATTAGGTAGTGTCCTAACCTACATCTTATTTTCCGCACTTTTCGTAAGAGCCTTAACTCGGAACGCTTTTAGGGAACATCTCGAACTGGCAAGATAAGAGCACATAAACTGGAATGCGATATTGTTCCAAACCGCAATTCATAATTACGCGGGAATTCATCCTCGCTGGGACAGATGATAGTTCTTTACTTTGACTTCCGCATGGACGATCCATCCAAGTCGACAATGCGGAAGCTGAAGAGGCATGGACTTGCGGAAGAAGTTCCCATCAATTCCTACAGGAGGGTTGTGAACCTGAACCCGTACGCGGCGAGGTTCCTGCTACCGTCAGACCGGAAGAACATCTCTTCGAGAGGGATCATGGTGTTCGAAACCTCGTGGAGAAAATCCGAAGAGCTGAGGCAGACCGTATCCGGATTTTCCGTGAAACTTCCAACGCTGCTTCCTGTAAACCCGGTAAACTATGGCAAGCCCGGATACCTGTCTTCCGTGGAGGCAGCTGCTTCAGCGCTGTACATAACCGGGTTCATTGACGAAGCCAACCTCCTGCTGTCAAAATTCGGCTGGGCGCAGACATTCATCCACACAAATCTTCAGCCGCTTACCGATTACTCGTCATGTAAGACCCAGGAAGAGATGCAGAAGGCCATTAACGACTATTTCTAGCCTTTCAGCACCCACTGGTTGTTCCTGAGGATGTACGTTCCGCTGGAATATCCCCTGAGTATGCCGGCGATCCCGTTCCTCAGGTGTTCCGGTACCATACTCAATTCCGTATCTTCTGATGGAAGAACGTGGATTCCCGTCACATGGTCATGATCACGCGTTTCCCGACCAGAAATTCTTGCGATGAGGTAGTTGAGCTCGTCGGGATCAAGACGCATCCTCGCTTTCGCCGCGGTTGAGACTATGCGTTCCGCCGTCATCCCATGATAGCCTATCTTTTCCAGGTCAAGGCCTGCGGCTCCTGCAAACAGCATGATACCGATGCATTTTGTGCATTTCCCGCACGGCTCTATCTTTCCTCTGGAGAAATGGCACGAGTGGCATGATCTCTGCGTTTCAAACAGCTCCGGATACCTGTGCCCCAGTATCCTCTGGACCACGTTTCCTGCGATCGGATAAACCAGCGAGTAAAGCTTGCAATGCACCCCTGATCTCCCGAAATACTCGGATATCCTGGATGCAAAGTCCTGCGACTGATCGTAAACACCGTAGTAATGGCGTATGCCCCTGTAAGGCGGCATTTCCCTGGGATCATCGAACTCATTTCCCATTATGATTCCTGAGATTCCATTCCCGATGATCAGGGGAAGCGAGGACATCACATATACGGGGAAGATGAATACCTGAAGAGGATAGGTATCCGCACGCTTCCTGATTGCAGACTGATCCAGTGCGGTTATTGTGCGCAGCATGAAGGCATAGAACCTGTCCACGTTGGACCATATCCTCACAGTATTCCCGTTCTGTCCTGACATGTGATCATAGGAGGTTTTTGCGGTTCTCCAGTGGCCTCCGGATTCATTGAAGAATACTGGATAAACGTTCATTCCAAGTTCGGTCAGCATGCCATAGGAAAGGAGGCTCTCCTTCCCACCGGAGGAGAGGACTGCAATCCTGTCACTTGAGTATTGTGATCCGGGGAATCTGGACTCTACAGGATCAGCGGTTGTCGTAACCACCGTTGAACCCTTTGCGTTCTCTTCCGTTATTTCAGACTCGTCCGGAAGAAATTCCTTCCTGAAGAACTCATAACGCCTCCTGCAGATCTTGTTGACGAATACCTCAGTATTGTTGATGGTGCAAAAATCCCGGATCAGTTCGAGATCATTTTCCGACAACGGAAAATCAAGCTTCAGTTCTCCGGCAAAATACGTGAAATTGATCACCGGCATCGTGATCATCATTCCCGCCATTCTCCTGTCAGCCTGGATATTCCCTGAATAGCGGTAGATTATCCTGAAATCCTCTGTCCCGGAAGAAGTCCTGATCCTCACTGTACCGGATATCTGCCTCTTTCCAGGAGTATCAGGGATAACTTCTATGCTCTGGAATGACCGGATTCTCTCAGGATAGTTCATCGAATCAGCCGGTTATTATCTCGCCCGCTTCCCTGAGATCCCCGAGAGGATCAAATACAGGCAGCCCGTATCTCTCACGATATTCTTCCATGGTTTCCCGGAATTGTGACGGGTCCCCTCCTTCGCTGTTCATCGCAATGGCTATGACCTTCTTTCCCGAGAGCAATTCCAGCACCCTGATGTATTTCTCAACAGGCTCTATCCTGAACGTCGGGAAACCGTCATAGAATTCCCTGTACGGAGAATGCTGCAGTATTATTGCATCAGGCTTCAGTGCCGCAATGATCTCGAAACTCCCGGGATACGCAGGATGCATGACTGACCCCTGCCCTTCCAGCATCATAAAATCAGGCCTCTCCTCATCCCATGCCTCTACGGCGACCTTCTCCAGGGCTCCTGAAACGAAGTCGTTCACGATGGCATCAAGAACAACAGTATGCTTGAACCCCTGCATCCACGCAGTCTGCCCGGTGCCGATCATCTGTGCGGATCTTCCCATGGAGAGCAGATGTTCCATTAACTTCACTGCGGTGGTCCTCTTTCCCACTGCACTGTCTGTTCCCAGAACTGCAATCCTCTTCGACCGGACCTCCATAATCCTTCCGGTGAATTGCGGTCTAATATCCCTGAACATCTTCCTCACGTCAATTATCTCTGATCCGGACCTGGCAGCAATCTTCCTGAACTCCTCATCGTCGCTAATGAACTCGTGAAGACCGTTCACAACGGATTTTCCGGATGAAAGGGCATCCCTGACGTAGGGCCTGTACTCGGGAGGAAGAACACCGCCATCGCTTGCTATCCCTATCACCAGTGTATCGCCTCCCCTGGAAAACGCCTCGGACATGGTGGACGTAACCGGGATTCCCGATCGCTTGTGGTTAATTATCTCGCCGGCGTCTTTCCCGACGAGCCTGGAATCAATCACTGCCTTTATGTTGAATCTCCTGCTGTACCTGATCAGGCCATTTGCCGTCTTCCCGTATGTGGTCCCGAAAACCCCTTCTGACAGAATCACTGCGTCTTTCATGTTCTGCCGCGGCCCGTGATCACGATGACACACTCCCTGCCGCTGCCTATTTTCCTCAGGACACTTACGGCGGCAGCCAGCGCAGATGCTGACGCGGGAAGGGCGGAGATGCCTTCTGTCTGTTCGATCAGCCTGGAATAGTAGATCATCTCGTCGTCGCTCACGTATTCGGCACAACCGGATGTACGGTATATTGCGGAAAGAGCCTCCTGTCCGTCCGTCGACCTGTAGGCTATCAGGGGTTCGTTGTTCGTCGTCTCCCTTATCTGGTCAGGCCTCAGGTTTCTCAGGTTCCGGTATTTCCTCTTCCATGACTCTACTACAGGGTTACCGCCCGTCGTACTGGCACCTATGATTCTGGGAATGGAGTCAATTCTCCCGGAGTTGTAAGCGTTCCTGAACCCATGGTAGATTCCGGCAAGAGTTGTGCCGTTTCCCACGGGGACGGAAAGAATTTCCGGAGCATGCCCCATCTGTGATATTATCTCCTCTGCGATCGATTCATAACCCTCCAGGTCAACATGGGAATTAACCGATCCCGGGTTGCAATCATACCAGTTGTTGTCTCTTGAAAGATCGCCCATTATTCCCAGGGAACCTTCGTAATCGGAATCTATCCCGATTATCCTGGCACCATATGACTGCATCTCCTCATTCCTTTCCCCGGAATAGCTCGACGGCACGCCAACTACAGTCTTCAGTCCTTGATGCCTGGAATAGTACGCGACTGATGCACCATAGTTGCCGCAAGTTCCAAGGGAAATAGTGTCATACCCTGCTGCCTTTGCCCTGCGGACATGCATAGACGAAATACGGTCTTTCTGTGTTCCGGTCGGATTTACACCCTCGAACTTGACAAAAAATTTCGCCAGACTCAGGTTCCTTTCGAGATTCCTGACTCTGAAAAGAGGGGTACCACCCGGAGGTTCTTCTTCTGCGGAAGCCTCTTCCATTTCTTTTTACCTCAGAATAACTAAGTTAGTAGCGTTAATCTATATAAAAACCTTTTTTTAGTCGTAGTTGCGACAATTGCACGGGGATATAGGGAAATCCTGTACCCAGATAAATCCATATATTGCTATGTATATATAATTATATAAGTGTAAATATATGCAATTTGAAAAGACTACACGGTTATAAGTTCAAGATCCTTCTCATCGCATAGATTCCTCACGCAATTCCTCGTTTCGCCAGTGGTTCCCTTGCGATCAAGGATGAAACCTGATGCCCCGGGAGTCCTGTTAAGGGCGAGATCGATAAGTTCCTGTGACGCCGCTGCATGCTTCGATATCATGTGCCCTGCATTCTCGCCGGAGGAAAGTACCATTGAGGTTACCTTTGGCATATAGTGTCCTCCGCCCACGCCGACGTAGGACTTTCCTCCCGTTTCCCTGGACTCCATTATCGACTTTATGAGAATCTCCTGGACCCCGTCTTCCTTCCACTGGTCGTCAACCGTGCCTATCTCGGCATAGAACATCGGGAAGTCGCTGAGCGGCCCGTGATGGGTCGCTTCGAACGTTACGCTGTAGTCTGTCCCTGAAGCAAGAGACTTCATCGTTCTGAGAGTTTCACTCATCATGGCCGGGTCACTGACCGACAGTTTTCCGCTTTCACCACCAAGCTTGGCCTCGCCAAAATTCCCTGTCGGATGGACAGTCATTGACTTCACGTTAGCTACGGACGCGTGCTTGGAAAGAATTATCACGTCCACTATGTCTCCATACGCCTGCCCAAGGTTATTAATATTGGAGTAATTCAAATGAATCTCTTCTATAAAAATAAGGATAAATTTCTCGTAAGTGAAACCGGTTCCATTTCCCTGCTTGGAGAACTTATACATTTCAAGCATTTTCCGGCCCAGTGCCAGACTCACCTGATCCTTGCCTGACGAGATTATAATTCTTTTTCCGTCCCTGACCTGCATGTCCCACATTAGACAATTCCGGTATTCAAAACCGGCTGTTCATCTCCGTTGCCTGAACCTGTTCCGTCGGGAACGACTCAGTTTACTTGGCAATCTTTTTCTTGAGGTCCTTTATTTCTTCCTGCAGCTGCTTGTTCAGCGGACTCTTCTTTGCCCGCTCTTCAAGTTCAACCAGCTTGTTTTCAAGACTCTTCTTCTTCCGTTCGAGATCTCTCTTGCCAAGACCCATGAGTGAAGATAACGCATGGACACTATTTGTTTTTGCCTCTTGAATCCGGATGCCATGCTGACTGGGCATTTTTCGGTCTTCGTCATCAGCCGGGAATCATGATCCTGGAAACCATGATCTTTCCCCATTCCTCCCTGTCTTTGGCAATAATTATAACGTCTCCGGGATTCTCCGCAACAGATGGATCTCGACATACCAGCCATGGAAAGAAAGTGGATGAGCCGCTGGGAGAAAATTGGTCTTTACAGGTTTGAGAAGTCCAGTAAGCCTGTCTTCTCCATTGACACGCCTCCACCTACCGTTTCCGGCAGGATGCACATCGGCCATGCCTTTTCATACCCGCAGCAGGACTTTACCGCCAGGTTCAAGAGGATGAGGGGGTACAACGTATTCTATCCATGGGGTTTCGATGACAACGGGCTTGCCACCGAAAGATTCACCGAGAAGAAAATAGGGGTGAGAGGTTCCACGCTTCCGCTTGGCCAATTCAGGGAAATGGTCAAGGAGGCGACTGAGGAGGCGGAAGCGGACATGCTCAAGTCCTGGAAATCGCTTGGAATCAGCGCGACATTTGAACACTATTACAGAACTGTATCCAACGAGGTAATGAAGGCCTCGCAGAAGTTCTTCCTGGACCTGGCAAGGAATGGATCAGCATTCACTTCCGAAGGCCCGACGATGTGGTGCCCCGCTTGCAGGACCGCTATTTCGCAGAGCGATCTGAAGGACATGGAAAGACAGACGGATTTTGTCAGGATTGCCTTTTCCTGCGAAGGAAAAGAGCTCGTCATAGCTACTACAAGACCGGAACTTATGGGTGCGTGCGTTGTGCTTGCAGCCAACCCTCAGGACAAACGATACCAGGGTATTGTAGGCAAACAGGCAAGGATACCCCTTTACGGCTTTGAAGTTCCCGTGATAGCAGACGAATCTGTAGACCCGGCAAAAGGGACTGGAATCGAGATGGTCTGTACCTTCGGTGACCAGAATGACATGGAATTGTGGAGGAGAAAAGGGCTTCAGACAAGGATAATAATTTCCAGGGACGGAAAGATTGCCGATTCCGGGGTGCTGGACGGCCTTTCAATTAATGCTGCAAAGAAGACGATCCTTGAGAAACTGGAAGCGGGCGGGCTGATAAGGGGCAGGGAAAAGAAGAAGCAGAACGTGAACGTCCACGAGAGGTGCGATACCCCGATTGAGATACTTGTGAGCAGGCAGTGGTTCATCAGGACAATGAGCGAGAAGGAAAACCTGATCGGGAGGGGGGGGGAAATCAGGTGGGTTCCCGAATACATGCGCACCAGGTTTGAGAACTGGGTGAACGGCATGAAATGGGACTGGTGTGTTTCGAGGCAGAGATTCTACGGCGTCCCTTTCCCCGTGTGGTACTGCAATTCCTGTGCCGAGGTGATACTTGCCGACGAAAAGGAACTCCCTGTAGATCCTGCTGCTTCAGTGGCGGGAAGGAAATGTCTTAAATGCGGCTCTTCGGACATCAGGCCTGAGTCGGACGTCATGGACACATGGCTCACTTCGTCCATATCGACCTACATTGCTACCATGATAAGCGGACTGCCGCATGAAACGGTTTCTGTGCGGTTCCAGGCCCACGACATAATATCGACTTGGGCGTACACCAGCATAGTAAGGGGACACCACAACTTCTCTAGAATACCGTGGAAAGACATAGTGATAAGCGGGCTCGTCTATGATCCAACGGGAGAGAAGGTCAGCAAGAGCAGGGGCAACTCCCTTGATCTGCCCGCAATACTTGAGAAATACGGTGCGGACGCCCTGAGGTACTGGGCATCCGGAACCATTACCGGGGATGACATTGCCATCAGGGAACAGGACTTTGTCCGGGGCAGGAGATCGGTCATCAAGATATACAACGCCAGCAAACTGGTATCAATGATGGCTGACGGTGCTAAGCCTGATCACTCGCTGAAGAACATCAGACTTGCATTCAACCGCTGGATTATCGGATCACTGGAGAACATAATTTCTGAAGTCACTGATTCCCTAGAGAACTATGCCTATTCCAGGGCAAGAACCGCTCTTGATAATTTCTTCTGGAATACTTTCTGCGACAACTACCTTGAAATCGCCAAGGCCCAGATCAGTGTTGCGAAGGCTGCAGGAAACGGTGAAGAGATATCCGAGATCATCAATGTCGCCTCTTACAGCATGCTCCAGATCCTCAGGATGTTTGCCCCGTTCCTTCCCTTCATTTCAGATGAGGCATACGAAATAATACCGTTGCCGGAGAAACTTGAAAGCATCTCTCTTGACTCATGGCCTGACCAGAAATTCGAGGGAAAGTTCGACTCTGATGATTTCGCCCATGTCCTGAAAACAATCGATCAGATCAGGGCGTTCAAGAGTTCCAGGAAACTCTCGCCCGGAAGCCCTCTTGAGACCATCATGATAAAGACACCGGATGATCTGGAGGAATATGTGCCACTGCTGTCGTCGATGTTCCGGATTGGGAAGATCGTGGTAAGCGATTCTGAAGAGCTTCTGATAGAATGATCTCTGTATTACAGATGGGAAAGGGAAGACCCAAGTTTTCTGTGAGTTTCCTCTGTCAATTTTTATGAAGATTCCGTTGAAAGAGAGTCAGCAACGCTTGAATTGCTTGATCGGTAGGACATTCCGACATCACTCCGCGGGCGGAGAGTAAATTAGTAGGGCTGTCGTAACCACGGGTCCAACTTCCTTCATGCTACCAAAGTAAAGAGTCCATGCAAAAATGTGATAGTATGGGCGTCCACCTTCGGAGTAGTTATAGAATTCCTGACCGTAAGTACCAAACCCAAAGAGGGTTTCATTTAAAGGTCCCCTCGAATTTGAATTCATACCCACAGTAAAGTTGTAATTATCTTTAGTAATATTCTGTCTGAATGCAGTCGTGTTCTCTACGCTCCAGAAATAATTCATGACAGCGTTGACATAAAACGTGACGTTTATGGTAGAGTTCGGGTGATTTACGTTATACATTGCAACACCAACTGAAATATATTGATGTACCTGACTTTGAGTCAGCAAAGGGTGATTGGGGGATGTGGAGTTCTGTTGATCCAGATGCCAGTAGGCCACCGGAACCACCACGGCTGTCACTACCATTGCCAGCATGATAGCTTTCCAATTTGGCAACATCCTTATCCCTTGTATATATCATAGCCCATATTTAGGATTATAGTGATATTGCAAAGCAGAAATATATGGTATATAGGGTTCTGAGAAGTTTCGGATACCATTTGACTCTTTCTTCTGCCGATCATTCTTAATATTCCAGCTTGCATGAAGATGAAGACATGGATCAGGAGAGAATACAGTTCATCAAGCGGATTTCTTTGATCCTGCTGGCTGCTTCACTGGTGATGGTATCCGTCGGGATCTACAGCATTGTATATCCCAATCATTCCACCTCCAGCTTCACCCTTGCCCCTGGACAGTCCCACAACACCAGCGTTCCCGGAACTATAGCTGCGGGAGATAATATAGAATTCACCGCCTCTTCAAGTGGAAATTCCACTGCCATCGTGTTTCCTGAGGGACCGGACAACTACACAGGCACCCCCGGTTACCTGAACGGATCTTCATCATATTCCAGCACCTTTGCTGCCTCTTCTGGAGGGGCATGGTACATCCATGTGGAGAATTCCGGAAACCATTCGTTGAACGTTACGATCTCAACCGGTTCTGCTTCCATGGCCGTGATCGCAGTTCTCGTACTGGGTTTCACCCTGCTTCCGGTCGGCGGCGCACTCCTGTTCCTGACGTTCTATGCAACCTATACAAGAAAGAAGGACTACCTTGATTAGTGGATCATGCGGGAATGTTTCCCGTTCAGGTTCTTCTTGAAAACGTCATTAAGTTTCTTTGCCGCACGTATGATCCCGAGATGGGTCATGGCCTGCGGGAAGTTCCCAAGTTGATCCCCGGTCTCGAAATCTATCTCCTCGGAGAACAGCCCGAGATGGTTTCCTCTCTCCAGCAGGGACTCAAACACGTCACGGGCCTTGACGTAATCCTTCTGTGCGATAAGGTCCTCGACATACCAGAAAGAGAGGAGCGTGAAGGCGTTGTCTTTCCCCTTCAACCCGTCGTCATTCTGGTATCTCTTGAACAGGAAACCGTCTGCCATCAGGTCCTTCTCTATTCTGCGGACTGTTCCCCTGATTCTGGGATCGTTGCCCGGGAGGAAGCCCAGTGTCGGAATCCTTAGAAGTGCGGCGTCGGTGTGTTTTGCTCCGTAGTACTGCACAAAGGAGTTTGTCTCCGGATCATACCCTTTCTCAAGGACGTCTTTCCTGATGGCATCCGCAGTCTGCTGCCACTCGTGATACGGACCGGAATAGTTTAGCTTCCTGCCCATTGTTATCGCCCTGTCGAAGGCAGCCCATGCCATCACCTTGGAGTAGGTGTAGTGCTGCGGTTCAGACCTGAACTCCCAGATAGTGGAGTCCGGCTTCTTCCAGAGAACCTCCAGGTCCCGGAGGATATCCCCCACAAAGCTCCACAGATATGAATTTATGATTCCTCCGATATTTGCAAGATGATAAATCGCATTGATTATGGATCCATATTCGTCTATCTGCAACTGCTCTGAGGCCTTGTTCCCGAATCTTACAGGCTTTGAACCCATGTATCCTTCAAAGTCAGTTTCCACCTCGTCCAGATCGGATTGATCGTTGATGCTGTATATTGTCCGTATCTTTCCTTCCCTCTTGATTATCTCCATCATATCGTAGAGGAACTTTATGGCCTCCCGCTTGTACCCGATCATGGACAGGGCTTCGACCACATACGCGGTATCCCTTATCCATGCGAACCTGTAATCCCAGTTCCTCTCTGCCCCTATGGATTCAGGGAGCGAAGAGGTGGGTGCGGCCACCATGAGTCCCGTGGGTTCATAGAACAGGGATTTCAGTGCAAGGGAAGACCTTGTAACTGCCTTGTTATATATGCCGGAATCCTGGGCCTGGGAAACCCATGAATTCCAGTATGAAGAGGTTTCCTCAAGCCGTTCATAAGATCGGTAGTCCGTTATTTTACCTGCAGCCTTGATCCCGTGGGCAACTACCGCCCATTTCGATGTCCCCTTCTTCATGGAAACCAGCCCATGAACCATGTTTCCAGATGCTGCGAGTCCCATGTCGCAGGAGAGTATTACGCTCTCCTTTCCGCTGCTGAATACGAACCCGTTCTTCCCCTTCTCTATTGATACCGAACCCTTTCCATAATTGAAGGTCGGTTTCATCTCAATTCTTATCTTAACGTCCGCGGAAGGAGTCTCTATGTACCTGTGAATCTCCGGGAAATTTATCGTGTTGTATTCAGAGGCAGGAATGAAGTCGGTCAGTCTGAGAATAGTTTTCCCCTTCCTGTAAAACTCGGTGACAAGGATGTTCGTATGCTCCAGATAGGTCTGACCGGTTGTGACCTCGTTGATATCCTCCGGAGAAATGGCAAAATAGCCGCCTTTGTGCTGATCAAGAATAGAGCAGAACAACGGATCGGAGTTGAAGCTTGGCATGCATGCCCAGTCTATTGTTCCGTTCATGGCAACCAGGGCAGCAGTCCTGTTGCTTGCGATCATTCCGTGATCCTGTATGCGGACATATCCCCCCCTCTTCAGGGACGGAAGTTCAAGTGGACCTATGAGATTGCTCAAATTACTCCCGAATTTTGATCATACTAAATTAATGTTTCCAGCCTTGGGACTGCATTGCTTGACCCTGCTTCAGGCTTTAACGTTTTCGTCAACGGTGCTTCTGGAAAAGACGGCACCAATGCAAACAAATGATAAAATCACAGAAATGGAGAGAGGAGGAAGCAAGTAAAGCGTAAGTGGCCCATAAGAAAAATGAACGTTAGGAGGCAAGAAATAAACCGCGACCAGAGAAAAAATTCCTGATCCAGCTAAACCGGCTAAATAGGTAACAATAAAAAATGAAACGGCCAGCATGGGAGTTCCTCTAATGACAATGTTACGACCTGGAATTATACGGATCAGTACAAATAGCAGTATGAAAATGGCGAAGTCGTCGATGGCAGTTAACAGGTCTGAGAGAGAAATAGTGTAGACAAAAGTTGTTCCACGAGTATTGAACAAAATCTGGTATTCCGAAACAGTGTAGAGAAATTCATATACGGCTACGACAACAAAAATTAAAAGCATCAGAACAAGCAGATCTGATTGAGATCCAGTCTTTCTGGAGTGTTTACCATTTTCTGAGGGGGTCACTACCTCGGTGTAGCATTTTTTCGATTTAAATCTTACTCAGAGTATATTGTATGGGTTGTGCAACACACTTTAAACGCAGAGAACCCTCATTGTTGTCCTAACCTGAACATTCCACATCCACTCAGTGCCGGAGCGCGTTAATATACAAGAAGTGATTTTACAGTATAATGCCGGGAAAGAGAGTTCAGGAATCGATGGATAACTGGTTTGTCCACCACAGGGAAGGCTACAAGACTTTTCTCAGGATTCTGTTCGGTGTCTTCTGGCTTGTGGATGCGTGGTTCAAGTGGCAGCCTGACTTCATAAGCAATTTTGCCAGCAACGTCAGTGCTGCTAGTGCCGGACAACCTTCCTTTCTCAGTGGCTGGTTCTCCTTCTGGTCAGGAGTCGTTTCTGTCAATCCCTCCTTATTTGCATACATGACTGCAGTCATTGAAACCCTGCTCGCCCTCGGACTTCTCTTTGGGTTTGCCAGGAAGCTCACCTACTCCCTTGGGACTGTGTTCAGCTTCTTTGTCTGGTCAATACCTGAAGGGTTTGGCGGACCATACACTCCGGGCGCTACCGACATTGGAAGCAGCATTATTTACGTCATAGTTTTCCTTTTCCTGCTCCTAGTGAACGCAACATACGGCAGAAGCAGGCATTCTCTTGACTATTACATCGAGAAGAAGTTCCCTGGATGGGCCAGGATCGCTGAATTCAGGCATGCATCAGAAGTATCAGAATGAGGTCACTCCAGCCAGAATGATTTAATCACGTGTGATACATGACTTTCAGATGAACAGGAGGATCGCCGGTGAGATTTCCGGAAGGAGGTACGAAGTGGTAATTGGCGACCTTCTTGACGATTTGATCAGGGAACATCTGGAGAAATACGGTCAGAAGAGGATGTTTATTTCCGCCGGACTGAAAGGGACATACCGGGAAAGACTTGCCAGTCTTACGGGACGAGATAATCTGGTTGAGATACGTGATGGTGAAAACCAGAAATCCTTTGATGCATATTCGTCAGTAGTAAGTTCACTCCTCTCTGCCGGACTTCCAAGAAATGTGCTGCTTTCTTATGCAGGAGGTGGAACGCTTGGCGATCTCATCGGATTCGTGTCTTCTACATACAAGCGCGGAACCCCGTTTATGGCAATCCCTACGACGCTCCTTGCGCAGGTTGACAGTTCAATAGGCGGGAAGAACGGAGTGAACCTTTCGGGAGTCAAGAATGCAATCGGGACTTTCCACCTTCCGGAAAAGGTGTTCTGTGACACCTCATTCCTCAATGACCTGGTGATCAGCGACGGTCTTAGCGAGATGGTCAAGTATGGAGTCGTCGGAGATGCAACCATTATCGACAATCTAATGGAGCTGAGGGGAGATTCTATCCTGTCCCAGAATGAACTCTTGACATCCCTGGTCGAGAAATGCGTATCCATGAAAATGGATGTGGTTTCTAAGGATATCCACGACACAAAAGGAGTGAGGTCAGTACTCAACTTCGGCCACACGGTTGGCCATGCCATCGAGTCGGTTTCTGGTAATTCAATATCTCATGGCAGGGCCATTGCAGCCGGCATGATCATCGAGTCCCGAATGTCCGAACTTGCTGAAATCTGTGAGGACCCTGTTTCTCCGGTTCTCTCAAACGTATTCTGGATGATCGGGATAGACGTGCCTCGCCCTGATTCAACATGGGGACAGGAAATCATGTCATACGTTAGGAACGATAAAAAGGTGGAGGGGGGAATGGTAAAATTGCCAGTTCCTTTGCGAATCGGCAGGATGGGATCGCTTGACGTCGACCTGGAGAGTTTCGGGAAACTTGCTTCAAGGGCAATGGAGGACCTGTGGAGATGAATGGACTCATGGCAGTCATAGGCTACCCGGTGACACATTCCTGGAGCCCGTTGCTCTTCAACGACGTTTTCCGGAAAGCGGGATTGAACAGCTACTATCTGGCAGTATCCCTTGAACCATCGTCGCTGCAGAGTTTTGTGGAGCATTCCAGGGAATCCTTTATTGGATTCAACGTCACGATGCCGCACAAGGTTGACATAATCCCGATGCTGGATCACCTTGATCCATCTGCAACCGGAGCTGGGGCAGTCAACCTGGTAGTGAACTGGAATGGAAAACTGAACGGCTTCAATTCTGATGTGACCGGCTTCCTTAGATTCGTGCATGATGAGAACTTGGATTTCAGTGGAAAGAGTATTGTGTTTGTGGGAGCTGGTGGTGTCTTCAGGGCAGCTCTACACGCCATAAGATCGGAATTCAGGCCGGAAAAGGTCACCGTAATGGTGAGAGACCCGGAAAAATATCAATCGCGTATCAGCGAAACCGGCACAGAGATTACCGGTTTGAAGGCCCCAGCGGACCGGTGTGATTTCCTGATCAACTGCACGCCTGTCGGGATGAGACACTATACAGGTTCGTCCATGATTCCTGGAGACCTGATCTCGTCCTCAGGCGTCTTTATCGACCTTGTATACAACCCGCCGGAGTCAGAATCTGTTAGGTTTGCCCGGAAGCTTGGAATTAGATCATTCTCCGGTACCGCAATGTTTCTTTACCAGGCCGAGGAGACCTTCGAAAGGGTGCTCGGTATGAGACCTCCGCATGATTACTTCAGGTCATCCATGGATTCGATCATGGAGTTGAGTCCATGATACGATGCAGGGTCAATGGGGGACTTTCGGTAATTTCTGCCTTCGCCACGGGAATCGGGTCAGCCGTTGCCGTAGATCTTCCCATGCATTCAGAAGTGAGCCAGTCCGCGAACGAATATTCCGGGAACAGGGTAGTAAGGAAGATACTTGAGTTCACTGACGGGGAATTCGGATCCGGAACCCGTTATGACATTTCCATCTCCAGTTCTATTCCTCCCAGCAGGGGGTTGAAGAGCAGCAGCACAACTGTGCTGGCAGTCATTCGACCGGTCCTTGAGCTTTGCGGGATAAAGGTCGATGATGCCACACTGCTCAACTCTGCCGCAAAAGCATCCATGTTTGCGGGCATTTCTGCAACAGGCGCACTAGACGATCTTGCCGCGTCCTTTTATGGTGGGATATCACTCTGCAACAATGCTTCAGGACGTATAATTTCTGTACATACTGTGGATGAGTCCAGGGTGGCAATAGCATATTCCAGGAAACAGAGACCCTCGGTTTCCATGGGTGACAGGGGATGGGAAACCCTGAAGGAGAGTTTCTCAACGCTTCCTGCCATGGTAATGAATGGAAAGTACCGGGAAGCGATGCAGATCAACGGGGAACTTATGTCACGAATCACGGGACTTGATTCGGAAACCCTGGAATTCCTGAAGAGTACAGTATCCGGAACAGTATTCCAGTCCGGAAAAGGCCCAGCGATGGCTTCCTTCGTGGATGGCCCGATCACCGTCAGGACGCCCGTCCCCGAGGGGCTGGGTCTGATATCGACAAGACTGACCAACAGTGGACTGGAGATGAGGGAATCTTGAGTGTGATACTCACCGGGAAAGATGCGGGAGGGACAATCGCCATGCACGGATCGAAGAGCCTGTCGCAGAGGTACATCCTGTTCTCTGCTTTCTCAGGCATACCGCTTCTTCTCCACAACCGCTCCTTTTCGGATGACGAGGAGATTGCCCTGGGAATTGCAAGTGAGTGCGGGTCCGAGGTTGCGGTTGATGCCGATTCAATAACGGTTATTCCGCATTTCAGGTGCCCTGATCATCTCGATGTCGGAGAAAGTGCCACTTCCCTGAGGATCCTGCTCGGGCTGCTGACTGCTAAGAAGTGCAGGACACTGATCGGTATGCACAGTTCCCTTGCCGCAAGACCGCACAACGACCTCCTTGACACCATCAGGGAATATGGGGGAAGGGTTGATTGGGCTGGAGAGGGCACTCTGAGCGTTGACTTCTCCGGAATTACTGTGCTCCCATATGCAATTTCAGGCAGCACAAGTTCCCAGTTCGTCAGCTCCGTTATTATGATGAATGCCCTTGGAAGCGACCAGGCAGAGGTGAAGTCATCCTATGTCATTTCTTCAGGAGGATACATAGACCTGACAAAGCAGGTTCTTGCAGATTTCGGATATGAAGTGGTTCAGGACGGAGAAAACTTCACGATCAGGAAGACCGGGAATCCAGCAAAGGTTGAGGTTCATCTCGAAGGGGATTACTCATCAGCCTCCTTTCTCATAGTTCTCGGAGTCCTCCTTTCGGATCAGGGAATCAGGATTGAAAACCTTGCACCGGACAGCGGGCAGCCGGATGCAGCCTTTGTCAGGATGCTTGAGTCAGCAGGCGCCAGTATAACCAGGGAGGGAAACAACATTATTGTGAAGAGGTCCAGGGTAGGCAGAGTCACGATAGACGTGAACCAGGCCCCGGACCTTGCTCCTCCTGGAGCAGTCCTGGGAACATTCACTAGGGATGGAGTGACGCTGCGTAACTGCAGGAGACTGGAAATAAAGGAGTCTGACAGGCTTTCGTCGATCATCACGCTTGCATCGTCGATGGGTGCGAATGTTGAGAGGGACGGGAACGACGTTACTGTATCCGCCGCTCCAGGCGAACGTGGTGAACCTGCCCAGGCAAGGGATCACAGGATGGTCATGTCCCTCGCAATCTCATCTGTGATTTCCGGCAAACGGATCAGGATTGGAAACGAAGACACCGTTAGCAAGAGTTACAGGAATTTCTTTAGTGATCTTGAAAGCCTGGGGATCAGGGTAGAACATCTGAAGGATAAGGACATATAGCCTCTCTGAATCTTCCATGCGTGCTACTGTTCGACGACGTCTATTCAGACATGCTTGACTCAATCAGGAAGGTTCTTCCGGAAACAAACAGTTCAGACCTTGCGCTTGATAAAACCGGCCGCTGTGACTACAGCTTCAGGACCTTCAGGCTCTCGAAACTGACAGGAAAGAACCTTGACCAGATATCGGAACTGGTGTCTCCGGCAATTCGTGGACTCCCCTTTGTAGGGAAAATTAAGAACGAATCTGGCTACCTGAACATATTCATCAAGGACTCTTTTTTCCTGGATTCCGTCAGGAGATATCTTGACGAGCGGAAACAGTATCCTGATACGTTCCAGGACCCGGAAAGGGTTCTTGTGGAACACACGAGCACGAACCCGACCGGGCCCATCCATATCGGAAGGTCAAGGAACTCGGTTATTGGGGACAGCCTCGCGCGAATCCTGCTGAGGTACGGATACAGGGTCACTACACAGTATTACGTCAACGATTCAGGAAAACAGGTGGCTGCCCTTTACCGCGGATTCGAGATGTTTCATCCCGGCGAAACTCCGACCGTTGATTCCCTGCTCTCCGGCTACCAGAAAATATATTCAGAAATGCAGGACAGGCAGAAAGAGAAGGAACTCATTGACCCGGTCATACAGAGTTACGAGAACGGAGATAAGGAGGTAATTGAGAAGATAAGGGAATACTGCTCAATAATGCTCGCCGGAATCATGGAATCAATGCTCAGCATTGGAATAAAGATTGACGATTACGTCTGGGAATCGAGCTTTCTTGATGGCGGAGAACTGAACCAGGTCTTTGAATCTCTTTCGGATAGAACTGAAGATGACGGTGGCGCAAAGTACATAACGCTGCCTGACGGAGCGAAGGTGTACCTGAGGAGATCAAACGGCACTTCACTCTATTTCGCCAGGGATATTGCTTACCATATCTTCAAGGCCATGAATGCCGACTGGGTGATAGACGTGCTCGGGGAGGATCACAAGGATCATGCCAGGCACCTTTCCACTGTGCTGAAGGAATACATGGATTACAAACCGAGAATTGACTTCGTAACTTACGGATTCATGAGCCTCGAGGGATCAAAGTTCGCCACCAGGATGGGAAATATAGTCACCCTCGACGACCTGCTGGCCCGCACCATCGAGGAAGCGCTGAAGGTGGTGAAGGAGAAGAGGCCCGACATGCCTCCGGAGAAGCTGGCCGATGTCGCCAGGAATGTTGCGATTTCTTCCATAAGATTCAACATAATAAGGGTGAATTCCGTCAAGCATGTGGATTTCCGCTGGAAGGAGGCCCTGAGCTTCGATGGCGATGCGGCGCCATACATACTTTACGCATATGCCCGTGCGGGAAGCATCCTGAACAGGGTAGGAAGCTTTGAGAAACACATGTCTGTTGAATACGACGCGGAAGAGAGGGCGCTTGCGAAATCCATGTTCCTTTATCCTTATTTCCTGAAAGAGTCTGTTGACAGCCTGAGACCAGAGATAATCGCCGCATACTGCCTGGATCTTGTGAAGACGTTCAACGACTTCTACTCTGCCTGCCAGGTCATAGGATCAGGCGTTGAAATTGAAAAAAGAGTAACTCTGATAACATGTTTTAGAAAGATTTTGAGGGATGCAGGATCCCTCATTGGGATAAAATTCCTGGAAGAGATGTGATAGCCGAGGTCTATTTCTTGTCCTTCCCCTCGGTACCCTTCTCCTGCTGACTCTTCTTCTCGAGGAGGGATGTCTTTGGTTTCTGTGCGCCATCCTTTCCTCTTCTGATGCCTTTGGAACTGAACCTGTAGTAGGCGAAGCCGACTACCACTATCACCGCTATAACAACCCCTATGATCAGTGGGGTCTCGTAGGATGGAGGCTTGACAGTCACGTATGTGGAGAGTGATCCTACAGAGGAAAAGAATGCCGGTTCTCCAGTGGCATTTCCTGAAACCTGTACCGATACGTTTCCGGACGAGGATGGAGTCCATTCGAAGTGCACAGTTTCATTCTGTGAGACATTTAGGGACTGGTTGTAGAAGCGTGTAAAGGTTGACCCGCCAGCAACAACCGTCAGGTTGAACGACTTTGCATTTTCTGTCCCCTGGTTGCTTACGGTTACGTTGAAGGTGTTAGCCTGTCCCTGAGTGGGTGTGGATGTGAATTTAACAGAGTTCACAACGATTCTCGGGGAAGAGACCACGATGGTATATGTCACGTTCTTGTAAGCGCTCACGTTGGCAGGGTGGTTTGTTACGTTCAGGGATACCTTCACGTCGTTAAGGGTGATGAACCTGACCTTGATCACTGCCGATTTGCTCAGGTTTCCAGAAACTACAGTATAAATGGTCCCGTTTGCGGCCCTGGTTCCGTTGGCATACTGGATGGTCCAGTTGTATGTCAGGCTCTGGTTATAAGGATCAGTGGATGCATTGGCTGAGAGAACAACCATTGCCCCTGCGAGCGGGTTGACAAGTTTCTTTCCTGTGGCATTTGTAAGGGTTATCCTCGCATTCGGCGGAGTCGTGTCATTGACCTGAACGTTGAATTTCACGGTGCTGTTCTGTTCCGTTATGGTTGAAACGACAAGGGTGCCATTGGATGTGCCCGGTTTGCTGAATGAATATGTTGTGTTAGATGAGGTCGAGGTAAAGTTGGTGAATTTCCACTGGTACAGGAGTGGTATCCTGTAGCTGGTTCCGGGGATTGTCGCAGAGCTGTTATAGGCAGAGAATGCGTAAGTATCACCCTGGAGTAATGTCATTGTTTCAACAGAACCGTTTGCCACGGAAGTTCCGTTCTTCTTCACAACCCCATTATACGACACGTTATAGTTGACCGTTGGAGTCACGCTGACAGCATAGACGGTTATGTTCGTGCTGTTTGTTCCGCCTGATAGACTTGTCACGTTGATCTCTATGGTATTCATGAGTGTGTTGTGGAAATTGACAATGACCTGAGGACCGTATTGCTTGAGTGTTCCGTTCACAGTCCAGGTGAAGTTAGCCTTAGAGTAGTCGTTTGTTCCCGTAACCGGGTTAAAGAATGCCTTGGAAACGTTGATCGTCACGTTTGTGTTAACGGGAGCAACAAATACTGTGTTCTTCTGGCTCTTGTTAACCACATAATTCGTCGAGTTGAGACCCTTCCAGTTAAAGGTTATGTAGGAATTAACCAGAGTTGGGTTCTTGACAGACGAAAACTTGAGGTCTATCCACTGGGAGGTCGCCTGGGGCCCGATCAGTATGGGACTGATTCCTGTGATCGTCTGGACCGTTGAAGACTGCAGTGCAGTTGTGTTGTTCTTGTAGGTTATGTTGTAGTTGAATCCAAGGGCACCCGGTGTTGTGGCTGTTCCCTGATCATACAACTTTATGTCCATACCCGAGTACTTTACAGGAACGGAACTGTTGCTGTAATTTGAAGAGAATGTGACCAATGTTGAGTTCTTCGTCGCAGACTTGAGGACGCTGCCATTCGTTACGTTAAGTTTGTAGTTGTATCCGTTCAGGAAAATGCTTGAATTTGTGTATGGTTGAATTGAACTGTTGACGTATGCGAGGAAGTGCGAGTTAAAGGATGAATCCAGTTTCATCTGCCAGTACAGGCTCCCGACCGTGCTGTTAGGAAGCCATGGAATGGTGGTCGAGTTGTCTATCACAAATGCACCGTCGTAAGAGAGATGCTGGAGATTGCTTGAGAACGAGTAGTTAAGATACACCTCGCTTGACGCAGGAACGAGATTAACTGCCGGTTCAGCGCCAGGGGCACTATTCAGTGTAACAGGCTTATAACCCGGTGCTGAAAGTGTGATGAACTTGTTTGTAAGATTCTTCAGGAACAGAGTGTATGAATCTCCGGTGAAGTTGTTCACTGAATAGGTATTTGACGATGTGTTTATGACTGAGATGCTGAATCCGCTGATCGTCTGCCCGCTGGGTGGGGACACAAATCCGAAAATACTGTTTGACCCGGAAACTGGCAGGATTAGGCTTGTAGCCGAAGGAGCCAGATTCTCAAGGTAGTTGTACTTTGAAGCGCTGTAATCAACGGTGGCATAGAACTGCCCCGAGGGCAGATACGCGTAGAATGAACCGTTGGTTGTTGTATTGGTGAGGAATGAGAATCCGGTTGTTGTGGTAAACGTGACCTTAGCGGATGTCCCGGACTGGAAACCGTTGAGAGTTACGTGCACCAGGCTCGTCGGAGTTGCGTTGATGTTCACCTGCACGGTTGTTGAAGAGGATACCTCCAAGGCGCTGCTGTTTCCATATGAAACCACGTAGGCTCCGGTGGGATTCGCGTAGGAAGGTGATACCGCAATCCTGTAGTTGCCCGGTATAAGGCTGAACGTCGGGTTGTTGGACACCTGGGAAGATACCATTCCCCCTCCCGCATAATAAATCGCAGTAACGGTGGACGGGGATGCCACACCTATTACTTTGCCACCGTTCACATAATACTCTGTCAGATGTACATTCTGAGGCGCGGCAGTCGCAGCAGACGAGTTTCCTGCCACGATAAATGCGCTCATTAGAAGCACCAATGTTGCAAATAGTACTGCACTGAATTTCCAGTTCAATATGATCTTCCTCTTAGTTTAGCCGTAAAGAAATTTCTTGATATAAATATTGTTGTGGACGTCAGAAATTTACGGAATCAGTCTGGCAAAAGAAAATTTGAACATGTGAGCCTTCGACACCAACTCGTATGAGGATAGCCTGAGCCCCCTGAAAAACAGATATTGAAAAGTTTCAGTGCCGAGACCCCTCCTATTGATAAATTTCCCCGGGTTCTCTGTGGCCATTGAAATAATGCTGTCCGGTGAGATTCGATTTATGGACCTCTGCCATGTGAAAAGGAAACCCATTTCGCTGAACATGTCCGGTTCCACTGTCATGACATTGTCTGTTCCAAGGAGAAGTGTGATGCCATGCCGCAGGAACATGGAATAATCCTTCCTCTTGCCAAAAAACACGTTTGATCTGGGTGTAATTGCGATAGGGATGCCTGCTGAAGCAATCATGTCAAGATCCTGGTCGGTGCATTCAAGGCAGTGTACCAGAAGATCTGGTTTAAGGGCCAGTGCCGCGTCTATGTCTTCCCTGATTCTCTCACTCAGATGCAGTGCAAATAGTTTTCCTGTTCTCCTGCATTCTTCCGAGATGTCCCTCATAAAAGGAGCATCGTGATCCAGGATAGCACTCATTCCTGCTCCGTCCGCGATTCCCAAGGTTCCGTCTGATGTACTGAGCGGCCTTCCCAGTATGATCGGCTTCGGTTCGTGCCCGATATTTCTTAGCAAAGCTGATCCGCTATATCCGCCTTCCCTGAAGTCGATGAAGGCTGATGTCCCGGTACGGTTCATGAACTTCATGGACCGCCTCATTCCTGCCCTCACAACTGCTTCGCTTGCTGACTCATACTGCTTTTCCTTGAATCCTCCGGGACCAACTGCCTCCTTGATGTCACCCTCTGGTTCGATAGTGATGAATGAATCTCCTACGTGCGTGTGTGCATTAATCATTGCGGGGATTAAGGTGCCGCTCACTGAGTTGTTGGATATCCACCCTTCCCTGAATTCGACAGAATCTCCCCTGACCTGAAGTGTTCCCTTTCTCATTTTCCCGTCATAAAACACGTTCCCGGAAACTGGCTTGTCGATCGTGATCATCCCTTGACCACCCCGACTGGTTTCATCATGGCCACAGACCTTGCCAGCTGAGCTCCGGTTGTTATCCCAATCACTTCATCTATGTTCTTGTAACTTCCAGGAGCTTCTTCCAGCATGACCTTCCTGGTTGAGAACCTTGCATAAACCCCCTCATTCTTCAGTTTTTCCATAACCTCTGATTCCCTGAAGGTGTTCAGGGATCCGTGCCTGCTGAGAAGCCTTCCTGCCCCATGACATGATGATCCGAATGAAAGGTTCATGTTTTCCACGTCCCCGACAAGGAGGTATGACCGGGACCCCATGTCCCCGGGAACTATGACGGGATGCCCTGTAGACACGAATATTCCTTCAGCCTTTCCAGCGGGGAAAGCCCTCGTAGCACCCTTCCTGTGAACCATGACCTTTGTCCTCTTCCCGTCAATCTCATGTTCCTCAGGCTTCGCTATATTGTGCGCAAGGCTGTAAACCAGTTTTATCTCGCTTTCCTCTATTCCAAACACTTTCCTGAACGCCTGCCTGACCCTCCACCCGATCACGGCCCTGTTTACAAATCCGAAGTTCGCAGCAGCTGCCATCGCCCCAAGGTAACTGATTCCCTGCCTGCCGTGAATTTCAGCATACATCAGCTGGGTATCCCTCAATGGAGGGCCGGAGAATTTTCCGGATATTTCCTTCAGGTGATCCGTCGCAACCTGATGCCCAAGTCCTCTTGACCCGGTGTGTATCATAAAAGTGATCTGATCTTCCTCGTCCACTCCAAATTTCTGTGCGATGGCATGATCGAAAATCTTCTCCACCCTCTGCACCTCAAGGAAATGATTCCCGGCTCCAAGAGTTCCCACCTGGTTCTTTCCTCTCTGCCTTGCAGCGTTTGAGACGCCGGAGATGCTTTCACTCTTCATGGCTCCCCCATCTTCGGTCCTCTCCCTGTCTTCAGACAAGGCAAGTCCGTTGTTTACTGCCCAGTTAAGTCCCTCATTCATGATCTGTGCCATGTCGTTCATTGAAACGGGTTCACTTGACTTGTTTCCAAGCCCGGACGGCACGCGGTTAAATATCTCGTCGATAACCTCCTTTCTTCTCTCAGCGAATCTTGAATACGTCAGTGGAACAGTAAAGAGGGAGACACCGCAGTTGATGTCGTACCCAACACCTCCCGGCGAAATTATCCCTTCTTCATAATCGAAAGCCGCAACTCCTCCTATCGGGAACCCGTATCCACCGTGTATATCCGGCATCGCGATGGAGGCTTTCAATATGGATGGCAATGTTGAAACATTGATCGCCTGCTTCGCGGAACCGTCTTTCCACGCGGATTCAACCGTCCTTGCATTTCCGAAGAGCATTGCAGGAACCCGCATTCCGGAATCGTAGCCTGAAGGAATCAGGTACCTGAAGGGAGTTTCAAACCGTGGTTCGCTGTTTATGCTGTGCAATCTATTACCTGTATTATCTGATTGAATAGATGTTTTGTGTGCAGGTCAGTCCACTTTCGCACACTTCATAAGCTCTGATGTATTTGCATATTATTGTCGGACAGATACGTGCTTGAAAATCTTGACCCGGATCTGGCATTCAAGATCAGGTTGCAGATTTCCCTGAGAAAAAACGCCCTGGCAATAGGAGAATCGTCCAATTCGCCAGGAAAATTCCTTACGTACATTTCAGAACGAGAGAAATCTATCGCTAGCCTCCTTAATTCAAGCGGAAAGCCGGTAATACATTTTCATGGTCAGCAGATATACCCGTAGCATCCCGATCAAGTCTATATTTTCCCACGACATGGTGATTGATGGAAGAACCCGCCGCTATTTTTAAGGAAGCGTGGTCAATTTTGGGCACTCTCGAGAGGCACATAGACATAATTCGAATCCTGCTGGCAGAACAGCCTCTCGGGATCATAAAGATCTCACAGGAGACCGGGATCCCGGAGCATAAGGTCAGGTATTCACTCAGGGTGCTTGAGGAGAACGATGTTATTGAACCGTCCAAGTCTGGTGCCAGACTGACTCCCGGTTTCATGGGTAACAGGCTGAAGGTTATTGAAGAGGCGGAGAAGGTGTCAGAGGAGTTCAGGAAGTTCAGCCTTGATCTTAAGAAAATGCTGTCGTGAGTTGTCCACATGTTTCTTAAGAAGAATGACGGAGAACAGTCTGTCGATGAATATATAATAAGGAAGGCCACTTCGCGAGATGCAAAAGGAATCATAGAGTGCATGCAGAGCGTCATGGACGAGAAGCAATACCTTATCGGCGAATTCTATATGTTCACTGAGCGGGGAGAACAGGAGAGGATCAGGAATCCTGATGATCTAACGCTTGTTTCTGAGAATAACGGCACCATAGTTGGAGTACTCACGTTGCAGAGAGGACTGCACAAGAAGAACAGGCATACCGTTAACCTTGGGATCGCAATAAAATCCGGGCACAGGCATCTCGGCATCGGAACAAGACTGATACAGGAAGCCCAGAAAGAATGCAGAAAGAGAGGAATAGAGAAGATAAACCTGGAGGTATTCTCCACTAACCTTGCTGCGATCAGTGCATATACCAAACTTGGGTTCAGGATAGAAGGGAGTAGAAAGGGACAGTTCATCATTGACGGAAAGTACGTTGATGACGTGTTAATGACATATTACACAAGAGATCAGGAACCCTGATCATCGCTCTTCTTGCCGGTGGTTCTCTCATATATCTGCCATAGCAGTTCCCTTTCCCTCTCCTTGGTGAGTTTAATACGGTAGAATTGAAATTCATACTTTCCGACCAAGATGAGGATAAAAAATTCAAGGATGATGAAGTAGTAAAAAATCAGGCTGGATCCTATATACATGTCCGAGTAGATGATTCCGTTGCGGACAGGCGGTATTATTTCAAAAAGAAAGGGGATAACCAGCAAGTCCAGGAACAGGCAGCCCACCGCGTAGAATGTCCTGGCAAATGGCCAGAGCAAGTAAAGCGCCAACTCCTTTCCGCTAAAATCTTTTGAGGAGAGTTCGGCAAAACTCGTCCTCGGATCTTCAGGTATCCCCGGTGATTTACTGGTTATTCGAATAGAGTTCCGGGGCATTGGACTCCTCGCGCGATGTCTCCTGATCGTAATAGTTGTAGTCGTACAACAAGCAGGAAACGAAGTGACCTTTTCTGACTTCCCTGAGGTGCGGAGTGTCAGACTGGATCATCTCAATCACTACTGAGTTTGCTTCGGGGTTAAGAGAGATTTCCTTTATGGCCTTGAACACAACTCCGTTCTTCTGGAGGGATTCCTTTTCCACGAGGTCCCTGATGGTTTGAAGATGCCTGTCGTTTACCGGAGTCGATTCCGCGAATATTATCTGGAGCTTGTTTCCATCCTCGTCCACCTCAATTTCCTCAACGCCGACGATAGTCTTTGCCTCCTGGTTCCTGATCGGATCTAGCATTGATGTCAGCGGTCCGGACAGGTTTCTTGGCGACCAGCCACAGTTCTTCATAGCAACAGGACACCTGGGATGGAAATGGCATCCCTTTGGCGGGTCGGAAGGACTCGGGATTTCCCCTTCCAGAACAATCCTGGAAATCTTAGCCTCAGGATCTGGAATAGGAATAGCGGAGAGAAGTGCCTTGGTGTATGGGTGCAGCATATCTGTGAATAACTCCTCAGTAGACGAAAGTTCCACGATCTTACCCAGATACATAACAGCGACTCTGTCCGCCATCATCCTGATCACGTTCAGGTGATGGGATATAAATATGTAAGAAAGCCCCCTTCTGCTCTGGAGGTCCCTCAGAATGTTAAGGATCTGGGCCTGAACAGAAACGTCAAGAGCTGAGGTGGGTTCATCGAGAACCAGAAGCTTCGGTTCGATTGAAATTGCTCTTGCGATACCAATTCTTTGCCTCTGCCCTCCGCTGAACTCGTGCGGAAATCTGTAAAGGTGATCCTCGCTGAGTCCGATTTCTTCTATGATTTCCTTTTCCTTTACCAGAATTTCATTCGTCTTCATTTTCAGAAGAACTTTCATCGGTTCTCCAATTATTTCCCGGACGATTTTCCTGGGGTCCAAGGAACTGAAAGGATCCTGAAACACAGGTTGCATATATTTCCTCAGTTTTATGAGGTCCCTTCCACCCATTCTGGGAATTGAGTGTTTTTTCCGAAGCGGATTGAGTTCCTTGAGAACGTCCTTCATCTCAGAGTCTTCTTCAGTCTTGCCCTTCTCAAGGAGGCTTGTTGCTTTCTCTTCCAGTGAGATTACCCTGCGCATGATTTCTCTTGGTATATTGAAATAAACGTTTCCCTCCGTGGCCTCAATGAGATCAAGAATTGTTCTTCCGAGAGTTGTCTTTCCGCAGCCTGTTTCACCGACGACTCCGAGCGATTCTCCTTCCTTCAGTGCAAAGGTGACGTCATCAAGCGCCTTCACATAACCCTTGACGCCGGCCAGCCCACCATAGATTGGAAAGTATTTCTTAAGCCCGGATACATACAGTATTACATTTTCGTCTCCAACCTCATTAATCATTGGGTCACCCCCTCAGCTTCATTGAACAGTTTCTCCTCTGTTTCCTCATTCTTCGGCACAACATAGAAATCGTCCGGTATCTCCTCTTCAATCTCATCAGAATAGAGGAAACATGCCACCTTGTGACCTTGTTCGATTTCCACCAATTTCGGTTTCTTCTCCGAGCATATATCCATCTTGAATTTGCATCGAGGGTGGAACCTGCATCCAGATGGCGGTGTAATTAGGTTAGGAACAGTACCAGGAATGGACTCCAAGCGTTGTGACTTGTCAAATCTTCTTTCTGCCCGAGGGATCGAGTTCATCAATCCGGTTGTGTAGGGATGTTTTGCATCCTTGAACATGGAACTTACGGTCCCTTCTTCCACAAGATTACCACCGTACATTACTCCCACTCTGTTGCACATTTCTGCAACGACTGCAAGGTCATGCGTGATGAAGAGTATGGACATATTTGATTCTCTGCTTATGTCCTTGAACAACTCGAGTATCTGAGCCTGCGTTGTAACATCGAGCGAGGTTGTTGGTTCATCTGCAATAAGTATTCTGGGATTTGATGAAAGAGCCATGGCGATCATGGATCTCTGTTGCATTCCACCACTGAGTTCGTGAGGGTATGAATCCAGAACTCTTTCTGAACCTGCAATATTTACCAGGTCAAGCAGTTCTATCGCTCTTCTTCTGGCAACATCCTTGAAAGGCTTCTCATAAACTCTCTTCAGGAAACGCCTCTGTATGCTGTATGAAAAGTACTCCTTAAACAGTGCGGATTTTAGCTCGTGTTCCTCATCCCTGAATCGCTGAACTGCTTCCTCATTACCTGTCGCCTCAGCTTCAATCAACTGAAGATTTGTCTCATGAAGCCGGTCAAGGAGATCAAAATATCCCCTTGCAGTATAAATCTGATCCAAATTTATCCCGGTCTTCTCTGCTTCTGCTAGAGCAAACGCCTCTTCGGTGATAAAGGAGTCGTCGGTTGAGTTTTCAAAAAGATCGTTGAGCGACCTTTCAATATCTGGTACACCAAATTCGTTAACCCAGCGATTTATCATCTTCTTTCTTGTTGAGATGTCGGGTTGCGCGAGTATACCTTCGACGAATTTCTCAACATCCTTCCTCGCCATTGTCTCTCTTCTTATGATCGAATTTGCAATTGAAACACGACTGTGCAGAAGAATAGCCTCTTCTATCTGTTCTCCAATCGTTAAGACAGGGTTGAGTGACAGGAACGGTTCCTGGAATACCATTGCAATCTTCTTTCCCCTTATTCCGGAAATTATGTAGTTGTGCTTCCTGATAAGACGCTTTCTCCTTCTGAACTTTACATTTGTTTCACTCTTGGCTATGATTCTGACGTGCTTATCATAGCCGGAAAGTATGTTGAACCCGTCAATGAAGATACTCCCACGCGTTATTCTTCCAGGCGGATCAGGAATCAGATCCATTATGGATGTAGCGGTTACGCTCTTCCCACTGCCGCTTTCTCCGACGATCCCATAGGTCTCACCTTCCAGAAGGTTAAGACTCAGATTGTCGATTGCCTTTACTATTCCCTTTGAGGTGAAAAACCGTGTCCTCAGATTGTCAACTCGCACACGAACCTGTATGTTTTCTTTGTTTATCTCTGCCAAGCGCTTACCTCCTAAGTTTGGGGTCAAGAACATCTCTCAGTCCATCACCCATCAAGTTGATCGAAATGGTGAAGATGAGCAGGAATATTCCTGGAATGATTGCTGGCCACCAGTATCCGGCTATCAACCAGCTGAGCCCATTTCCTTGGGCTACTATCAGGGAACCCAACTCTGGGACATTTGGATTGCCGTTAACGATTCCAAGAAAGTCCAACGTGGAGAATATAAGAACAATTGTTCCAAGATCCAGTGAAAACTGGACATAAACTGGCGACAGAACATTGGGCAATACGTGAACAAAAATATTTCTCAGCTTTGACGAACCGGCAGCTCTTGCGGATTCAACGTAATTCATTGCCTTTGTAGACAATGCCTGCCCGCGAGTTAACCTGGCATATATCGGCCACCAGATAATAATCAGTGCATACACCACACTGCTTAACACGTGCCCGAACACGAACAGGAACGCTATTGCAAGCACAAGGAATGGTACACTGAAGAATATATCAGTAACCCTCATCATAACTTCATCTACAATACCGCCCATGTAACCAGATATAACCCCAATAACGACGCCTATCCCTCCTCCTATCATCACTATTGCAAGGGAGTATCCCAAATCAAATTTGAGAGCCGCCAGCATAGCTGGAAATATTGGCATGTTGTAGAATGTAGTACCAAGTATGAACATCCATCCACCGGCAGGAGTCAAGCTTGGAGACAAGAGTTGACTGGGCTGTATAGTGGTTGGTGTTCCCCCAGGTACCCAACTCAGATATGTGCTATCGTTTGCTACCCCAAGATACTGCGGGTAAATAGCGTCCAATATTGCAAGAATAAAGTAAAAACTTGTGATTGTAAAGCCTACAAGAGCAAGTTTGTTAGTAAGGAATAACTTGCCAGTGGTCTTCATTTCCTCCACTTTTGGGTGTATCTTTCTTGGCGGTGCAATTTCAGTTTTGAAAGCATCTACATCTACCATATATTCACCTCAGTAACGTATCCTTGGATCGAGATATGCATAAACTACATCAACGACAAGATTGGCGATAACCAGCACAATCCCGAAGACTATCGTTGTACCCATAACAGCCCAAACTTGCAGATCCTCAGCAGATAATACCGTCAAGTAACCAATTCCATAATATCCAAATACAAATTCCACGGCAACCGCACCCCCCAGTAATCCTGCAACTAGGAGTCCGAGTACGGTAACGGTCGGGATTAGGGCATTCTTTCTCACGTGTCTCTTTATAATGGTCTTCTCCGGAACCCCCTTTGCCCTTGCGGTCTTAACATACTCCTGATTAATAGAGTCCACCATTCCAGCCCTGATAAATCTCAATAAACCTGCGAGGATTCCATAGGTCAGGGTAAGAACTGGCAAAATTAAATATTCAACTGCTTTCGTGAACCAGTATATATTTCCGTTCAGCAGACTGTCTATTAGAAGAACGTGCGTGGGATAGCTCGTAAGATCAGAAACGGGGTGGCCGTTTACTTGAATTGGTATCCAAGGGACCAGATGACCGCTACTGTAATAACCATTCAAGCCGTTTCCTCCCCACGGAACCACAGGAAGTAGTATCCCGGTGTTCTTTGCGAAAAGATAGATTAGAAGGTATGCCAGCCAGAAACCAGGCATTGCATATCCTGCTAGGGAGAAGACTCTTCCAAACTGGTCTCCTAGTGAATTTGGTCTTGAGCCAATATAAGTGCCGACCGGAATAGAGATTGCCATAGAAACGATCACTGCCCCGATGGCCAGTTGTATAGTATTTGGCAGGAATATTTCAATGGCATTGATGACTGGCCCGTTGTACGGTGATGCAGAACCAAACATGATTCCCCAGTTACCGCTGAACAAATCACGTAGATAAAACAGGTAAGTGAGAACTGGATCGTTTTTATAAAACCCAAGCTGCTGTTCTACAACAAGAGTCGCTTGAGCTCTGCTAAGACCCTTTTGATGTATATAAGGGGCGATAAGCTGATCGAAAGGAATTGCCCACATTATCAGGAAGACAAGAATCGTCAGTCCGATTATTGTCGGGATAATTACTAGAATCCTTCTCAGGATGAAATATCTCAATTCCATTGTCTTTCCATATCTTAAATGTCATATTTAACACTTTTTTGACAATATCCCTCCGTTGAATGAATTTGCAAACAGATTTCACTCATATTCAGGTATAGAAGGAACGTTTCTCCAATTGAAATAAAATGGCAGGTGATTCTTCCGGCGAGTAGTAATAAAGGGATGTGGCAAAGGGCTAACCCTTCTTACTTGTGTAAGAACAGTGAATTGGTCTATTTCAAAGTCGCAAAAGAGGATGAACTATTTCCTGGTTCAGATGAGCATCTCTTCCTATATTCGTTAAACTGTTCTTTTAAGCTATAAGCGTGCGCATAACCTTCCGATGTTTTGTATTTCCTCTCGGGGCTTTAAAGTCATCCCACTGCCTCAAGGTAACTCTCCAGGGGGTTCGTCTCAGCGATGTTTGTTGCTTTAATGTCCATGTTTTGCTAAGAGTATAGTTGTAAAAGACCTTGGCCTTCGAAATTCGTTACTCACATCGTTACGTTTCCGTGAAAATTGAACTGCAGTGATGCAGGTTTGCAGGATGAAAAGAACGAGAATAAAGGACGTAGAACAATGATAAAAAAATAAAAAAATAAAAAAATAAAATTAGGGAATTAAAAATTAAAGATCAACTATACGTCAGGTCGTTGTACAGCAGGTCAGCGCCGCCACCAATCATGACATTCATCTCGAACTGCGTTATTCCGCTTGGTGCTATCTTGCTGGATATGATCCAGAAGGCGGATGCCTGTTCTATGTAGACGTAGAATGTCATGTTAACCAGATTCTGGTTCATCTGGTGGAAGTAGTATGCCTGCTGGGTTGCGTTCAATGTTGACGTTCCGTTGGTGTACTCGTCGACCATGCTATTCAGGACGCCCAGTTCCGTAGCGTTGTATGCGGGGTTGCTTGCGTTACCAATCCATGAAGTTGTCATGGAGTTTGGTCCCGGATAGGTAGTTCCACTGACTGGCAGTGCCATTGGAGCCAAGTAGTCTGTTGGGAACGGGTAGTCTGGTGCCCAGCCAAGTTCGTATATAGGCATTGGGTTACCGCCTCCGCCAACCATGTTTCCGAGCAGCGTTGTGAACGAGGTTGGCAGTACCGGGAAGTCACTTGCACTAGTTGAGGAGCCAACAATCTTGGATATATTCTGTGCCCAGGTTGTGGCACCCTCTAGATCGACCGGATCAGCTGAGAATATGAATATGGGTATGTTAAGTGCCGATCCGTTGTAGGTTCCCGTACTGGTTATCTTGTATGTGTTCTTGTTCACAGAACTGTTGAGGAACTCGTTCCAGTACATCTTTGCCTTGGCAAGGTCGAAGTAAGGTACCCCAGTGGTTACCTTGTTCAGTTGCGATATACTCTGCGAGTACGCCATTCCTGCCGGCAGCATTCCCGCATACGAGTATGCGAAGGTCGTGTTGTATACTGCGTTTCCGACCTGCTGGTTGAGATAGAACGCGTAGTTGTAAGCGTATGCAAAGGCCAACCTCACCTGCAGATTAGAAAAGAGCGACGACGGAAGGTTTGCGTGCTTGTCGTATGAACCTATGCCCGACATGTTTACTCTGGCGTTATAGTTGTACCAGAAGATGCTCAGTGTCGGGAAGGGATACAAATTGACGATGTGGCTAGACGCGAGGGTCTTTGCGTTGTACCAGTTGCTTGTCGGAATTCCTCCTGCCTGTGCTGCTCCTGACTTAAGGTCAAGGTAGGTTGTGCTTGGCTGTCCTATGTACTCAATGTTCACGAACTGTATTGACGGTCTCGGGTCCCACTGAACTCCGTTGTATGTCGCAGGCGGGTTGTAATTCGGGTTGGCTTCCATGACAACCTGACTGTCCGTCACGGTGTAGTCTATCATATAGGGGCCATCTGCCATGATGTTGTTCTGTATGTACGTGTCGTAACTTCCAGCGTTTGCCTCTGCCTTATAGCTGGTAAAGCCTGCAGGAGAGAACGTAAGTCCTGCCCCGTGCTGGTATGCCCAGTTAGCGTTGATTATGAAGTCTCCGCTAGCAGAGAGCAGTTCAAACATCAAGGTAGGCGCCTGTGGTGACTGCAGGTAAAGTGTTACAGTGTTCGAGGAGTTGCTCCATGTCACGTTGTTCGTTATGTTCTGGTATGTGTTTGATGTATAGAGGTCGCCTGGAAGTAGTACCTGCCCGATAATCCATCCAGGAGTACCAGGCGATCCACCGTCAAACAGGAGATCCCTGATTATTGAGAATGCAGCATCCCATGAGGTAACGGAAGTACCGTCCTGCCATGTTGCATTGCTTCTTATTGTGAAGGTATACACCTGTCCGGGGGCATAGGTCACGCTGACGTTCTGCCATGAGTTTGTGGTACCATTGTACTCGGCGATGGTTCTGGTGACATTAGCGCTGTTTATTCCATGTCCACTTGTGGGAAGTGCAGAAGCGAGCTCGGGGTAGAATGACGAGTTGCTTGATCCCTGGTAACCAACAAGATACTGCATTGTGTTGACAAGTGGTTCAAAGCTCACTGTGTCATATGCTATCTGTGGGTCGAAGGTCTTGTATCCACCAGTTTCGAGTTCAGCGTTTGTGAAGGACGATCCTGAGGCTGCGTGATATATTCCAACCTGTGTGCTGTTAAATACCGGCATGTCCATTACAACTGAAACGTTGTATTTGTTGCCGCTCAGTTTTCCAGTCGTACCGTTTACAATTGCGGTAAGTGTGTTCAGTTGAAGTACGTAGAATCCTGACTTCAGACTTGATACGTTATAATAGCTGTCACTGTAATTTGCGAGATATCCTCCTGCAGTTAAATTAAAGGTATAGCCGAGGCTCTGAGTTGCAGTCAGGGTTGTGTAGTTAAAGACTTCGAGATTCTGACCATAGACACTGTATGTGCTATTCGCAGGCGGTGTTGCGTATGCAAGAGCAAGAGAAACGTGCGAACCTGGATTGAATATCCCAGATGCGTTGTTTGAGATTTGTGCAGATGAGCCTGAGGGTACAACGTTGATGATACCGGATGACTCATTCTGGGCAAGAGCAGAGTTACTGATGTATGCCCTGACAAGTGTCTTAAGGTTGTTCACTACCTTTCCGTCAGAGTACGTGATTGTGTAATATATGTAATAGCTCCCTGCCGACTGATAAGTGTGGCTGACGTTCAGAGTGCTACCTGTTCCACTCACGTTCTGCATGGTACCGTCTCCAAAGTAGACATCCGCATACTTGAAGTTCCCATTGGTGTTAACGATAAGGTTGTATGGAGACCCTACGGTTCCACTGATGGGCGCGGACACTATTGAAGGAGACTCGCTAGGCTTCGCACTGCTAGTGACTAAAACTACTGCCACTGCAGATATGACTACTATTACGACCACTGCTATGACGATCCATTTCATCTTGGAAGATGATTTTTTTGGAGGTCTGGTGAGATCGCCGGCACCGGTCGTAGTTCCTTTTGTGCCATCTGTTTCCACTTTTTTTTCCTCCTAAAATGTAAGAGATGGATTCAAATGGAACTATTTAAGTGTTATTGCATCCCATTAAATCTGACGCCAGGGACCGGAAAATACATTTATTTCACACTGGAGACAAACAGAATAATAACACTTCAGGGACACATCTTGCAAACAAAAGTTGAGCTACCGGCAAATGTACCGATTGGACGGGTCCACAAGGATTTTTTCGGAATGAACCCAACATTCCAGTTCCACCCGCTTTGAGTTCCTGGTTTCGCTCTGGAAGAATGTATAGGGATTCAGTAAAATTCTTCCAGATCCTCTTCCAGAATACCCCTGTAAGGCATATCAACCAAAGGCCCCTTCCTGTATACAGGGTCGTTCTCCTCGTATGTATCTCTCTTCACTTGGTAGAAGATGCCTATTGGTATCTTGTCCCCCCACTCCTCGCATGCCCTGTATGCGTCGGCGAAGTTTTCCCTGTCGGGTGATTCATACTTGTAGACTCTCTTCCTGAAATAATCGTAGGTGTTTGTCTTGTTAAATGTAACACATGGACTGAATACATCTATGAACGAGAATCCCTTATGCTGTATTCCCGCCTTTATAAGATCGTGAAGGTGCTTCGGGTCCCCGGAGAATCCCCTGGCCACAAAGGTAGCCCCTGCAGCAAGTGCAAATGTCAGTGGATTTATTGGCCTCTCGATGTTTCCGTCAGGAGTGGATTTTGAAATGAACCCGATTTCAGAAGTGGGTGACGCCTGACCTGTTGTGAGTCCGAATATCTGGTTATCAGATACCACGTAGGTGATGTCAATGTTCCTCTTTGCGGTGTGGAAAAAGTGCTGTGTACCTTCGAAGAACCCGTCTCCGTCCCCACCGTAACCTATCACCGTAAGTTTTGGGTTGGCCCACTTGATGGCCGAAGCCACTGGCAGAAGCCTGCCATGAAGCCCGTGGAATCCATAACTCTTGATAAACTCGGGGAGGTTGCTGGAACACCCTATTCCAGATACAACAGCAACGTCTTTGGGCTCAATATTCATCTCCACGAGCACGTTCTTTATGGCAGAAAGCTGTGCAAAATTTCCGCATGCCGGACACCAGTCCGGCTTCACCGGTCCGTCGTAATCCTTCAGTGTTATCATAGCTTCGTAACCTCCATTATCACTTTCTGAATCTGCGTTGCAAGTTCCCCCGGATAGAAAGCCTCCCCGTTGAACTTGTTAACCAGTGTCGTTTCCATCTGGAATTCTGATTTAAGGAGCCTGTCGAACTGTCCGGTATAGTTCTGTTCCACAACTATAACCTGTTTTCCTTCCACCAGCTTGCCGATGTCGGGGTTCATCGGGAAAACGTGTGTCACTTCAACAGCGCCCACTTTAATTCCCTTATCCCTCAGTGCGTCGACCGCCTCCTCAACCACGCCTCTGGTAGATCCCCACTGGATCACGGCGATTTCGGCGTCATCGAGTTTGTATGTCCTTGTCTTAGGCATCCCGGACCTGTAAGTCTCGATCTTCCTCATCCTCTTTTCCATCATTGCGATCCTCTTCATAGGATCAGTTTCTGCATCGCTCACCACGTTTCCGAATTCGTCGTGTTCGTCAGAATCTTCATTGTGCATGAGCCCTGCCTGTCCCGGAACAGCCCTTGGCGATATCCCGTCATCCGTGATCAGGTATCTCCTATAGTTGATCTCTCCGTCCGCAGCCCTCTTCCCATGATCAATCCTGAAATCCGTGTCCAGGTGATCAACCGTTTCGTCGTGTTCAGAAAGGTACAGATCAGACATCACTATGACCGGTGTCTGGTACAGTTCAGCCAGGTTCAGCGCATCCCTGGTCATGTAAAAGCATTCTTCCACGTTTGACGGTGCCAGGATTATTCTTGGAAAATCGCCCTGCGAAGCGCCCAGTACAAGATTGAGGTCCCCCTGCTCGGTCTTCGTCGGCAGTCCGGTGGAAGGCCCGGATCTCTGTGACTCATAAACGACGATTGGTACTTCCAGCATTCCTGCCATTCCAAGCGCCTCAACCATCAGTGAGAATCCACCGCCTGAAGAACCTGTCATTGCTCTCACTCCGGCATAGTTTGCCCCGATTGTCATATTTATGGCGGATATTTCATCCTCGGGTATCTTCACGAATACTCCGTACTGCTTTGCGTGTGCCGCGAGAAAGTGAAGACATGAAGAGGCAGGTGTCATGGGATAAGCTATGTACATCTTTACTCCACCGCTCACTGCGCCAAGGCCGACCGCTTCGCCACCATTGAGCAGCATCTTCTTCTTGCCATCGAACCGTATGTTCTTCCTGATTGGTTTGTATTTGCTCAGGTAGTATTCGTACCCTTCTCTTGCTGCTGCAACATTCTGCTCCGCCACTGTTCCCTTGCTCCCAAAGGTATTCCTTATGACCTCGGCCAGAGTCTCGAATTCTATCCCCAGTGCGGCCATGGCTCCCCCCATTGCAACAGTGTTCTTCACGAGGGTGACCTTGCTGTGTTTTGCGGCAATTTCACCAAGGGGAATCGGGGAGTAAGTGACCTTCCTGCTGCTGTGATCGGATATTGATTCGTCAAAAATCGCAACCCCCTCAAGCGGGGATGCTCCACCTTCATTGATGTCAGGATTGGTATGTCTCTCCAGGCCGTCCCGGTTCAGTGCCACGAGCACATCCAGGCCGTCTCCCTGGGATTTCACCGGATTGTGCGAAGCCCGTATCTGGTACCAACTTTGTCCGCCCCTCACAATATCCTGATAATAATTGTAAGTCATGACGTTAAGTCCACTTCTTGAAAATGTCTTGGAGATTATCAGACCCGCAGACTGGACCCCGTCACCTGCAGCTCCTGCTACCCTGATGACAATTTCATCGTCTTTCATCAACTGTCATCAATTGACATTATAAATAGTTGACACAGCGCAAAGGGTGAAGGTTTCCGGATGCAGCCCTGAATCCATTCTTGGCATGTCCATTCCCTGCTTCACGAGGGTGAAATTTTATAAGGCCGAGTGATAGAGAAGCATGTCGAGGATTGAAAAGGACGTAATTGGTGAAATAGAGTTGCCGGACAATGCCTATTATGGCATAAATACCATAAGGGCAATAGAGAATTTCAAGATCTCGGGGATAACGGCTGACTCCGACCATGTCAATTCCATGATTATAATCAAGAGATCCTCTGCCCTGGCAAACAAGGCTGGCAAGAAACTTTCTGAGGACCGCGCAGATGCAATCGTCAAGGCCTGTGACAGGATCATTTCCGGTTCTCTCCATGACAACTTCAGGATCGATGTGTTCCAGGCTGGAGCCGGTACATCGTTCAACATGAATGCAAACGAGGTCGTGGCCAATCTTGCACTGGAAATTTCAGGGAAGAAGAAAGGGGACTATTCGTTCATACACCCGAACGACCATGTTAATATGAGCCAGTCCACCAATGATGTATTTCCCACCATGATCAGGATCACCGCTGTCACGAAAATGGCCAGATTCAGGGAGCAGGTGAAAGCGCTCTCACTGGCCTTCAGGGAGAAGGGAGAACAGTTCAGCAAGGTTGTGAAACCGGGAAGAACGCATCTTCAGGACGCAGCTCCGATCACCCTTGGCACGGAGTTCAACGCATGGGCTTATACCATGAACAGGGCTCTCGAAGAGATAGACAACGCCGTGGATTTCCTGCTTGAGCTGAACATCGGAGGAACTGCTGTCGGAACGGGAATCAACACCGCTCCGGGATTCCAGAAGAACGTGGTTGCCGAGATTTCAAAGTTTACCGGGTTTGCGTACAGGACTTCAGACAACCTTCCCGGGATAATGGAGTTCATGACGGACTTCTGCAGGGCAATGAATGCCGTTGCAAACGTGGCAATTGACCTCAACAAGATTTCCAATGATACCAGGCTGATGTATTCCGGCCCAGGAGCCGGGCTCCATGAGATAAGGATTCCTGCAGTACAGCAGGGCTCCTCGATCATGCCGGGAAAGATCAATCCATCCATCGCTGAGGCGACCAACATGATATGCCATTCGGTCATGGGAGCACAGCAGGCGCTGAACGTATCTGCCCAGGCTGGCCAGTTCGAGCTCAATGTAATGATGCCGCACATAGACTATGAACTGAACCGGTCGTTTGACATACTCACCAACGGATTGTCTATGTTCAGGGAAAAACTGATCAACGGCATCGAGGCGGACGCATCCTCCTGCCTTGAACACATGTCCAGGAGCTTTGGGTCTGCTGCACTGCTGAATCCATACCTTGGATATGACACGGTTGCAAAGATTGTTCAGGAAGCCTTGCATTCAGGCAAATCCATAAAGTCCCTCGTTCTTGCAACTGGCAAGATTTCCTCAGAGGATTTTGATAAAATAATGAGTTCCGGCGTTCCTGAGTAATCAGAGGAAGCCGGATTCAGAGCCGTATATTTTCTTGTGGAGGATCAGGTCCTGCTTGAGTCCTCCGAACATCATCTTCATGGTCATGGAGTCCCTGTAGAGTTTCTCGATCCCGAAGGCTTCAAAGTATCCGTATCCTCCGTGGTACTGTACTGCGGCGCGGGATGCATTCAACGCAAGTTCTAGGGACTTGTGCCGGATCATTTCCTGGTTCTCATGCACGCTTTCGGACGTGATTGCCGTTCTGAGTAACTCTATCTCCGTCTTCATCCTTGACATGGCAGAGGCCACGGGGCCGAAATCCTTCAGGCTCGTGTTGAAGACTTTCCTGACCTTTGTGTACTCGATGGTCTTTTCAATGGCACCTTCGGCTATGCCAAGAGCGATTGCAGAGACTTCAAGGTTTATCCCGCTGAGGAATATGTTCTCAAGACTCCTGTCCCCGACCTTTTCATACTGTCCGTCCTTAATCTCGACTTTCCCCCACGAAAGTGCCCGGAACCCCAGAGGCTTCTGGAACTTCCTGAATGATATGCCACTTCGTACCAGAAGAGTTCTTCCTGCCGGTTCATTCATGATGAGATACTCAGGGCTCCCTCCGACCGCTACAGGCACATCTCCCGATAGCGTCGCCTCCTTTGAGTGGACGCTGTTCTTCACGTATTCACCTGGAACTGACACAATAAAGCTCTTCTCCCCGGATGCGGTTTTCCTCAGCATCTCCATGCCATCCTCAAAGTGCCCAAGGAGTTTGCCGGCTACCGAGTTGATCAGCATTATTTCCATTGCTATGGATGGTTCGACCCGGGAAAATTCCTCCAGGACTGCGATGTATGGTTCGATCTCTAGACCGGCGCCTCCTGCTTCCGGAGAGAGCGCTATGTTCAGGAAACCCTGATCTGCCAGTTTCTTTCTCAGTTCGGCGGTTATCCCGGATTTTTCCAGTCCGTTTTCCCCGGATGGTACACTCTTAGATATGAACTCCCTCGCGCTTGCCCTCAGTATATCCGTTATTTCAGAACTCATGCCTTTCCCCCCTTCAGCAGGTTTCTGGAGATTACCAGTTTCTCGATCTCGCTGGTTCCCTCCCATATTTCAAGTATCTTTGCATCCCTGAAGATCCTCTCCAGGTCGCCGTCGACCGCCTCTATTCCGGCAAGTTCCAATGCCTTTTCTGCAACAAAGACTGCAGTTTCTCCTGCCATCTGCTTTGCCATACTGGTAATTGCCGGATCAGGCTCGAAGTTGAACAGGTAAGATGCAGCCTCGTAAGTTACCAGCCTGGTAGCCTTTATCTTTGTTGCCATCTCGGCCAGGATAAACTGGACCTCCTCCTTTCCGGAGAACGACTCGCCTCTCTTCTTCACAAGTTCCAGTGCACGGTTGTACGCCCCCTGAGCAATTCCTATGCCCTGCGCAGCCACGAATATCCTGCTGATGTTGAAGAATGTCATGATATAATAGAATCCCTTTCCCTCTTCGCCCACGAGGTTCTCTGCCGGGACCTCGACATTCTGCATTGAAATTTCCGCAGTGGTTGTTGCCCTTACTCCAAGTTTTCCTGTGAGCTTATTAGCGTTAAATCCCGTGCTCCCGGTGTCGATTACAAGGACGCTGAGTCCATGGTGCCTCTTCCCGTCTCCTTCTGAGGTCCTAACAAGGGTCACGAGAAAATCTGCAATGTTGCCGTTGGAGATGAACATCTTCGAGCCACTCACGACGTACTTGTCCCCTTTTTTCTCAGCCCTCGTGGTTGATCCTGCCACGTCGCTTCCGCCGCTGGGTTCTGTTACTGCAAGTCCCATTATTGCCTCTCCGCTGTTGACCCTGGAGAGGTATTTTTCCTTGAGCATGTCGGATCCGAATAGAAGTATCACTTCCGCACCGAAATATGGGATCGTTACGGATATTCCAAGTCCCGGATCGATGGAACAGAGTTCTTCTATCGAGATCATGACCTTCCAGGGGTCGCTGTAATCAACCAGTCCCTGCTGGTATGCGAGTTTCCTGAGCTCGTCCGGATACTTTTCCTCGAGATCGAATTTTCTCGCTCGTTCTGGCGTGAATTCTTTCTGGCCAAATTTCCTGACCTTCTCCCTGAACTGGTTCAGTTCCTCTGAAAACTTGAAGTCCATCTCCTTACACCCTCTCAAAAATCGTCGTATATCCCTGTCCTCCCCCAACACAGAGAGATGCCAGCCCACGATCTTTTCCTTTCTCCTTCATGGTTCTGCACAGTGTTCCTGCCAGTCTTGCGCCGCTTGCTCCTAGCGGGTGGCCTATTGCTATTGCTCCGCCATTGACATTGACCTTTTCCTCCGGGATTCCTAGTTCTTTCATTGCGTTGAGTGCTACCACTGCAAAGGCCTCGTTGATCTCGAACAGGTCTATGTCACCTGCCGTGATTCCGGCCTTTTCCAGTGCCTTTCTTGAGGCGGGGACAACGCCCTCACCCATTATGGACGGGTGGACGCCTGCCCATCCGAAGGATACGAGTTTTGCCATGGGTGTAAGGCCATACTCCTGCACTTTTTTTCCGGACATAAGCATTACCAGGGATGCTCCGGCGTTTAGTGGAGAGGAGTTTCCTGCAGTTATCTTTCCTCCCTGCCTGAATGCCGGGGGAAGAGTCGCCATTTTCTGCATGTTGCTGTCTCCTCTTATGCTCTGGTCCCTGTCGATGGTTACTTCCTTTCCATCATGTTCCACCGTAATTGGAAGTATCTCTCCCTTGAAGAATCCAGCTTCCTGGGATTTCGAAGCCAGTTCATGGCTCCTTACCGAGAAGCGATCCATCTCTTCTCTCTGAATGCCTTTCATGTCGGCAAGTTTCTCAGCGGTCAGTCCCATGGAGTATCCAACGTTCATTTCATACTTCAGGTATTCAGGCCTGACGAGCAGTTTCATGTTTGGTTTAACGTGGGGATTGTCGGAGAGAGGCACGTGAGTCATGTGTTCCATTCCTCCGGCCAGTATAATATCCGCATTCCCTGTCTGGATTTCCATGGCGCCAACTGTTATGGCGTTCAGTGATGATGAACAAGCCCGGTCCATTCCCATGCCAGGCACAGATACCGGAAGTTTGGACAGAAGGACAGGATGCCTGCCGCCATAGGTCCAGTTCTCATCTGCCTGAATCGCACACCCGGTAATCACATCGCCGACTTCCTCCGGCTTGATCCCGGTGGAATCAACCGCATCGTTTATCAACCTTGCAAGAACCTCATCCATCCTTATGTTGTTGAAAACATCCTTTTCCGGTTCCTTCGGTCTCGACCTCGAGAATGGGCTCCTCCTGTAATGGACTACAAACACATCTTCGTTACTCATTTCAACTTCTCTCCAGATCTGGCTTATTCATGACTCTCCATGCACGAATGGCAGAGCCTGTTATTGAGCCGACGTTTGTCCTTCTCCGCACATCACCTCTCCAGTCTACTGGTTCCCGTTGCGGTGTGTGTGACTCTGTTGCTCCTGGTGACCACCCGGCGTATTTCCACGCTGTCCGTGCTTTGCATGTTTATAGTCGGGAAATACGTGACATCCTCCCACGTCTAAAGAACGTGGGCTTCCTGCTTCAACCACTTCACTTGCCTTATCCCTTCCTTTTCAAGAAGGGACAGAGCAGAGGTGACTGTGTCCACAGGCGTTAATTCCCCACTGTCCGTAGGTACTCCGGTCTTTATGAGACCAAATCTCTTTATGTTTATTGCTGCGTTCAGTTCCCTATCATGGAAAGCATTGCATTCCGGGCATGTCCATGTTCTTTCACTGAGTTTCAGTGCGTAGATATGTCCACACTCTGAACACATCTTCGACGAGGGATCGAATCTCCCTATCTCGATCATATTCTTCCCCCTTGACAATGCCTTGGTTTTCAGCATTGAGAAGAAGGATGACCATCCTGCGTCTGCTATGCTCTTTGCAATATGGTGGTTCCTTATCATGCCTGATACGTTCAGGTCTTCCGTTATTATGGTGTCGTATTGTCGTGTCAGGATATCTGATATCTTGTTGTGGAAATCCATTCTCTGGTTTGCAATATGTTCCTGTATTGTCGCAACCCTTATTATTGCTTTGTTCCTGTTCTTTGAACCTTTCGTCTTTCTTGACAGCTGTTTCTGTGCTTTTGCCAGTTTCTTCTCCGATTTCTTCAGATTCCATGGATTCCCTATTTGCAATCCATCTGATGTTGTGAAGAATTCCGTTATCCCGACATCCATGCCCACTGAACTTTCCGCTTCAATCTCCTTCGGTTCAGGTGTTTGGATTCCTGTATCGGCAAGAATGGAAACGTAATATTTCCCGGATGAAGTTCTTGATACGGTAAGACTTCGCATATGCCCTTCAATTTTTCTATGCACAAACATGCGTATGGGTGTTTTGAACTTCAGGATTATGAGGTGGTTGTCTTCAACCTTGAAATTCTGTGGCACTGCGAACGAACCCCCATTGGCCTTCTTCTTGAATACAGGATATTTGCCTATTTTCTTGAAAAAACCATGGAAAGCACTGTCCAGATGCATTACAACCTGCTGAATGCTTTGTGAATTAACTTCATTAAGCCATTTATTTTCCTTCTTCAATGCGGGCAGAAGCAATGCCATTTCCTTGTATGTCATGCCCTTTCCAGTTTCAGCATATCTCTTATTTCGCATATCAAGAAAATGATTCCATACAAACCTGCATGATCCAATATGTTTCACAATGAGAGTTTCCTGATCCTCATTGGGATATATCCTGAATCTGTAGGACTTATACATGCTATTTGTATAATTGTATCGTGGTTATTAAATGCGGTGTTCGCTCTCATCCCACTCCTGAAGAAGTGGGTTTTCTCGCTCACTGTGATAAGATTTCCCACGGCACAATCAGCCGTCATGGTGCAACGGGAATCGGCTATGAACCTCCCGGAAAGTCAACCATGAGTCTATAGTGCTCAGGTTATCCTTGAGTAAAGCCGTGAGTATACCTCCAGGAGTTCCAGTCCCTTCATGACCCCCTTCTCAACGCCTGGTTTCTTTATGACATCGGCCATCCTGACCGCATCGTCCCTCCTTGAGGCACCTATTACCGGTAGAACTGCCTCCACCAGTTTTGACGCGTTGATCCCTCCTGCGAAGATTTCCTGTGCCATTTTCACTATTCCCGGAAACTTTCCGAATATCTCTTCCCTGTTAGCAGGGTTCATGGCCGCCTGAAGGTAATATGAGATCATGTCCTGCTTCTTGATCCTTCCTTCCATTATGTACCCTGTGACCTTTTCAATCGTTCCTTCTCCTTTCAGCCATCCCATTGCGGAAATTACCTTGATCCTGTCCTCATCTGCCTTCAGCATCTTCATGGTGTCCATCATGATGTCAAGCCTGTTTTCAGTCAGCGCGAATGCCATGGCGACACCAAGCCTCAGGTCTGGTTTCAACTCTACAAATCTGGCAAATTCCCCTGATATTTTACCGGCATAATTTCTGTCAATTATTGCCAGCCTGGATGAGAGAACACCTTCCAGTTCAAGGAATCTTTCGTCTTTTTCCGACTTCTCCCTTGCAATCTCCATTGCCCCCTTCAGGAATCTCAGCGCGAAGTCCCCAATCCTGCTTTCTCCAGCAGAGATGCTGTGCATGAGTGAGATCTGGTCTGCCACTGCCTGAATTGGCATCTTGTTCCTGGACCCGAGGACTGAATCTGCTAAAGAGAGATAGACGTCCAGTTCAATCCGTCCTGAGAGGAGGAGGGCAAAATAGTCCATCATCATTCCCCACTGTTCCTCTTCAGACATCTTCCCCATCCTGTTTATCAGAGACTCAACATCCTCGTCGTAAAGAACCCGGTAGAACCCTTTGCGCGATGGATTCACCACCATGTAGCCGTGAGCCTTTATCTCAGTCTCCCTCTCCGTCATAAGGATAGTTCTTGGCCCGTCCGCATCCAGTATGTCCACGGGAACCGGCCAGGTTTCGTGGCTGATCCCGTTGAGAAGGAACCGTTCCTGTGATAACTTCACATTATCTCCATTCCTTCTTATGGTAATCAGCGGGTATCCAACTTTTGTTATCCATGCTTTCATGGTTTCCGCAACTTTCTTTCCTGATGATTTTTCAAGCTCCTCCCAGAGCTCCCTTCCTTCCGCGTTTCCGAAAGAATGGTTCTTGAGATAGCCAGATATGCCATCCCTGAAGCTGTCCTCCCCAACGTATGATTCAAACATCCTCAGGATGGAGGATCCTTTTCCGTAGCTGATTTCATCAAAAATTTGGGATATCGTTTCCGGATCAGTTACCTCAACGTCAATAGGATGGGAACTGTGCAGGGAATCACCCAGCATAGCCGGGCCATACCTTAGCTGGTAG
>JAJZLK010000002.1 GCA_021803655.1 Thermoplasmata archaeon
AAGTACATCATCGCATACTGCCACCTCAGGAATGCAGTGAGGACATTCAAGAGAAGCAGGATTAAGAGTATTGAGCCTGTTTAATCACTCGGTATCCAAGAATCTCTCTTGTGCTTCTTGCATTTCATGAGTTTATGTACCGCGGTGAATGTGCCATGGACAGATTTCACCGTGCGTCTCCTGGTCCTGTGCACATTGAGGTGCAGCCTGCATTCCGGGCACACCGTGATGTGTGTCCGGAACACTATCCCAGGCAGGTTTTCATCCCTGGCACTCATTTCAGTCTCAGGAAGAGTTTCTTCAGCTTGAGATCGTTCTCAATGATGATCTTCGTTATTGGCCATGTATCGTAATCGATACCGATCTTCCTCAGTATGGTTCCGATCTCCTCCTGACTTATTCCATTGCTGATGAGCCTCTCAATATACGGCAATATATCTTCGGGTTTTATCTCGCTCTTCGCCTTTGGATCCTTTCCCAGGTACCCGACATACTTCTGCACAACCTTCCCATTAACACGCCTGGTGTCAACGAGCTCCCAGTATTCTCCGTGCTTTCTCTTCACTTTTCTCGGTATTACTGTCATGTAGTAGGGATATACATAACACGCTAATAAACCTTTCTGTACCCAGTGAAATAGCGAGAAAATCAGATATCAGGAGGTCAAATCTCTACCGTTTAATGACCGCCATAGCGACTCCATTGTATAATATCTGCCTATCTTCTTCTTGATGAGCGTGATGAGACCAAGATTCTGCAGGTAGTTCACGCTCTGGAAGAATGTTGACTTGCTCACTCCTCTTAGGAGCATGTTGCCTGACGCTGAAACTTCGGAATACGCCCTGTTCGTATCCTGGTTCTTGATCAATGAAGCAAGAATCAGCAGATCACGATCTCCAAGGTTCTTCAGTGTTTCGCCCTCCACTTCCACATAGGCCTGCTTCAGTGCAGTTCTTACGGAATCGTCGTCCCACTGGTTCAGCCTGCCGATGATCTCAAGGGCCTTGATGCCTATCCTTGCGTCGCTCCTGTAGTCCCTCACAAGCATCGCAGACAATAAACCCAGAGACTCCTTGTCGTATCTGTTAAGACCTTCGTCGGCCCTCATCTTCAGTATCTCCCTGATCTCGTCCGAACTGTATTCATGGAATACGATGTGATCCGGCTGCAATGAGCTCTTGACGCTCTCATCGTTCATGTCCTTGTACCAGTACACCTTCTGCCTCAAAAGGATAAGATTGGCCCTGGTGTGTCTGGTCAGGTGATACAATATGTCATAGTCCTGGAGAAAATCGACTTCGTCAAGGATAACGATGGACTTTCCGGAAAGCATGGCATCGAACCTGCTCTTCACCTCATCGATGTCGTGCCCTCTGCTGTCAATCCTCGTTAGCCTGCGGTAAATCTTTATCGACGTTGGGTTTTCTCTTGCGTTTACGTAGAAATACGGTATGGATTTGCTTTCCCTGAACGCCTTTGCTATTGTCAGCGCACTCAGGGTCTTGCCTGAGCCCTTGGAGCCATAGATGATTATGTGCCTTGGAAGGTTCAGGTTCACATAATCAGCAAGATCGTTTGTTACCTTATTCAGTTCGCTTCTTATGAGGATTCTCGGCGGCTTGAAGTCCATGTCGAAGATTATTGCACTCTTTATGTTTCTTGTCTCCTTGGCTCTCTCCTTCACCTTCTCCTCCACAAACGATATGGGATCTTTCATGGACATTGAATTACCTTTGTGACTGTTTGATTGGACACGCAAAATTCTTAAGGCTTCCGAACGAGCCGAATATCGCAGTGTTGCAAAATGGTGATTTCACATTCTGGAGAGAGAGTGTGAGAAAACGAGTGAGGCTTCGGATGAAGTAATGCTGTTCAAAAAATAACAAAATTCCATTTTTCTGGTATGTTATGTTCATTGTATCAGTTATATCCTGAACGCTTCAGTTTTACCACCATTATAATTTCGTGAACAGCTTGTTTTACTGTCTTCGCATAAAGAATAAAGCTTATATTTAATGGTGGTATTTCCCACCATTATGGGATCACCCCAGACCGTTAAGAAGGTTAAGAATGGTGCAACCTACTATTATGAGAGAACGCCAAAATATGATCCGAAAACCAGGAACACCTCCTACAAATACAGATATCTTGGAAAGGATATGGACGGAAAGATAGGCAAAGTACGGGTCACACTTCCGAGGAGGAGTTACATATACGGCTCTTTCCTGCCCCTTATAAGGGTCATGGATACGCTGCATCTCAGCGACATACTCACACCGCTGGCGGGAAAGAAGAGATCTGCAGAGATACTGGCTCTCGCGATGTCGAAGGTTGTCAGGCCTCTTCCCATGAAGAGCATTCCCGTATGGATGGAGGGAACTCATCTTCCGGATCTTCTCCACGTTGATCTAAGCTCACCCGGGATAAGCAGGCTTCTTGACAGGATTGGCGAAAGCGATCTCTATCGCAGCTTCTCGAAGCATTTCATCTCGTACATCAAACCTGAAGGTTCTCTCCTGTATGATATAACAACCGTACCCTCATATTCCTCTCTTGCGATGTTCGAGTACGGCCATGCAAAGGATCACCCGGACCTGCCGCAGCTGAATCTTTCCATTGTGATGGAGAAGAAACGTTTCCTTCCGATCTCGTTTGAAACATACAGCGGAAGCATTCCGGACATTGTAACGCTGAAGAGGATGGTCACAGATCTCGGCATTGAAGGAATTGAGTTCATCCTTGATCGGGGTTTCTTCTCACTCGACAATCTCAGGATGCTTTCCGGACATGACTACATCATTGCTGCGGTATATTCCAGGAAAGAGGTGAAGGCCGCATTCTCCTCCGCCATGAAGACCCTTGACAGGGCGGATAACGCAATCCTGTATGAAGGCAGAACCATGTTCTGCCTTCGTCTCTCCTTCAGGATGGAAGAACTGGATCTCATGGCGTATCTCTACCACGATCCGGAGAGGGAGACTGAGGAACGCATGAATTTTCACCGCACTCTTATGCAGAAGCGTGAAGAGATAGAGAAGCTGCAGGTGAGGAAAGGTCTCGGCACTGCAATATCCGCGATTGCAGGTTCTTACATGAAATACATATCCTATACGGTGAAAGAGGGGAAGATAGTGACAAGGGCAAGGAACAATGCCATCACCGCGGCAGAGAACCGCATGGGGAGATTCATGATCGTCTACAGCGGCGATCATGATCCGGTAACCTGCCTGTCAATGTACAGGCAGAAGGATGCCATTGAGAAGGCGTTCATGATGCTGAAAACCGATCTGGATCTCTTTCCCCTGAGGGCAAGAAAGCCATCCACTGTCAGCGGTACGATATTTGTCCTGTTCATTGCACTGATAATGCGATCCATGATTGTCAGGGCAATGAACCTCTCCGGGCTGGCTAAGAAGTATTCAGTTGAGAGGATGTTTCTGGAACTTGAGAAGCTGCAGATAATAAAGAAGGATGACGGGACCTTCGAGGAACTTGAAAGAACAAAGAAACAGCGCGATATACTAACTGCACTGGAGAAAATATCGTGGGGGTAAATGTGAAGCGTTCAGGTTTTTACCGCCATAGGATTTTTCTCAAAAGATTAATAATGGCACCAGTGCTCTAATCTACAGAGAAAGAAATGGATGGAGCTAAGGACCTTACAATAGACCAGAAAGCTGTGTTGCTAGTGATTTCCGGCCTTCCAAAAAAATTTAAAGAGAGCAGAGTGTACTTTGAGAAGTTTCTTTTCTTGGTTACCAAGAATTTTCCTGACAAACTTGATTACCTAGATGGCACCTTTGAATCTTACAAGTACGGACCATACAACGAATACTCAGAAGAGTTATTGGACAGTTTGAGAGATTTCAGTCTGATTGACAAATCGAACAACCTCAGTTCTAAGGGGAAGCAAATATTCAGCGAAATCAAAAAAGAAAACGAAATTAGACCCTTAGCGAATGCTGTGGAAGACCTTTCCGAACTGTTGAAAGACTTTAACATAGACGACGTCTTATATCTTACTTACAACCTATACCCCGATTTTACTGACAAATCGTTGATACTAGGCAAGATTAGATCGGAAAAGATGGAGACTTTTAAGGTTGTTGTTTCCAAAATAAAGGAAGGTGACGAGATAGTGATACATTCAGACAAAGGTAATACATTTAAGCTTAGAAGAGTAGACTCTGGGCTCGAAATAAGTGGAGATTGGTAATACGCCAGTCGAAGCATCATTGGTTTCAGTAAAGTTACCAGAACTCCCAGATGCTGTTTTCTTGCCTCACTGTAAATTGGTCATGGTGAGAAGAATTCTAAGAGACCCACAGTTTTGGCATTATGATTCTAAAAGAGATGAGGTCATTCTGGTAAGAACCATTAAGAAACGAAAAGAGGAGTAAGAAAAATGAGTATTGAGATTAGATTGAGAGATCTCTATAGGGAAGGTGACAACTATTTCAGGATGGCTGAGTTTAGAACTGGTTCGGGTCCCTTTCAACCGGTTTCGCTTGCTTTGGACAATAGAAAGCCGTTGCACAGCAGATTTAGGGGCACCTTGCCTGATCATGTACTAACAGAAAGCTATGCTAAAATCACGGTCGATAGACTTGGGGAGATTGATGGGAACAGGGAACTTCAGAGAAACTTCGTTCTTGAGAACCTTATTGCCTCTCAGGGCAACAATTTACTGGTTTTCTTGAAGGTTCTGCTTAACGAGAATGAGAGACTCACTGGCGACTTTGTCACTCATATTATAGATATTCTATCTGCACCAGAGAACATAATTGTTATTCCTCCATTGCTATACAACTTCAAAATAAGTCAATCTGGAAGAGCGATTCCTACATCGCCTGTAGACACCGCCATTTACGTGGGTTTCCTCAGAGAGTTTCTTTCTGTACTCGCTTCTCAAGGCGTGAATCAGGTCGGCATCAACATCCCATCGAATATACCGAGAAGTGAGATACCAATGATTCTGGAACTGTACAAGGACTTTGACACGCCGCTGGCGTCGCTCGATGCAAATGGAAAGACCAATGTTGACCAATTTTTCTTACAAAGGGCGTTGATTGGAATCGGCAGGGAAAGTAGCTACAACCTACAAGAGAAACAGGAGGAGAATTACATTCTTTATTCGTTTGATTCAAAGCCGTATAGGGGCCGTGGAGATATTGTTCCAGCTATGAACATTTTGCAACTTGATAATGGATTCAGCACATTCGGCAGTAGGCATACAGTTAAAATGAGACCACCGCCCCCTCCACCTCCTGGTGAGGAGTTACCCACTAGATTCATATTCCCTAATGAGTATTCCTACGCAAGATCCACAGTTCCTGAGGCGATTGAGGCTTTTCGGCAGTGGAGGGAGAACAACCATATTCAGGACGATGATAATATCACGAGTCAAATTAAAAGGTATAAGAGAGATTATGAATACCTGAATCTTAGCATCTCTGTTGAACACATGACGAGGCTGGCTAGTGAAGGGGCGCTTGAGAGGGAACTGGCTTCGCATCAATTTATTGCCGGAGCGTTTGACCGTATTAAGAAGAATAATAGGAAGATGCTCGCATAGAAGCGATTCTTAATCGTGCATACAGAAGTGAGGCACTTGAACGCTTCTAACCTATGGCCTTAGCACCAATTACCAACTGTTCTCGCTGCCTATCGGCGCTTCAATTCATGTTTTGTTTACTTATCTGTACGTTCTCAGTTCAAGTGCTCAGGCTACGACAAACTTCCAAGTTTCCTTGCCATCTTCAATACTCGAATTCATATGAACTATAGACTTAGAAGACAACATGATCCGGCCAAATGATCATGAGAAAATTATGGATGACAATATGAATAGCATTCAACTAATAGTCTGAATGGACCGGTCGGGATTTGAACCCGAGGCCTCCTGCTTGCAAAGCAGGCGATCTACCGCTGATCTACCGGCCCTCAGCATAGGCGATATTGATTTGTTTATAAAATCTGTCGAAGCATCAGGTCTCCATGCAGGGCCGGTCACGCCACAGGGATCACCCTGAATGTGCTGCAAGCCTGACAGGATGATCAGAAATATTAACTACTTAACAGTACTAGTATAGTATGAGTACGGGAACTACCGGCATCCTGATCCTGATCGCAGCGTTTTTCATATCATGGATAATTGTATCTGCTGCACTGTGGATAGCAGCAAAGATCATTATCGCCAGGAAACATAATTTTGGAACCGCAATGGCGGGTTCATTTCTCTCGCTGTTTGTGCTTGTCCTGTTCAGTGCATTAATCCCTATCATAGGCCTGATTATAGGAGTAATTCTCGCAATCCTCGTCCTGAAGTACCTCTACAATGTGGGATTCATCCATGCCATCGTGCTTGCAGTGATTGCCCTGATAATGCTCCTGATAATTTCATTCATTCTGGCAGTCATCGGATTTGCGTTCCCGGCTTTCTTAGGGTTTGTAGGATCATTCCCCACGCGTCCATAGGGTGATCCAACGCCCAACAGAAGCGAACCTTCGGTCATTAAACTGGGAGGAAGCGTTATAACCGACAAATCCCGGTACAGGACATTCAATGCGGATCTGACCGGAAGAATAGTTGCCAGCATCCCGGAAAGCCTTTTCCCTCTGGCATTGGTTCTCGGTGGAGGTTCTTTCGGGCACTACATGTCCCACAAGTACGGCATCCCCGGCCCGGTTACCGGAAACTCAAGCATGGGTGCGTCATTAGTGCACGACGACATGGGAAGCCTTTCCGCTCTCGTCTCTGAAATATTCCGTCAGCGCGGCATAAGCACGTTTTCCTTCTCCCCGGCAGAACTCATGAAAGAAGGAACCCCGGAATACAGCGAACCGCTGAGGTATCTGGAAAAAGGGGTTGTACCGATTATGTACGGCGACGTATATCTTGCCGGGGACAGATATGAAATATACTCAGGAGACCGGATAATGCTGGACCTGTGCAAGACCGGAATTTTCACCAGGTCTGTATTCCTCACCGACGTGGACGGTATCTACGACAAAGACCCGAGGAAATTCAGTGACGCAAAGCTCCTCCCTAAAATCGAGGGAAAAATAGAATTTACCAGGCGTGAAGGCGACGTAACAGGAGGCATGGCCCTCAAGTATGCCTCCATGAACGAAATAAAAAAATACGTCAGGGAGGTTTATCTAATGAACGGAAATTACCCGGAGAGGATGGCCCAAATAGGCACGAGCGGATTCCTGGGGACGGTAATGAATTGATAGAGAATAGAAAGGAGGAACACATCAACATCGCAGAATCCAGGGTAGTGTCTCCGGATCACAACTTCTGGGATGACATTAAATTCGTGCATCAGGCAGTTCCTGAGATAGACTTCGACAGAATTGATACGGCGATAAAATTCCTGAACATCAAGACAGACTTCCCGATTCTTATCTCCTCCATGACCGGCGGTACCGAAAGAGCCAGGGAGATCAACAGGAACCTTGCACGGGCAGCCGAAACCTTTGGAATAGGTATGGGTGTGGGCAGCATGCGTGCTGCAGTGGAAAAGAAGGAGCTTTCCGACACCTTTTCCGTGATTAACGAATACAAGATCAGGTACAAGATTGCAAACATAGGTGCACCCCAGCTCATTGACCAGGAGAAGAAAGGATTCGACAACAAGAAGATCGACTATGTATTCGATCTCATAGGGGCAAATTTCCTTGCTGTCCACTTTAACTTTCTTCAGGAGATGGTGCAGCCTGAGGGCGATCACAACTCCCGTGGAGTCATGAAGAGGCTCCAGGAAGTTGCCGCAAGCTATCCCGTCATAGTGAAGGAGACCGGGAACGGATTCTCCCGGGAAGCGGCAAACATGTTCAGGGACGCAGGGGTGAAGGCTATCGACGTGGGAGGACTTGGCGGCACCTCTTTCGCAGCCATAGAGTATTACCGCGCCGAGAAGGCAGGAGACAGGGAAAAGATGGACTCCGGCAGGACCTTCTGGGACTGGGGAATACCGTCACCCGCCTCCATAAGATACTGCAACGTCGGCCTTCCGGTGATCGGGAGCGGAGGCCTGAGGAACGGACTCGATCTTGCAAGATCGATTGCAATGGGAGCGGAAATGGGCGGATTTGCCAGGACCCTGCTCTCCAGTGCGGACAAATCCTACGAAGACGTTGAAAGAGAGATAAAGCAGATCATCAGGGACCTGAAAATAGCCATGTTCCTCACCTCATCCGGGAAGGTGAACGACCTGAGGAAGGCAGGAAAGATCATAATGGAACCCCTGAAAAGCTGGCTTTCCCTCTATGGCGATGAGTGAAATGGATGATTACGAGGAACCGGAGGAGATAGAAACCTCGATACCGTGCCCGGTCTGCGAGAGCAAGGTTTTTCTGATAAGCTACACGACAGAGATACCGGTGGAAGGAAGGATAAGCATAGAGACCTATCTGTGCCGTAAGTGTCTTTACAGGAAAAGCAACATATATTATGACGAGAGTGAGAACCCGAGGAAACTGATCTTCAGGGTTGAGAGTCCCGGCGATCTCGGCACAATGATATACCGATCCTCCAGTGCCAGCATTAAGATTCCGGAAATTGACGCAGAGATAATCCCTGGAGAAATCTCATCCGGTGAACTGACCACTGCGGAGGGAATCCTGCAGAGGATACTTGACCGGATACCCACCATGAGGGATGAGGGGATAGATTCAACGGAGATCGAATCCTTCCTCATGGATGCAATAAATGCCACCCGGCCCGTAACAATCGTGATCGAGGACAGGACGGGAAAGAGCACCATAGAAAGCGACAGGGTCAGGATAGAACCGCTGGATTAGCCCTTTCTCGAGATTACCATGTCCAGCCCGTCCCACTTTATCCGGTATCCAAGAGCAGGCAGTATCCTTGACGGCACGTAGCCCAGTGACTCCAGGTATTCCACGATCCCGTCGGAATCCGGGAATCTTTTCTCGACACCAGCCCTGATCTCTTCAAGAATCTCCGGGGAAATCTCCCTGTTAAGCGCAGACTGCTTCAGCTCAGCATTCCTCTTTTTCATCCCGCCGGGGACCTCCCTCTGCAGGGCAAAGTAAAGGGCATCCCAGTTCACGGGAGCAGAAATGTTCACGCTCCCCTTCACCGGTTTATCGCCCTCCTGAAGCACGTAAACGGTGATCCACGGTATCCCGCGGCTGATCATGTCCTGGTCTCTCTTCACATTAGACTGTGCATAAGCCGGGTTGCTCAGGTCGACCAGGTGGACGTTCTCCCCGATCCTGACGGAAAGATCCGGGAAGTACAGGTGCTGGTCTATGGCAACGGGATCGGGATTCCATGACTCCAGCCACGGAAATGACGGCATCGGATCGGAATACCTGGTTACGGGCGGAAAAAGATCGGAGGAAGCCGAGTCGATGGCAAAAGCCAGAGACTCCCTGGAGGTACCCTTCTTCAGCCTCACCGTGGACTCTATCGACCATGACGATGAAGGGTATATGTGCCGGAATAGGCCCGCAAACCGCCCGCCGTATCTTCCCGTGGCCTCATGCATCGAAAGCGGGCCGTCGATGACAATTGACTGAACGGACTGGTCCCGGGCTTCAACCCTGAACATCAGGCCGTTCCGCTTGACGTGGGACAGAAACGTGCGCCAGCCGTCATCCATGGTCACGGTCATCGAGACCGATTTCATGAGGATCGTCTCTACAATCTCCCTGTTGTACTCAAGGCAGAGGGTATCCGGCGACACTTTCTCAAAGCCCCTGAGAATCTCCTCGCTCTCCTTGTCCCCGTATATGGCACTGTCAACGTCCTCAACGGTCGATGCAAAATGATCGGCAGCCTCTTTCATTATCTCAAGCCGCCTCTCCTCCGTCAGCGGAGTCTGTCTACCCGCCTTGAAGAGATACTGCCTGACCGCGTGCGCATCCTGCCTGGAAGGGCTCTCGAAGTAGCCCTTCCTGATCATCAGTTCGGAAAGTCCCCTTACCGCCTTGTGGTTGGCATACTGTGTCTCCATGTTCCTGATCTTCTTCTCGATAACCGATCTCTTCTCGTTGACCGAGGATCGAAAGAGGTCGATGACCTGCTCCGCCATGTCGGAGGATTCCTGGAGGAGGAATACGGGGATGACCTTCCCCTTAATCCTCCTGATCGTCAGGAGTTCCGTCGGGAACACCTTTTCTCCTCCTCTTTGATGTGTGGAACTCAGAAGTCCCCTTTGCGACGATCTCGTACAGTACGCTGGACTTTCCCGCTGCTGGTCTCAGTATCCTCCCAAGCCTCTGTCGGAACTGCCTGTTGCTTCCGGAACCGCTTATCATGATGGCAACGGACGCATCCGGAACGTCGATCCCCTCATCGAGGACCCTTGAGGCAGATAAGACCCTGACCTCACCGCTCCTGAACATGTCCAGGTACTCCTTCCTCTCCCTTGCAGGAGTGAGATAGGTTATGGCAGGGAAAAGGAAGACCTTTGAAAGGAAGTAGGCTGTTTCAGTATCTTCCGAGCATATCAGCACCT
>JAJZLK010000040.1 GCA_021803655.1 Thermoplasmata archaeon
AGGGAGCATTGGAACGCCTGCTTCGGTGTAGTCCTCCCGGTTACCCACTGCAAGGCTCCAGAAGTGTGTTGGGGTCCAGATGAATACAAGCATGGCGATATAGATAGAGGTCAAGGATACAGAGTCAGTTACGGCAGCCCACCCTGCAAGTGCAGGGAAACTCCCGGATATGCCTCCAATAACAATATTCCAAGAGGTTCTTCTCTTAAGGAGCATTGTGTAGAGGAACAGGTAACTCAGGAAACCGGAAAGAATAAAAATGGCCGTGAGAAGGTTGATGATGAGCCATGAACAGATGAATGCAGAGATAACCATTGCCGTTCCTGCAACAGTGAGAATCCTGGTTCTTCCGGAAATCATTGACTCCCTGTTTCTCGTCCTCTTCATCCTGACATCTATGTCCCTGTCGTAGAGGTTGTTGAAAAGGCCGGCAGACATGGATGCCAGACCCCCGGAAACAAGAAGTGGAATTATCAAAATAATGTGGGACACTGCACCAGGCGCTGCCATGAAGCCTGCAGCGGCTACCAGCAGCACGAGGAAGGTGATCTCAACCTTCAGCAGTTTCCACGCGTCCCTAAGAGTCATTTTTCACTGAAGCCAGTTCAGGTATTGATAGATTATCTATATTGGAAAGTGACGAAATTGAGGGCTGTACTGCTGCAGATGATGAGGAAGCGTTGCCTGAAGTAATGATTCCAACTGCAGTCGACGGATGATATAGATCCCAGTATGTGTAGTTCCCTGTCTGGTTAAAGAGATAGAAACCTGAAGAACTGTTCTGGCCAGGTACCACGCCTGCAACTGAATAAGCGCTGGAAGCCGACTCGTTGTTCCCGGGGTTTATTTCAAGGGTGTGCGAAAGGTTGTCTCCGTTAAGAATTGTGAAATTAACCAGATCACCAGCGGCTACCGAGATGGTTGGGTTGAGTGTCTTGTTGTACCATCCGTGGATAGTTTCATTCATCGTATAGTTCACTATCTTATCGTAAACAAACAGCAGGTGGTGTGTTGAGTTGTTAAACCCGTCAAACAGCGCATAAGCCTGGGGCGAGTTGAGAAGAAGCGTTGCTGAACTTGATGAATTATTCTTCCCTATGACAGTCATAGAGCCTGCGGCGGGAACATATCCTTCCGACATGTTCACATTGTAGACTGATCCGGTCGGATCCGAAACCGCGATGGTAAGCGCAGTGTTGTTCTTCACAAGTATTGAGTTATTGAAATGTCCGTTGTACGATATACCGCCAGAGGTAGCCACAAGGCCTATTGAAAGCCTGCTTGTTACAACATAAATGTGCCCCATCGTTGTATTTGGATTGTGCGAGTCCCAGTATGTGTATTCTCCAGTGCTGTTGAAGTACGCCAGGAAAGTGAAAGTGCTTCCTGTCTTATTTCCAAGGTCGGAAGATTTCATCAGTTCTTCGCTGAAGGACGATTCGTTCGAGCCTAGTGCTATGAACAAGCTGTGGGGGTTCCCGTCCTCCTGAACGATTGTGAAGTTTACCAGGCTTCCCTTCTCGAAGTACAGTGACGGATTCGCAACACCGTGGCTGTAGTTCCATCCGTTTGAGTCGGCAAAAAGCGTGGTGTTCTGTGTTGCAGACATATTAGAAGGGGCTGCTGGAAGTGAGAAGGTGGGAAGCGAGTTGTTTACCCACAACTGTCCTACCATGGTTGTGAAGTGAATGATGCACCAGTATGTATATTCACCAGTCTTGTTGAAATAAGCCTGCGCATGAGATACATGTCCGGGCGTTGTGGTAATTGCCGAGGTAGACAACAATGTGTCACTGAATGAACTTTCATGTGGGCCGTACGCTATTGTCAGCGTGTGAGGCTGGTTGTCCTCCTCTATCACGGTAAAGTTCACTACGGTTCCGGGAAGTATCACTATTGTCGGGTTGGTAGTATAGCCATTCACGTTGTAGTTCCATCCATTTGCATCGGCGTAAAGAGTCACGTTGTGATAATGCGCCGGATGAGCTGGAACCGCCGGGAGAGAAAAGGTTGCTGTAGTGGGTACGTTCAATGCGAAACCAAGTGATAGTCCCGCCGCGGCGATGATCAGTATTACAAGAATCGGTCCGATTTTACCACTCACTTTATGCACCTCCTGCATTATTCTCTAACTCTTCTGCAGCAATGGGGTTAGGCACTGGCACTCCCCCTGCATTATACGCCTCATCACCCTTGTATTCAAGGGCATTTTCAAGGCTGAGTGATGGTTCCTTCAACCAGCTTGTGGCTATGTTGTAGAGGAAGATAAGCTGGCCTATACCGATTATCAAACCGCCAAGAATCGACGCATCTTGGTATGGCTGGAATACTGGAAGATATCCAGCCACAGCCCTGGGCATTCCGATCAGACCTCCAACAGTCCATGCCATTGCCATCAGGAGCGATCCAAAAGCGGTAAAGTAGAAGTGAAGCCTCGCCAGCCTCACATTGTAAGTTCTGCCTCCGCTCAGCGTTGGGAACAGCATATAGAAAGCAGCAAAGGATATTCCAGTGGTTATCCCCATAAATATGAAGTGGAAGTGACCAGTCACAAAGTATGTCCCATGTACCAACTGGTTGATTCCCTGATTCGATTGCATTACTCCGGTTACCCCACCAATTACAAAATCCATAATTCCGTTAATGGCGAAGAGCATGGGAGTAGTCAGTCTGATCTTCTCGGCAGACCAGAGAGAAGCTACATAATTGAATACCGTAATGGCAGATGGGACTACCACTGCGAAAGAAGCGGTTGTATAGAAGAGAACCCACGCGAGTCCAAGACCGGAATTGAGAAGGTGGTGTCCCCAGACGAATTCACTCAATATAAGGAGAAGGCCGAGACCGAATATACCGGACCCGTAACTGTATATGGGCTTGTTGGTAAACTTGGGAATTATCTCGTAAATAAGGCCAAAGTAAGGTATGACGGCTACATAGACAATGGGGTGTCCCCAGAACCAGAAAAGTATGGCAAAAAGCAATACCTCATGAGTTGCCCCGGTGAAGAAGATTGGATTGAAGAAGTCGTAGAACAGCATTGAAAGCCCGACCATCAGCGGGGGGGCGGAGGCAACTATCATTATGGCAGTGAACAGTATGGACCAGGCGAACATACTCATCTGGGACCATTTTATTGCGGGGTCTCGATCCTTCCAGATTATCAGTATAACATTGATGGAAGTTATCATCAAGCCAAAGAATACTGCCTCAAGACCAATCACTGCGAGCCAGTTGTCTATTCCGCCTCCGCTTGCAGAGAGTTGCAGAGCTAGGGGAGGGTAGAGGTACCATCTTGCGGCCGTTCTTGAATAGAGGATCATGAGGCCACCCATGAACCAGAACCAGAATCCGGAGGAGGCGTAAACCCCTCTGGAGTCATGCTTAAGCTTAAGGTGAGACGGCAGCAGGTAATAGGCAAATCCAATTGCACTTCCGACTGCCCACATATAGATCATCAGAGTGGCATGTTCAGTCAGGAGAACATTGTACTCCTGAGCAGAAAGCAGCGAAGGAGTGGGTACAGTAAGACTGAGCCTCATTGTCAGGCCGAAGGTCCCTGCTATGAAAAAGAAGAACAGGCTTGCCACTATGTATCGTATGCCAATGCTCTTGGCATCGTCATTCAGGAAAGCAGAGATGGAGAGAACTCTTGGCCTCTCGCCGAGTGTGTCCCGCATGTACTGTTTTGGACTTTCGTATCCAGCGGCATCTGCGGCATCCTCAATTTCTGACTTCCTATGGTAAAGAAAATAGAACACGAAGAAAATTAAAAGAGCAATCAGGGAGAGGACTACAGACAACTCAACCATGAAAGTAAAGAAGAATCCCATTAAGCGCTCACCACCTGCAAAGTTCCTGTCATACGATAGTGGTATTCCCCACAGTATTCCACGCATTCAAAGTAAAACGATCCAGTATGAGTGGGATCAAAAACTACAGTATTATTCATCCCGGGTACCGCATAAACCTGTACATCCATTTCCGGAATATACAAATCGTGTATCACATCAGATGAGTTTACCACGAGTGCAATGTTTCTGTTCACTGGCACTGTCAGCGCATTAACTGAAGATGTACCGTTTGGGTAGATAAATGTCCATGCCCATTGGTGCCCAACGACATGTATAACTTCCGCTCCAACCGGAATCGCCCCGTTGTTCTGTGATACACTATTGGATATGTTTGAAATTAGAAATACGTTCAACACGGCTGAGGCGATAAGTATTACAACGACCACTGAAATAAATATGACTTCTTTCCTGAGCTTATCATTCATTTGAAATCCTCCCTTCCAAATTCTTTCACGCCTTTAGTGAAGACCGGATAAAGCAGCATGGATATTGTAAAGAATGCCGCTGCCACGCCGGTTGCCATAAACGGTGAATCGTACACGGTTGTATAATATCCCGGATATCCGTCCAGGAAGGACGAGAAAAAGAGATAGAAAATGAAGTAAAAAATCACACCAACAACTATGGATGCAATCAGGATTGCGACCACAACATTTCGTTCCTGAGTCATGTGCCGGCTAATTAAGGGAAAATATTTAATTGTGTCCATTTACCAATTGATTCTCATTGAAAGTCAGGCTTACATGTCACACAAATAATTCTATAACCGTTTAACAATGAGGTTCGAGATGCTTAATTACATCATTCTGGCACTGGCACTTGTAATGATCTGGATTCTTGCCATGGTTGTTCTTGCACCGTATATCTCTAAGTCCAATCATTTTGCGTTGCTTGGGCCAGCCCTCATGATCAAGGCCACGAAGAACAGGAAGATACTCGACAAGGTCTCGACGGTTATTCCCAGGGAATCATTCTCAAGAATATCTGTGGCTCTCGTAATGGTGTTTTCAGTTCTAGCAATAGCATTGCTGATCTTCGAAGCCTATCTATCCGTATTCATACGCGTTGCACCCACAACTTCTGTCGGTGCATATCTTGTCCTGCCTGGAATCAACCCCTTTATCCCCGTTTTCTACGGAGGATTTGCACTGATCTTTGCGGTTGTGGTTCATGAAATCATGCATGGAGTCATATCAAGAAAACACGGGATCAAGGTACGATCCGTAGGTGCATTATTTTTTGTAATACCCATTGGTGCCTTTGTTGAACCTGATCAGGATGAGATCGCGGCTGCCGATCCGGTAATCAGGAGAAGGATCTTCGCTGCCGGTCCGGCAACTAACCTTATCCTTGCCCTGATATTCTTCATAATTCTTGTTGGAGTTATGATGCCATCCGTACAGCCGATACACGACGGTGTTTACGTTATGAACGTATCGTCACCAGCCGATCTTGCGGGAATTGCCCCTGGCTCTGAGATCATTTCAATGGGAAATTACAGCGGAAGCAGCCTTTATGGAATAGAAACTTCATCGACAATACTTCCTGGCTCCGTCACGCATTACCAGAGTTTTGGATCGGGCGGCGTACACAAAGGAACAGTTGTAGCCGGCGTCTCGATTTCAGGCCTGGTCCAGGGTTTTCCAGCAGAGAAATCCGGCCTGGCGACGGGGGAACTGTTTTATTCCATCAACAACCACGTAATCAGGAACATTACCGCACTGACTGAGACCCTGGATTCAATTCATCCTGGTACTTCGATCAATGTGACTGCGATTAATGCCACATATTCATCGGGTGCATGGAAAACTTCGTATCACAACTATACCATGGTAACCGTTTCCAAGTATAGCTACTATGCATCATATTATCCGATTGATAATAGCCCTCTCTTCGCGAATGAGAGTTTCGTCGGTGTTACTACCAATTATGCGGGGATAGAGTATATCTCGATTCCTGCTCTCACTCAACTGATCTTTGGTGACTCAGCACTGCATGGATTCCCATCAGGGATATTCACAACATTAGCCCTCCCGTTCCTCGGCCTAACTCCAGTTCCTTCCGGTGTTTACTACCTGTATCACACCCCCATTCAGACAGGAGTTTTCTGGATACTGACCAACACAGTATTCTGGCTGTTCTGGCTTGACCTGCTCCTCGGGATCACAAACGCGCTCCCAATATTCATTCTGGATGGAGGACAGTTCTTCAAGGATACACTTCTAATCGCTTCGAGGAGAGAAAGGTTCAAGTTCCTGAATGAAGAGAGAATTGGCAGGATATCAAGATACATGGGAGTGCTTGTCTTTGTGCTTATCATGTGGCAATTGATCATTCCCAGACTGCTTTGAAAGAGAAGGGCGTTCTGGGTAACAATTAATATAATATACGATGCCAACCTGATTATTTTAAGGGTTTTCCAGTGATTTTGACTGTGATTTTGTAAGCAAAGTTTATAATGAAGAACATATTTATGTCTGCTGGCATCCCATGACTGACGTGGAAAATCTAAAGAGTCCTTTGAAAAACGAAGTTCAGAGTTCAAACAGGAGGAAAGGGGCTTCATCTGCAAAGTCGGTCAGGAAGCTCGAAAAAAGAATATCCGAGCTGGTGGAGGAGAAAGCCGAGGAAAGGGAAAGACTGCTCAGACGGATGGCCGACCAGGACAACCTCATAAAGGCAAAAGACAGGGAGATGTCCGCAACAATCAAAATGGCAAACCGGAGTCTTCTGATCTCCATGCTGCCATTCCTTGACTCAATGGATTCGGCAATCGCCTCACACCCGAACGAGAGTGGATTGGTGTCCTTGAGAGACCAATTCCTTAAGATTCTGAAAGGATTCGGGTTAATGCCGATTGAAGCCGGGGGAAAAGAGTACAATCCGTACGAGCATGAGGCTGTCGCATTGACTGACAAAGGTGAAGACGGCAAAGTAGTCGATGAACTCCAGAAGGGATACAAATTAAACGATGAAGTGATAAGAACTTCAAAGGTAACAGTTTCAAAGAGGTAAGAAAATGTCAAAAATAATAGGTATAGATCTAGGTACAAGCAATTCAGCTGCAGCAGTTGTCATCTCGGGAAAGTCAACCATAATTCCGAGCGCAGAGGGAGTATCCATAGGGGGAAAATCTTTTCCGAGTTATGTCGCCTTTACAAAGGACGGACAGCTCCTCGTTGGAGAACCGGCAAAGAGACAGGCTCTCCTGAATCCGGAAGGCACGATCTACGCAGCAAAGCGTAAAATGGGAAGTGATTTCAAATTCAAGGCCTATGGAAAGGAATACACCCCACAGCAGATTTCCGCATTCATCCTCCAGAAAATCAAGAAGGATGCTGAAACCTTTCTGGGAGAACCGGTAACCGAGGCAGTGATCACTGTTCCAGCATACTTCAATGACAATCAGAGGCAGGCTACCAAGGACGCGGGACTCATAGCTGGCCTCGAAGTTAAGAGGATAATCAACGAGCCCACAGCCGCATCACTTGCCTACGGAATAGACAAACAGAAGGAATCTGAGAAGATTATGGTTTTTGACCTGGGAGGAGGAACCCTGGATGTCACTATCATGGACTTTGGCGATGGTGTTTTTGAGGTCGTGTCAACGTCCGGAGACACCCAGCTTGGCGGCACAGACATGGACGAGGCCATAATCAAGTACATCACAGGGAAATTCAAGGAAACTGAAAAGGTGGATCTTTCCGGCGACAAGTCAGCATACATAAGGCTTAAGGATGCTGCGGAAAAGGCGAAGATTGAACTTTCGTCCACACTATCTACAGAGATAAATCTTCCATACATAACATCCGTAAACGGCACCCCGAAACATCTGCAACTCACGCTCACAAGGTCAGAGTTCGAGAACCTGATAAAACCCATAGTGGAGCGGGCAAAGAAACCAATAGATGACGCAATGAAAGCGGGGAAGATAACCACAGCCGAACTGACAAGGATTATCATGGTAGGAGGTCCTACGAGGATTCCATACGTCAGGAAATTTGTTGAGGATTATCTCGGCAAGAAGATCGAGGGTGGAGTGGATCCAATGGAGTGTGTAGCTATTGGCGCTGCACTGCAGGGTGCAGTTATTTCCGGCGACATCAAGGACATAGTGCTCTTTGACGTGACACCCCTCACACTTGGTATCGAAACGCTCGGCGGAGTTTCAACTGCAATAATTCCGGCCAACACCACGATTCCCACGAGAAAATCGCAGATCTTCTCAACCGCAGCCGATATGCAGACCGCAGTAACCATACACGTTACGCAGGGGGAGAGACCTCTTGCAAAGGACAACGTCTCGCTCGGGATGTTCAACCTTGTGGGAATACCGCCTGCACCAAGAGGCATACCCCAGATCGAAGTCACCTTCGATATTGATGCAAATGGAATCCTGAACGTTTCAGCAGTGGACAAGGGCTCCGGAAAGAAACAGAGCATCTCTATCTCGGCAAGCACAAAGCTTTCCAAGGAAGAGGTAGAAAGAATGAAGAACGAGGCGTCGAAGTATGCGGAGGAAGACAAGAAGATCATGGAGGAAATTGAAGTCGTGAACTCCGCTGAAAGTCTCGCTTATCTTGCCGAAAAGACAATCGGCGATGCAGGAGATAAAATTACGGAGGATGAAAAGACACAGATCAAGGAGAGTGTCAAGTCGCTCAGGGAGGCGATATCTGCGAAAGATATGGCAAAGATTAAGTCTGAACAGGAGTCTCTCTCCAAGAAAATTCAGGAAATTGGCGCAAGAATGTACCAGTCACAACAGGAACAGCCAGGGAACAGTACTGATGGCACTGCTGAAGCACCTTCCGGCGGGCAGAGCCAGGATGACGACTCGGTAATAGACGCTGATCAGACGAAGTAGGTATGACCAAAGATTACTATTCAGTTCTGGGGATCACGAAGGATGCCTCCCAGGACGATATAAAGAAGGCCTTCCGGCAACTTGGCAAGAAGTTTCATCCTGACCTGAATCCGAATAACAAGGCCGAAGCTGAAGAAAAGTTCAAGGAAATCAGCGAGGCCTACGAAGTCCTCTCAGATCCTCAGAAGAGAAGCAACTATGACAGGTTCGGGAAGGTTGAATTTGGAGACGGAAGGAGTGACTTTACATGGCAGGATTTCAGCCACTACTCAGAGTTCAACGACATTTTCGATAAGATTTTCGGTTCTTTCGGCGGTTTCTCCGGCTTTGGAGACAGTTTCTTCGGTAACGTGAGGAACCAAGGACCCGACCTGGATCTGGCAATAAGACTCAGGATATCCCTATCTGACGTATATTATGGCACCAAGAAGAGGGTAAAGTACCGGAGGAATTCTCCGTGCAGCGAGTGCAACGGCTCTGGCGCAAAGGATAATAAACTCAACTACTGCAGTACTTGCAAGGGGAGTGGACAGGAGAGAGTTGTGCAGGGAGGCGGCTTTATGCGAATGGTCTCCGTTACAGTCTGCAGAACGTGTAATGGAAGAGGAAAAGTGCCTGTCGAACTTTGCAGAACGTGTAATGGATACGGAAGCATAAGCACTACAGAAGAGCTGGAAATTAATGTGCCTAGGGGAGTTCAGAATAACCAGAAGATAAGGTACAGAGGACGTGGACAGACTCATCAGGGAAGAGTGGGTGACCTGTTTGTCATAATGTCTATCGACGACGAGAAAGACATTGTCAGGGATGGAGACAACCTGATAATCAGGAGGGAAATCTCCTTTGCAGAGGCTGCCCTGGGAACTGAAACGAATGTGTCTATTTTCAAGGAAACTGTGACTGTCAAGATTCCACCAGGAACGCAGCCCGGAGAGATGATACGGGTTAAAGGGGCGGGGCTTCCCAGGATGAACAGCCAGACTTTGGGGGATCTGATAGTAAATGTCGTTATCCCTGTTCCAAAGCGTCTGAACGCCAGACAGAAGGAACTCCTGTCCCAGTTTGAAGAAGAGTCGGGTAGAAAGAGACCATGGTCCAGGAGATAGATCTTGCTTAATCTCGAGCGGGAAACTTGGGATGAGGTTTTGAGGCAAAGTAAATTCAGAATGTTGTAAAATCAGGCTAAACCCGTCCTCTCAATTTGTTCCTGACTCGAGGGAGAGCCTGTTGGCCAGAATTACCCTTAAGTATGGCCATTGGTTGATACTGTATGACTGACCCGGTGACGACCATTTCTGATCGCGGGCTTTCTGCCGCATTGAAAAAGATAAGGGACTTAATGGGCACGCTGGAGTCAAGTCACAACCTGAAGTCCTCCATACCTGGTTTCGGAACACAGAAGGGGATATATAAACCTCAGAATTCTGAATATGCCTTATGGATAAGACAAACACTGAGAGGAATTTACCCGGATCAGGAACCTGACGTATTACCTGACGGTTCATGGCTATACAAGTACACTCCGGAGGCAAAAGATGGAAGAACTGATCTGTCACTGAGCACAAATAGGGCACTCTTCAGCTCAATGAGGGACAGGGTACCTGTAGGGGTCTTCATTCAGCGTGAAAGCAGAGATGCTCAAAGAACGTATGAAGTAATGGGACTTGCGTTTGTTGAAGATTACGATGGCACACACTTTACGCTGCATGGGGAACCCATTGACATTGAGGCTGAACCTATGGCAAGGCAGGCAATACCACATTTCGAGCCCTTTGATCCGAGTGAGTTGAGTATTGCTTCTTCCATTAGGAATATGAGAAGGAAGGCTTTTCAAACGGGTGTGCGTCGTCTTTATCACGAGAAGTGCAGCCTTTGTGAATTGGGTTATCACTTCAAGGGAGAACCAATAGGAATAGAAGCAGCTCATTTGATACCGGTAAAGGATAATGGCACGTCGAAAGACTTGAGGAACGGGATTCTCTTGTGTAGCAACCACCATAACTTATTCGACCGATATCTTTGGACCCTCGATCAGGACTACAGAGTCCTTGTGAAGGACGATGGGCTATTTAGAAAGTCAGCTGAGAATAACCACGTCTTAAAGATGGAGGGATTGCAGCTTCCAAATCTTCCTGATAAGAAGTACGATCTTCCTGCACCTGAGGCGATTGAGTTCCGGCTGAATCTCTTTGAGAATATGCGATAATATACAGAACCTCAAAACATGAAGTCTGAGGACAGAAACTCCTGAGTGTGCAGACCAACGACTTCACGAATCCCATGCAGTCAAAGAAGATCATAATTTGTTAACGCAATGGCTTTGTGTACCGATTGGTTATTGAATTATGGCTGGAACAACAGATGAGGAGTCTAATCACGTTTTGTAAAATAGCCATTTAGAATCCATCCAAACACTGTTGCCCATCAATACCGCCACCAACATAATTTCCAACTAACTGTTTTGTATTGCTATCCCGGACATACAGACGATATCCGAAATAAAACGCAGGAGAGTGTGGATTTTGTCGAAGCGCCACAACAACCTCTTGCTGCCATAACTTTCGGGGCAAAGATTTTTATATTCCCATTAGGTTATTATATTACAGTGAAGGCTATAGTAGCATTTGACGGATCAGAATCATCGATAGAAGCACTAAAATTCAGTGTGAAGCTAATTGATTCCATATCGAACTTGCTCGTTCTATACGTGACTCCAGCAGTACTTGGAGCTGCGGCTACGTTCGATTCATACGTGCCTTCTTCTGTATACCAGAAGCAGGATGAGACTGCGGCCGGAATTGTTGAAAAGGCCAAGGCGATTCTTATAGCCTCAAAGATTAATTCTGAAATTATAAACATAGATTCAGCCGGTGACCAGATAGCAAGGTCAATTGTGAAGGCAGCTATGGATCATGCATGCGACCTGATCATTACGGGTACCAGAAGGCTCTCTGGGCTAAGCAAGATGATCCTCGGTTCTGTGAGTTCCGAAATAATCAAGATATCCACGATACCCGTCCTGATTTGTCCTCCTAAAGTAAAGGAAGAATCCACCGAGCAGAAGACAGAATAGAGTTAGAGAGTTTACAGGAAATCTGATCTTTTATATATCGAGGGTCGATTCGGTCTTGATCAGATGGGAAGTATCAGACCTTCGAACATTAAGAGAATCGCTGAAGATATGGTTGATGGCAGCCCTGAACAGTTCTCCAAGGATTTTCATGCAAACAGGGAAGCCCTCAGGACCAAGGCTGAATTCAGCTCAAAGAAGACCCTCAATTCCGTGGCGGGCTATGTTACAAGATACATAATAAAGAAGGAGTCCCGGAAGAAGAGAGAACTCGAAGAATTCGGGACAACAGAAATCGCATAAGTTATATCATTTTCTCCAATCTCCGGGTTATGCAGGAGTGTTATATCGTTTCTGCCAAGAGAACTCCAATAGGGAGATTCGGAAGATCATTCTCAAAAGTCAGGGCCGTTGAACTTGGTGCTGCGGCCATCAGGGATGCTGTTAAGACTGCGGGAATCAATCCGGAGTCTGTAGAGCACGTAATTATGGGCAACGTTCTGCAGGCGGGAAACGGACAGAACCCTGCTGGGCAGGCTGCCACGCTGGGAGGACTGCTGCCAACTGTGACAAAGTACACAGTCAATGCTGTGTGCGCCTCAGGAATGCTTGCCATCGAGGACGCAACGAGAAGGATATGGCTGGGAGAACGTGATGTTGTAGTGGCAGGCGGAATGGAGTCTATGAGCCAGTCACCGTTCATACTGCCGCCGGAGCTCAGATGGGGACCAAAACAGCTTCTTTACAAGAATTACAGATTGGAGGATACCATGCTCAAAGACGGTCTCATGGATGCATTCTATTTTGAGCACATGGGGAGTTCCGCCGAGCTTACCGGAAAAAAATACGGTATAACCAGAGAAGCCGCAGACCAGTTCTCAGTACGGAGCCAGACTCTTGCGCAACAGGCCGCCGAAAGCGGAGGCTTTGCCGACGAGATGATTCAGATGGAGCAGCTGAAGAAGGATGAGGGAATAAGGAAGACCTCGATGGAAGACCTGATGAGGCTGCAGCCGGCCTTTGACAGGAACGGGATCCTGACTGCAGGAAATTCCTCACAGTTATCGGATGGTGCATCTGCATTAGTGCTGGCGTCTGAAAAAGCAGTCAAGGAATTGAATCTAAAGCCTATTGCAAAGATTGTTGCGTATGAGTCTGCCTCACTGGACAGCCGGGATTATGTTGAAGCCCCGTTACCGGCAACCAGGAAACTCATGGAAAAGATGAAAGTCGGAATAGATCACTTCGATCTCGTGGAACATAACGAGGCTTTTTCAATAGCCTCAATTGTGGTGAGAGACCAGCTTAAGATAGAGGAGTCCAGATTTAACGTGAATGGTGGAGCGATCGCAATCGGCCATCCCCTTGGAAACAGCGGATCCAGGATTGTAGTAACGCTCGTTCATGCGCTCAGGAGACAGAAAATGAAAACCGGGCTGGCTACGCTGTGCCACGGCGGTGGCGGTGCGCACTCGATGGCGATTGAGACACTTTGAGGTGAAAGAATGGAATATAAAAATATCTTGGTTGAGGAAAGAGATGGAGTTAGCGTAATAAGGATCAGCAGGGAAAACAAGCTTAACCCGCTGAATGTCGAAACTCTCAAAGAGATAAAGGACGCGGTCTCACGATCTGATAGCCCCGTGATCATCACAGGCTCTGAAAAGGCGTTCAGTGCGGGAGCAGACATAAGGAATTTCAGCGGACTCAAACCCGAAACGGCATACCACTTCGCGACGGAGGGACACGACGTTATGGACTATATTGCCGGTTGCGACAGGATCGTGATTGCCGCGGTCAGGAATTACGCACTTGGCGGAGGATTCGAGCTCGCCCTTGCCTGCGACTTCAGGATTGCAAACAGGGAGGCAAAACTTGGACTAACAGAAGTAACCCTTGGCATTCTGCCGGGATGGGGTGGCACGCAGAGACTCAAGGAGATGGCGGGCACCGGGAAAGCTCTGCTCCTTACTAGTCAGGGTAAAATGATCTCCGGGGAGGAGGCACTCAGCCTTGGTATTGTTGATTTTCTTGCGGATGACCCGTTCGAGGAAGCAATGAAACTCGCGAGAAATTACACAGGCTCACCGCTGAAGGCCGTAGGGATGATAAAGTCGCTGATCAGGTCACGTGCCTCCAACCCGTATGAGGACGAGAAAGAAGCTTTCGGGAAGGTATTTGAGACCGACGATGCCAGAGAAGGAGTCAGTGCTTTTCTCGAGAAGAGAAAACCGGTTTTCAGGGGTCGCTGAAGTCACAGAGAATGGCATCGTCTGGAACTGTGTTGATATTCGCTGAAAGGGTGTCAAAGACCTCTTCCCTGATCACGCCCGTTGATGTGTAGACCGATCTGTATTTCTCAGCGCTGTCTGGAAATATGGTCAATATTCTTGAACCCGGCTCTTCAGCCATCAGCTTCCTGCACGCCATGAAATTTGCGCCGGAAGAGAAACCGACGATCACCGATTTAAGTTCCATCAGTTCCTTCACCCCTTCCCTTGCATCACTGTCGTCTACCGTGATCCATGAGTCTATGAGCGACCTGTTCTCCCTGATAAGATCCGGAACGGCAGAAACACTGAGGTTCTTCAGTCCCTGGATATGGTGATCCGCAGAAGGCTCAGCAGCCACAATCTTAACCCAAGGATAGAAAGTCTTGAAGTACTTTGCGAGGCCGGTAACAGTGCCTCCTGTGCCGATGCCAACGACCACGTGGGTAATCTTGTCCAGTACACTGGTGATTTCGGGACCGGTGGAATAGAAGTGCCCCAAGGTATTTGCCCGGTTTGAGTACTGGTCAAAATTCACAAACCTGGCAGGGTCTTCGGATATTCGCTCCTTCAGCCTCCGGATAGACGCATCTATGTTTATCTTTCCCCTCCTGCTGTTTTCGTCCTCTACCTCTATTATCGCATTTCCCGTCTCCTTCAGCCTGGCAATAGTCTCAGGGCTCGAAGAGGCAGGAACGTAAAGTTCTGCGTGATAACCCAGAAGTCGTGCAATGTTCGCAATTGCAATGCCAGTATTGCCTGAACTGGCCTCTATAATTCTCTTATCCTTTGTGAGGACTCCAGTCTTCTCAGCAGACTTGAGCATGAAGAAAGCAGCCCTGTCCTTTACCGATCTGAACTGGTTGAACCATTCCATTTTAGCGAATATTTCCCCGTTCGGATAGCTGACAGGAAGAACAGGAGTTCTCCCGATACCTGTGGCATAGGCTTCTTCAAGAATTTCTCCGTAAAGTGTGTTGTCGTCCATTGAGGCAGTGAACCAAATTCACGCCGGATAGATATTGTTTCCTCTCCCTCAAACTTCTTTGTCAATCATAGATAGATACCCCATGCGCATGCCATGAAGACCGGCATAATCGGGAACCGTGATTAGACGAATGTCCCATCATATCCCAACCACCTGCATAAATCATTATTATTGCAAAGTCCTATCATGAAATGTGATCCGGATCGCTACGGAGAAAGACTGGGGAGATATTTCCATAATTTCCAGAGAGTCGGGATATATGGACTATATCAACGAAGTAGGCCAGAGATATCTGAACTTTGGCGATACGTTCGTCTACGACGTGGATGGTATCAGGGGCTTCATCAAGGCAGAATACCTGATTGACGGGTCCGTGCATCTGAGCGGCTTGAGAGTCTCGCCGAGACACAGGAGACAGGGGATTGCATCCGCACTCACAATGCACGCAGTCGATCATGCAAAGGACCGGCGCTGCGTGTCATCAAGGATTCTTGTTGACGTGACAAACAGGGCAAGCCAGCAGCTCTCTGAGGGGCTTGGCTTCCGGATCATTGGACGCTACTGCTTCTATGGAGGCCTGATAGATACGACCGGGTTTGCGCCAGTCCTCTATTCTCAAAAATTTTTCAACATTGGATGGAAATTTGTCCGCCTAGATAAAATCCGGGATGAAGTCGGGGTACTTGGAAAGGGTGGAGCAAGGCTGACTGAATTCCTCGATAATGAATCGTCAACGAATGTAAGACATTTCACAATCCTGGAGCGTGGTGAATTCCGGGTTGTGGCTGGAAACGGGATAATTACCGTTCCTTTTGACATGAAGGACCTGATACCAGACAACGTCAGTACATTCAGCGGTTTTGAGGAAGCGTTCCTGCTGGAAAAGTCGCTTGTCTAGTAAATCTCCAGCCTTCCGGATTTCCTTGCAAGCCTTTCAAAGGTCTTGGTGAGCAGGAGTGCCATGGAAAAAACCGCCAGTCCGTCTATTACGAGGTAGAGAAGATATATTCCCACAGCATAGAAACCGGCTCCGGCTATTGAAAGACGCACCGCGTCAAGTCCATAGGTCAGAGGTATCACATAGGAGAGGGGCCTTAGCCACACTGGAAGTTCACTTATAGGGAAATTTACCCCGCAAACAAGCAGTCCGATGAACAGGAAAACGTTTGCAACAATCATCGCGGTACGCATGTAGAGACCAATGGTGCTGATGAGAAGACCAAAACTTATCATGGATATGCTTGTGAGGAGGAGGGATACTGCGAGAAACAGGTAATTGGCCGAGGAGAAATTTACTCCAAATAGGAAATATGCATACAGAAGCCCTGTTGTGCTGATCAATGTGGACATAATGATCTGGTAGAGTGCCCGTCCCATGATAATCGATGCCCTGCTGGCTGGAGTCAGCAGTATGGACGGAAGGGTTCCCTGCCACTTGTCCGACGAGGTTATGTTCGCCACTGCAAATACCGAGGAGAATGACATGGTCTGGATTGCATTCCCTATGACAACGTACTGTACCATTGCCGGAGAGTAATTTGCATAGGTGGCCAGGATTTCAAAGAAGGATATCTGGGCTAGGGGAAGTATGATTATCTCAAGTAGCCACATATCCCAGGAGTCCCATATTATCGTACCTCGGCTGCCAAACCTGAGAGATCCTATAAGTGCCCTGTATCCCTCAAAGAGTGCTCGTCTGATGTTCAGTTCCATCAGTAATCACCCAGCGTCCCGTTTCTCTTTGCTATTTTTTCCACCTTGGTGAAGAAATAGGCACTCAGAGCCATGTAAACAACCGTTGCAAGAACCGTAACCAGGAGGTCAACATAAATCGAGACTGGAAGTCCAGTGTAACCCGCTATGGCTGCCTTCCTGATTGCATCGATTCCCCAAGTTGGCCCAAGGGCGAATGAGAATCCCTGCACAAAGAACGGTAGAAGCCCTATGGGGAACATGGTTCCGGTCGCGATATAGACCGGTATCTCAATTCCGTTTGTGAGGAACCCCCCCTTCCTGCTAAGCACCACTATGTTTGCCAGAAGAAGGCCAAAGGCAGATAATGAAAGGAAGGTGATTATGGTTGAAATGGCAAATAGTCCGGGGTCGGCTATTCCGATTCCCACCCTGAACCACAGGAACCCGATGGCAAGGATGAACAGTGCGTTAATCGATCCTTCAAGAGTATTCCATATCACCCTTCCAAGCACTATCCACATAAGGGGAGTTGGGGCAGAAAGAGTGCACTCCAGTGTTCCATTCCACCTGTCAAAGCCGATGGAGCTTCCAGAACCATACACGGTTGTGCCCCACATACCCATCATCCCTCCGCCAAGAACGGCATACAGGAGTATCGGACCGTTAACATGAGAAAAGAGGAACAATGATACGAGTGTAAAGACAAACGGGGCAATGATGCTTGGAATCACCCATTGAGGGTCGGCAAAGAAATTTCTTGCTGTGAGGATCATCGAAGCCTTTACAACCTGGACCCTGCTGACTTCCCCGGAACTCATTCTTCCACCATTCTGAGATATGCATCCTCCAAGGTTGGTTCCTTTACCGAAGATTCGATTATTTTCAGGTTGAGCCTTGACGCTGCAGACTTCGCCTGTTCAAGTACATCGGAACCGTCCGGAGTCTGTATCCTGACGATAGTCCTGTCACCCGTCATGTCAGAAAAGACCCTGGAAACGTTTTCAATTGATTTGAGAGATTCGATAAGAGGAGTTGCATCGCCATACACATGAACTTCGGCCAGTGTTATGTCTTTTACCTGCTTCTTGAGACCGGATGGCATGTCCAGTGCGACAAGACGTCCTTTAGAGATCACCGCAATCCTGTCACAGAGTTCGTCAGCCTCAAACATGTAATGAGTGGTGAGGATGATCGATTTCCCCGCCTTCTTGAGATCGTTAATGATTTGCCTAATGTCCCGTGATCCTGCCGGATCAAGTCCTATGGTCGGTTCATCGAGGAAGAGCAATGGCGGATCATGAACAAGTGCCCTTGCAATGTGCAGCCTCTGCTTCATTCCCCTCGAATACTTTTCCACCTTGTCGTTCTCCCTGCCGGTCAATCCGACCATTTCGATCAGTTCTGGTACCTTCTTTCTGGATACAGACGGAGGTACCCCGTAAAGATCAGAAAAGTACATGAGGTTCTGGAATCCGGTCACCCTGTTGTACAGCCCCCTTTCTCCGCCGAAAACGATTCCAATGTTTTTCCTGATCCTGTAAAGATCCCTTGTAACATCCATCCCAAGAACTCTTGCTGTGCCAGATGTGGGAAGGAGGAGAGTTGAAAGAATCTTTATGGTAGTGGTCTTGCCAGCGCCGTTCGGGCCTATGATTCCGAAGAGTTCCCCGTACTTCACCGAAATATCAAGTTCATGGAGGGCAGTAACGGTAGACTTGACTCTTCCAAAGAAGTCTTTGTTTGCATATTCCCTGTGGAGCAAAGATGTTTCGACGCAGTTCTCAGGCAAGGTCTCCTCGCAATGTATTCCGGTAATTATGCTTTACGATTTCGTTAGCCTGCCGGATTCCCGTCGATACTCTTCAATAGTGCAACCGGCACAATAGATTCGAAGATTAAACCATTCAACTTACTTTCCAGCCACAATGAAACACCGTGTATTTTACGAGTTTGTTTTTATAAAAATATTTATAAACAATTGTAACTAGGGGGTTGCCAATGTACAAAAAATTTTTGATCGCAGTGGCCTCTGTCATGATTGTGATCTCCCTATTCTCTGTAGGGTCTGGAAATCACGAAGCCAAAATAACGCATTCTGGGATCGAGATTCCGGCCCTTGTCGCTAACCCGGTATACAAGGGAAACGTAACTATATACTCAAACGGGACAGTTAGCAATTTGACCGCGATAGGCTCAGTCGGCAACAACTACACGCTGAAGGAGAACGTCAGCGGAACGATCACTGATATGAGGAACAACTCGATTCTCTCCGGAGGGGGATTCACTGTAAATGGACGCGGTGGCACTTCAATAATCATCATCAACTCCTACTCCGTTGAACTTTCACTTCTGAATCTAACGAACTCTTCCTCTGGCGTCTACATAGTGAACTCCACTTCAGTTTCGATTCAGAAAAGCCAAATGGTAGCAAGCGCGTATGGTGTTCAGGTAAGTTACGGCACGGAAATATATCTGAATGATTCCATTATCACAGCAGCTACCGGTTTCGGCATTGATAACCCGACTCACCTGATCCTCTTGAACAACGATTCGTTCAACGTTACATCCTGCGGGGTTAATTTAGGAATTAGCAATTTGTACACCGGTTCAGATTTGACACTGGAACATTCTAAGATAAATGGGAACGGGAAGGCATCTAACGGGTTCTCAGCTGAATATGCGATTGCAAATAACGTCAGCGTCTTTGATAATACGATTACAGGTGGAAATTATGGTATCTACGTGGGACCAGATTCGGGGACAAATGTCAGTGTGTACGGGAACAAGGTTACCAATTCTTCTTACGGAATATATGTTTACGACTCAGCTAATGTGACCATAACAGACAATACGATATCGAATTCCACCGCTCGTGGGATTCGTTTGATATATGTATACAACTCCATAACTTCATCGAATGACATCACGAATTTCACCTCGTCACCATTCGGATGCGGAATCTACGCGCAATATTGTTATGGTGAAACGATCATACGCAATAACAACGTCTACGGGAATGCGTCAGTTTCGGTAAACGACGGAATCCTCGTCAGAAGCACATCACCCGCCACGATTTACGGTAACCGCGTTCAGAACGAGACATACGGAGTATCCCTGATAAATACTGGATCTATATCTGCCTTTGACAACACTATCCTCAACGACGGGACTGGCCTTCAAGTGCTGAGCAGCATTAACTTTTCTATCTTCGGAAACAACATTACTAACTCCGGCCAGTCGATTCACTCCTCCCAGTCCTACTGGGGGGTGTTCTATGATAACACTGTGACAAACGGGTCTACCTATATGCTTGTAATACAGAATTCCCAGCATCTCTCGTTTTATCATAACAATTTCCTGAATGGGTCCAAAATCAAGACGGACTTCAGCTACAATAACTTCGTCTCATGGAACCTCTCGTTGCCAACTGGGGGAAACTACTGGAGCAACTACACGGGAAAGGGTAGCAACGGAATCGGTTCAACTCCATACAGAGTCAACGGCTCCGAAATGGACTTCCTTCCCCTGACTTCCCCGTGGATCGGATATACCATTGCTTTCACTGAATCCGGTCTTCCCGCGGGAACGGCATGGTCTGTGACTCTCGGATCGCAAACCATCGACTCCACCAGTTCAACGATAGTATTCACGCCGGACGCAGCCCAGAACGTAAGTGAGCCATATTCTATATCACACATTTCTGGCTTCAGCCAGTCACTGAGGTCCGGTACGCTGTCACTGAATAGATCCAGCTTGGCTGTGGCAGTCAATTTCAGCGTCTACAAGTACACGTTCACCTTCACGGAAACCGGCCTCCCATCCGGGTCAACATGGTATGTGAACATGACAGGACAGGCCTCCCAATCCGCCTCAGCAGGCTCAACAATAACATTCCACCTCACCAACGGCACATACTCATACACAATATCAACGACAGACAAGGAATATTTCAATCACACCGTTGGAAAGCTTGTGTTCAGTGATGGATCTCCATCTTCAGTCCAGGTCAAGTTTAAACCATACCTCTACACGGTCACATTCACGTACTCAGGTCTTCCTAAGGGAACCTCCTGGTCTGTCACATTCAATGGAGTCAGGGAGTCCTCCAACACCTCCACTATAAGGTTCAGTGCAGCAAACGGAACGTACGCCTACAATGTGAGTTCGGTCAGCGGATACACTGTAGCTCCGTCCTCCGGAAACGTGACACTCAACGGGTCAAACGGAAATCTGACAGTCAGTTTCACGCATCAGACATCAGGTGCATCCTCATCCATGTCCCTCTACCAGGGGCTTGGGATAGGTGGAATTGCAGGTGTTATTGTCGGAATCCTTGGTAGCATGTTCTACAATGGAACGTGGATTTTCCGGAAGTTCAGGAAGAAAGAACAATCCTGAACTCCCCTCCCTTTTTTTCTATTTCCGGTTACACAGATCTTGGGAGATTGCGCCATCACTGATGTATGAACTTTGCCGAAGCAATGGGTTTTGTCGGCATTCCTTCAATCTGACAGGCGACAATGAAATCAAGGGATTCACCTGAAAAGACGCATCTGTTGTAGAGTCAGAGATTATGTATTAAGGGATTGCTTAGAGATGTCCCAAGCACCCTGATTGCTGATAATGTCAATGTTTTTCTTGTAGTTTGAGCAGAGAGGAATGCAATCGACCAAGTGGTTACGGAAAAGGAGTGAAATATTCAGGAAATATTTGTAATCTGGAGAAGAAACGGAGATACTTATTTAGCTCACCCAAGTAGAAATTGCCACCAATTCGTGTGAGATATTAACGCAGAAGCCCAAAAAGAAAACTGAAGTTGTTTTGGGAGATAGTAAAACTCCATGACTTGAAGAACTACTGACTTGCATAAAAGTCCCTGACTGAGTCATGCAACAATCCGGTGAGAGTTGATAATTTTATATAAAGTCTCCAAATAACCGTCGAAGGCCCCGATAGTGTAGCGGCCTATCATACGGGCCTGTCGAGCCCGTGACACGGGTCCAAATCCCGTTCGGGGCGTTTTTATAATAATCCGTATCCCTGACACAGAGAGAAGGTCATGAAGCCTCTTTTTCTGACTCATCTTTATATACTCAGGGACCGGTTTCTTGAATATATTAATGACGGCATAAAAATAACCCTGTGATCATATCGATGAATCAGAGTGTTTCTTTTTCAATTCTTCTATGACGGCTTTACAAATCTCCTTAGAGTCAAAATCCTTCAGCAAATGGGAAATAACCACAGTCCTCTCCAGAGTGTCCAACGTCTCGCTAACATGTTCGTGGAGTTCGTCCGCGGGGAGCAACAGGGTAACATAAATCCAGCTCTTTATCTCAGCGAGACGGTATTCTACTGGAAGTGTTACCGAACCAAGAATACTCATTTCTCCCGGATGATCGACTGATGAAACAATATCCACGACCAACTCGTGGGCAATACCGGGAGACAGATCCGGGAATTGCAGGAAGTTCTCGATGTCGGAATCGCTATGAAGCGACAGGGAGAAATTAGTCAGGCCTTTGTGAATGTTATCAGTATTATAGGACATCATGCGTGCAAATACAATGTAGCCGAGCAGGAATCTCGTCGTAAGCTCCCGGTGCTTGCGTGCAATCTTGACCATCTCATCGGGAACTATTCTTACTTCGCGCGAAAGGCCCTCTTCCACCTTCGCAAATATACCAAGAGTAAATTCTCGAGAGGGGCTGGGAGCGTGAACGATAGGTATGTCGCCAAAAGGTGAAATATAGCACTCAACAAAAGCCGAGAAGAAAGCTCTCCGAAACTCAGGCAATTTCAAGAGGTAATCTACAGCACCTATCAGGGATTCTAGACTTCAATTGTTAAGCATTATCTGTCCTTAGCGCGGCACTGGACTGAGGACCATCTACGAACGATATTAATGATACATTGAACATGATCAGGCGCATCACTTACACGGCGCATGACAAGATGAACCCGCCAACCCACATTCCATTCAAAAACGGCCTTCTTAACCCGCTACACGCAGGCTGGAGCCGTTCATTCCTGATTTATTTTTTACCTATCAGGTCATTGCACGTCTGCTAGAGCAGTACGTAACACTATACGACACGCCGATGTTTCAAAATTACCTTTATTCCACGCATTATGAGCCCGACATCCCGATGATCCTGTCATATTTTGCGTACACATTCTTTCCAGATCTGCCCGTTCGCAGGGTCCTATTCATCCTCGACAGGGAGCGAGTCGGCAAGGGGACGGGAGCTAGGATACTTAATTTGTTAAAGGCAAACAGGTCCGGCGCTATTTAACTTGCAAATCTCCTGACATTGATACGCCACTGTACACAGATTCACTGGACGGCCACGGAGAGGGCCTTATCTCTCCGGGGAGGTGAAAAGAGCATGGACATAGATGAAAAGGAGGTTGAAAGGTTCGGAGACAGGCCACGAGGAAGCGTGGAGTAATCACGTGAAACAAGGAACTATACCAATCCAGATACGCTGAACGCAGGACTGGAGGGAAAGAACGTTAGCATATCCCTGCTGAACGGAAAGACGGAATCCGGGAAGCTTGTCAGGACAGCATTTCTTACTGCTGGACGTGAAGGGTTCCCAGGTGATCATCGCGAAGTCAGCGAGCGAATACGCAACCTTATAGGCGATCCCTGAATATATTATTCTAAGATTCCAGGACCGACAGGCTCCTGCTCTTTCATTGCTTCAGAGGCAATCATGCGAAGTGTCCTGGAGAATCAAAACACCGGGAATCCAACAACCGTATCTTTTGCGCTTGTGTCTGCCACGCAGAGAGGAGGTGATAAAAACTGTTCATGGAAATCTTAATTCTAGCGATCGGGGCATTTGTGCTGCTTCTCGTTTTCGATCCGTCGTTGCTGAGCGCATTGCTGCACATGATCCCCTCGTCCCCATAGATCCATCCAGGTCTATGGGTTCCTCTTTCCTGCCACAGATAGCAGGAGGGCCTCAAATTCGTTCGGCATTGAAAGAAACTATCTCTTAAGGTCATAATATTACACCTTAAAGGGTCGAAAACAAGCCTTCTCTGTCAACATTGATTTTCGCAAAATCATAACCTCCATTGGGAGTGTCTATCCAATGCACAATCTTGACAAATTATATCAAAACCGGGGGAAACTGCCCTAGAATCCGCGGAAAAAAGAGAAGAAAATCCTCCATTCACTGCTGCCACACCTGCATGTGGATAGTCCCAAAACGATATATTCAACACATACTATTACTTCTCAGTCATTTCTATATTGATTCAACATAAATAGACAACGATATATATTTTAGAGAACTATACAGAATATATGGCTTCACCCGGGTTAATAGTCCAATCAGCAACGTTCGAGAAACTCAGTAAAATAAAGGCTGTGATCCACGCCAAGTCATACGCTGAAGCCATTCGGTATCTGACCGAGCGATATCTCGCAGCCTCTCCCGGCCACCAAGAGAAATGTTCGAAGTCAAGAAAAAGAGATACTGGGAGGAGTTTCCGCAGGGATTCCTTGATGCAACGACGACCTGCCTTGGGGTTATGGTCCCGAAAGCGTTTGATGCAATATTCGAAGAATCAATCATCGCGATGATCGACGGACTGAACCCCATGACGGAAGACGACGAGATCCTCAGGCAGTGTCTAGGATGCAAACACGTATGGTCCTATTCCAGCCCTAACGGATTCCTTCGAAAGTACGTCCACTGCCCGAAGTGCCAGAGATCCATGTCAGTGGACAAATGGAAGCGGAGGGTTCAGGGACGGCATTCGGTACCGGTTTAACCCGGCCGGCAAAAGATTAAGCCTGTGTATTACATTTTCGCATCATGAAATATACCGTTATCCTGGAGCCCCAGAAGGAGGGGGGATATACAGTTACCGTACCGGCGCTTCCGGGATGCATATCCGAGGGCGATACCATGGATGAAGCCATAGAGAATATCAGGGATGCAATAGCCGGATACATAGCGAGCCTGAGAAAACATGGGGATCCAATACCGGCAGAAACGTCTGTGGAAGTACCCATAGATGCCTAAACTCCCTGTTCTTTCAGGCAAGAAAGTTGCGAAGGCGTTGTCCAGAGTGGGGTTCCTGGTCGATCACCAAACTGGCAGCCACATTATCATGCGCTGTGAAGGGAAATCTACCCTTACGGTTTCAGTCCCCAATCACAGAGAACTGAAGCCTGGAACTCTGAGAGGGATAATCAGGCAAGCTGGTCTCACTGTGGAAGAATTTGTTGGCCTCCTCTGAATTCAGGATTGCTTCCTGTTGAATTCCTCTCTCACTCTTCTGGTAAGCTCCGATGATTCGGATATGCTTTTCAGCACCGGTTCAAGGAACCTCAGCTTAAGATCTTCCGGGACGTTATTCAGCATGTTCCTTGTGAGAGGGTCTATGGCCGGTGAACTGCTGAGAACACTGATCATGGCCTTCTCCTCCTCTTCCTGTTTCAGTGCAAGCTTGATGTCGAAGGGCATCCAGCACTTACGGCAGTATGAAGCATCCGAAGGATTGAGTTCACTGCACCGGGGGCATGGTTTCGGTCTTGCGTCCATGTCACTGGCATCCTCCATTGGGTTGATGCCATAAGCCACAAGGACAGCTTCATCCTGGTCTTTCCCTGATATGTGAACATAAGTTCTGGTCTGCCTTGACCCGAGTATCCATCCCATCTGATTCTCAAGAGGGGCGTTTCCGATCTTCTTGCTGGCCAGTATCGTGGCCCTTGTGTGCCTGAACAGGTGCGGATATATGCGTCTCTTTATCTCTGCCCTCCTGGCTGCCTTCCTTATCGCCTACCGCAGGTCGTCATAGATCATGGCCTTTCCCCTTATCGCATCCGAAATGTTCACGAATACGGGAGCGTCCAGATTATTCCTCTCTGGATGGTTGTCAAGCCATGCCCTCATGTAAGGCACGCTGTCGCCTATGATCCTCACATTGCGGAATCCTGTCTTTCCTGTAACCTTCAGCACTGCTCCATAGTTATCGAAGCCAACGTCACGGATCCTGAGGGTTGCAATCTCCCCGATCCTGCATCCTGAATCATAGAGCTTCGAAATCAGGGCCCTGTCCCTGGCATTCGTGGCGGAATCAATCATGCGCCTGACCTCATCCTGTGTTATCATTGAATCCGGCTTTATCCGGCCATTGGGACGCGGATTTATCCTCACGTCCCTGAACAGTTCTTCGAATCTCTCCCTTGGAAGAGTGGACCTGTAAAACTTCTTGAGCATCTTCAGGTATGTTACAACGGTCCATTCGCTGTATCCATTGGCAAGGTTGCGCCTTATCGTCTTCAGATCTTCCTTCGTCGGGTTAAGGAATGCTTCAGGGATCCATCTTGCAGCAACCCTGAGCCGCTGGACATAGTTCAGTCGCCTTATCTCGGATATATCCTGAAGTTGCAGATCATCGACAAAATCACTGATCGCCTTCTTTGCAGCCTCAGGAATTTTCTATTTCGCCAGCATTTCCTTCTCATACGCCAGGGTTGCTTTCAGGAATACCATAAACTGATATCACGATGTTAATACTAAGGTGGGGGATATGGATTATCGTTTTACCTCCCGTTCGAGGCGTCAAATATCTTCGGGGGTGCACCAGATGATCCCCGAAGACTTTCTCTCGCATGACCCAGACGTGTGTCCGCACCGAAATCACTCAGTGAACGCAAACCTGATCTGCAGGCCGGCAGAAACAAGGAATTCCGAGAGAGTAAGACCATTGGTTTCTGCCTTTTTCTGCAGCCTCTCTTTCACTTCCGATGTACATCTCAAGGAAATTTTAGCGTCTCTCGCTTTCACTGAGCCACCCCCATTATCCGGAAAGAATTTTCCGAATGGAAACAGCCCACTGCGACGATCCTGGATATTGACGCTCTTTCACAGTTCCTGGTATTCCTTAATCCGTTCAATTCAGATTCCTGTGACATATAATTCATCGAACCTCAGATCAAGGGAGAAATATTAACAACCCGGTTCGTAAAAAAAATGTAAAAGTGTCTCATATTACAGGTTCCGCACAAGATACTCAATGAGTGTAGAATCCTCACTCCTTCTGGACAACGCTATTCCAGGCATACGGAGAATCCCTTGCATCCCGGTATGTTTTCACGCCAAATATTTCCGGGTGCCACTCAGGAAACTCCCTTGATGCTTCCGATATGAACCTTATATAATTGTTCACAAAAATGCTGGGAAGAACAACTTCCACAAACATATGTATTCCGTTGTAACCCATGTAATAATTCGCCACGAGGGTGTGATCCTCTGCCATTCTCTTTTCTATAAGCCTGAAAAATGGATTCCTTGTCGTTGTCTCATAGAGTTTTCCCGGTATAACTTCAAGAATTTCCTCATCGATTATTGGTTTCACCGATTCAGGCACATAGTAGATAGATCTGAGATTATCGTCAAGGGACAGGTACTTCCTCACCCTTTCCCACGGAAACATCATAGGGTTTCTTTCCATTGTATTCATTGTGCTCGGCACATTCATGCGGTAATGAATCACTGAGAGAGGTATGATCGTCTCCATGAAATCCTGAGTGTCAAATGAGCTCTTGGAGGGCTCGAGGCTCTCTATCTCCACCTGAACTCCTCTTGAGACGGCCTCGATAACCAACGATGCAAATTTACCGGCATATGCGCTATTCATCCTCATTCTCAACTTTATGCTGTTGTTCTCAAGGTATGCCCCGTCAATTGCAACAGACGGAATATCGCACAATATGTTCAGCAATCCGTTTACATCCGGGTCATTCAGGGTGGAATGGCCGGTCCAGTGGTTGGGGGATTCCTTTCCTTCCATGGCATCCATGAGGATTCTCGCCTCCCTCTTTCCGGACAGATTCTCTGGTATCACAAAGAAAATCTGTGCGGGATTAGAGATCACGAAAATGCACGGTACCCTGAAGTGCAATAGTCTGGCGAGCCTGAAGAGGTCAGAAGACCATGACACTGAAACTGTTGACATCACATCAAGAATGGTTTTGTTCATCCTCTGGAGCATGTCGTTGGACATACCAGTATTGCTTTATATTATTTTACTGCCGTACTATCGCGGTGGGGGGTTAAAGTGAGAGAGCCATGAAGCGGTTTATGTCGTTTCTGGTGAAGGTAAGAACCTGCTGACTGACTGAAGCGAGATGTCCATGTCACTGAAGCGTTTGGTCGCCTGGTGAATCCTTCTCAGCAACATCTTCTTGAATGAGTCGGGAATGATTATTTCCAGTTCCGTTTCCCCATTGAAAATTTTCCTGATCCTGCTAATGGTGCACACCGGAACATTCTCCCCATCGGTCAGCAAGGTTTCCAGAAGTTCGTTGTGCTCCTCAAACTCCAGTTCCGTGCATTTGATCACTTTATCCCCGTTCGTGATCTGGTCACCTTTCTTGAGATATATTATAGATCTTGACAAAGACGGCAACGAGTGGAACTTTGTCTCCAGGTAATACGGATAGGCATTTCCCTGTGGTTCTGTGGAGCTGTACTTCAGTTTAACAACAGTGAGGGGAAACTTCTGCGAATACCTGTCCAATAAATTTGTGAATCCTCCCGTCTTTCCGTAGTATAACAGCTTAACTCTGCGATCCTTTGAGATGATGGAAATAAGGAGGTCTGATACCGCATTCATCCTGCTGGTGTGAAACCTGAATAACAGAATGTGCGAACCGTCGGCTAGTATCAGCCCATCCAGGACTACCGATGGGATGTCATGTATCTGCCTTACGTATGAAATGCTCGGAAATCCCCGTGAATCCGCGTAAAAGGTCCACATGCCGTCTTCCCTCCTGCCCTTGAACATGTCGATAAATACCCTCGCTTCACGACTCTCACTGATATCCGTCGGCAGGAAGTAAGTGAGGGTATCCCTATCTCCCTTCGCCCTGAAAACGCCAAGCAACGGAATGTTGAATTTCCTGGAGAACTCTTCAATGGTGTTGCCATCGCGCAATTCTATCACGCACTGCATGCTGAGAATTGAGTTGAGTTCGTTGATGAACATATTTAAAACGATCTACAATCGAGTCCTGTATATTATTTATGCCACTCCATGAGGAAGCAGTTTTGAAACCTGTATTACCTCGTCATCCGCGTCAATGTTCATCAATCTCACACCTGAAGTCACCCTTGACTGTATATTTATGTCTCCAGCCTTTATCCGTATGGACTTCTGCCCTCTGGAAACAATGACTATCTCGTCATCATCCCTCACTGGAACACAGGCCGCTATTTGTCCAGTTCTCTCAGTATGCTTGAATACGAGATTCCCCTTCACTCCTCTCCTGTGCTCCGGGAAGCCGTCGAGTGACGTTCTCTTTCCAATCCCCCTGGTGCTGATCGACAGTATCCTCTGATCCTCTTCGATAAGGAATGCCGTTAATACATAGTCCTTCTCACCGAGTTTCATTGCTCGAACCCCCCTGGCACCTCGTCCCATTTCCCTTACGTGCACGGGAGAGAAGAGAGCCCCTCTTCCTGAGCTGGAAAGAACGAATATCTTACTACTGGCTCTATCCACTTCATCCACCGATACTACCTCATCGTCCCCCTGAAGTGTTATTATCCGGAATCCTGATTCCCTCATTCCGAGAAGTTCTGATGAAGCTACCTTCTTGATATATCCCATCCTCGTAACTATCATGACAGTGGTACCCTCATTTTCCGGGATCTTCATTATCTGTCTCACGTTTTCAGATTCCGCGAGAGGAAGTATCGCATTTCCCACTACCCCATTTGCCGTCCTTGATCTCTTTTCGATCTCGTATGCCTTCTTCCTGATCACTCTTCCCCTGTTGGTGAAGAATAACAGGGCATCATGCGACTGGACAGCGACCATCGACCTGATCACGTCATCCTTCCAGGCAGTGGCTGCTACTCCTTTTCCACCGCGTTTCTGAGATCTGTACTCCTCAAGCAGGACTCGCTTTAGGAATCCCTGCTCGCTGAGAATTACGAGGCACTCCTCATTTGGTATCAGTTCCTCGTCAGTCCTTCTCATTACTTCCCGGTAGATGATCTTCGTCCTTCTTTCGTCACCGTATTTCTTTATGAGGTCATCCATTTCCTGCTTGAGGATTGTTCTTCTTTCTGTATCGCTCTCCACAATCTTCCTGAGCCGGATGATCTCCTCCTTTATTTTTGCTATATCGGCTTCAAGTTTTTCCCTTTCAAGTGAAGTAAGCCTCTGGAGACGGATGTCGAGGACTGCGTTTGCCTGTTCCTCCGTGATTTCCAGCAAATTCATCAGGGCGGATCTGGCGGAATCCGTGTCCTTTGCCTTTCGTATTGCCTTAATTACCTCATCTATATTCGATATGGCCTTGTGTATCCCGGTCAGGGTATGCTCCTTCTTCAGGTTGCTGTCAAGATCATACTGTGATCTTTTCAGTATCACTGAGAGCCTGTGGTCTATGAAACTCTTTATGAGGCCCTTGAGGCCAAGGGTAACTGGCTTGTTATCGATAAGAACGAGATTGATGATCCCGATGGTGGTCTCCAGCTCAGTATGCTGCAGCAACTGGTTAACGATCAGCGGCTTGGCAGATTCGTCCCTGATCTTCAGTACAATTCGTATGCCTGTTCTGTCACTCTCATCCCTGATGTCTGTTATTCCGGCAATGATTTCATCCCGGACAAGAGCCGCGATCTTCTCGACCAGCGATGACTTGTTCACGCCGTATGGGATGCTCGTGATTATGATTCTCTTCTCGGTATCCGTGTCAAGGTCTGCTATAGCAGTTATCTTCCCGCGTCCGGTTTCATAGGCCTCCAGGAGACCGTCCGTGTAGAACACACTGGCCCCGCCAGGAAAATCCGGGCCCTGAACGAATTTCATCAGGTCCTTGAGAGTGCAGTCCGGGTTGTCAACCTGGAACTTTATAGCTTGGCACACCTCCGCTAGATTGTGAGGAACAAGGTTAGTGGCCATTCCAACTGCGATGCCCGACGAACCGTTGAGCAGCAGTTGCGGAACCTTTGAAGGAAAATACTCCGGTTCTGACAGTGAACCGTCAAAGTTTAGCCTTGAAGGTACAGTATTCTTGTCTATGTCTTCCAGGATTTCACCGGAGATTTCACTCAGTCTTGCCTCAGTGTATCTCATCGCTGCCGGCTCATCGCCATCTATGGAACCGAAATTTCCCTGCCCGTCAACCAGCGGGTACCTGAGGGAGAAGGGCTGGGCCATCCTTGCCATTGCGTCGTAGATTGCAGTGTCCCCATGGGGGTGGTATTTTCCCATGGTCTCTCCGACGATCCTTGCAGATTTCTTGTAGGGCTTGTTGTGCGACAGCGACAGTTCGTTCATTGCGTAGATAATTCTTCTCTGAACTGGTTTCATACCGTCTCTGGCGTCCGGGATCGCCCTGTTCACGATCACGCTCATTGCGTATTCGAGGTACGATTTCCTGATCTCTTCTTCAATTGATTTTTTCTGCATTTAGCCAGCCTCACAGGTCAATGTTAATTGACTCTCCCGCATTTTCCTCTATGAATTGTCTTCTTGGTTCCACCCGATCGCCCATAAGTATCGAGAATAAACGTTCCGCCTCGGCCGCGTCATCGATTGAGACCTCGACCAGCTTCCTCGTTTCCGGGTTCATTGTGGTATCCCAGAGTTGTACGGGATTCATTTCTCCAAGTCCCTTGAATCTCTGGACAACTGCCTTCTCTCCAAGTTCCTTGACTGCCCTGTCTTTTTCGCTTTCTGAATAGACGTACCTGACCTTGTCTCCCTTCTGTACCCTGAAGAAAGGAGGTTGGGCAAAGAACATGTTACCGTTGGTTATGAGTTCCTTCGCGTATCTGTAGAAGAATGTGAGGAGGAGCGTTCGAATATGGGCACCGTCCTCATCCGCATCGGTCATTATTACGATCTTTCCGTACCTTATCTTCGAAAGATCAAGATTCTCTTTTACATTGGTACCAATTGCCGTTATGAGGTTCCTGATCTCCTGGTTCGACAGTGACTTAAGGTCGTTTGCCTTTTCCACGTTGAGAATCTTTCCCCTCAGCGGAAGAATTGCCTGGAAACTCCTGTTCCTTGCCTGCTTTGCAGTGCCTCCGGCGGAATTTCCCTCAACTATGAACAGTTCTGTCTCTGCAGGGTTGCTGGATGAACAGTCGGCCAGTTTCCCTGGAAGCCCGGATGAATCGAGGGCAGATTTCCTCCGTATCAGGTCGCGCGCCTTCCTGGAAGCCTCCCTAGCCTCCGCGGCAGCAACTACTCTCTTTATTATCTGATCGGCTACATTTGGAAACGACTCAAGGAATGCCTTCATATACGATTCTGTGACAGACTGGACGGCTCCTCTTGCCATGCTGTTTCCGAGTTTTCCCTTGGTCTGTCCTTCAAACTGCGGATCGTGCATCTTTACGTGCAGAACCGCGACAAGACCCTCCCTCACATCTTCTCCGGAAATTGATTCTACTCTCTTGTCCAGTTCTTTTGATCTAGCGTAATCCTGGATGGCCCGGGAGAGACCTATCCTGAACCCTGAAACGTGTGTTCCTCCGTCAATAGTGCTTATGTTGTTCACATAGCTCTGCATGACCTCTGAGGTGGACGTTGTATACTGGAGCGAGAATTCCACCAGCATGTCTTGTGCCTCTCCCTTGTGGTATATCGGCTCCTTCATTACGTGCGAAAACCCTTCCCCGAGATATTTGACAAATTCAACCATCCCTCCATCATAATGGAGCGTTTCCTGCTTCCCGTCTATTTCACTTTCCATCTGTATGGTTATCTGAGGGTTCAGGAAAGCAAGTTCCCTCATCCTTGCAAGGATAGTCCTGTAATTAATGGTGGTGTCCGGAAATATCTCCGGATCCGGCTTGAATCTGATTATCAGGCCGTGTGAAGGTTCCAGCCTGATCTTGAGCCCGTTCAGGTCAGCAGACTCTGGAAGCGATTCGGATGATATTTTCATCAGGGAAGATGCGGGAAGCCCCTTCCGGAATATCTCATAATGAAGCGAATCACCCTTCTTCACTACCGCCTGGAGTTCCTCCGAGAGCGCGTTTACCACGTGTACTCCGACGCCGTGAAGACCGCCGGTAATCTTGTAGACCTTCTTGTCAAACTTGGCTCCGCTGTGCAGTTCTGTAAGGACAATCTCCAGTCCCGGCCTGTTATACTTTGGATGGATGTCTGTAGGTATTCCCCTTCCGTTGTCCTCTATGGTTATGTAACCGCTCTTCTCTATCAGGACAGAAACGTTAGAACAGTAACCTGCGACCGATTCGTCAATACTGTTGTCAACAACTTCGTAAACTAAGTGGTGAAGTCCCCTTTCATCGGTAGAACCGATATACATTCCTGGAACTTTCCTGACTGCCTTGAGTCCCTCCATTATCTGAATCTGGGAAGCGTTGTAATCCTCCATTTTAACCCTGTACCTAACCTAAGACTGTATGCAAATTATCTAATAAGGTTCTTCATTAATTGTGCTGTTTTCTGAGGTGAAGGGAAATTTCGACGCCGTCAGTCTGCATTTCTACAAGCTTCAGTTTCATGACTCCACTCATGGACTCAAAGAAGGCTTTGTCATATGGAAATTTCTCTTTCAGAAGGAGCACCGTCGCGTCCTGTCCCTGATCCAGCTGGATAGAGAGGCCCTTCAGCACGCTCCTCAGATAATTGAAAGGATCGCCACCGCAGGAAATATTTCTGTGATCCTCTGTTATCACAGACGAACATTGAGTACGGGTTAAAGGGATTTTCGGGAAAATATTGTTCGGTTACTCCAGATTTCAGAGAAATGACATTATTATATCTTAAGTTGATAGTGGGACGATCAGTATGGCATACACGTTCAAATGCAAGGATATCGGATACGACTGCAGTTTCGAGTTTAAGGCCCAGTTGAAGAAGGACCTACTGCCGAGGATAAGGATCCATACGAAATACGCTCACAATATTTTTGAGATGTCCCCTGAAATGCAGAAAAAGGTTGAGGACGCCAGCAAAGAAGAGAAATAGAAAGGTAAATAGCAGGCCGGGGATGGGGAGACGTGTTCAACAATATTCCGACGGTACTCACTCCGAAGGAGATAATAGACAAATGCTTCTCAAAAGCATCGAAAATAGAGTTGCCGGAGGAAAGAAACTGGTTAATGCAGGTCAAGACCCAGTGCATAGACAAGGTTTCGACCGTTGAGAGCATAGCCGTATCCCACCTGAAAAAACTCGTTAAGAAGTTTCCGTCCACTGATCATCTTCATCCTTTCTACCTTGACATGCTTGACATGGCCTTTGATGTCGACGCCTACAAGATGAGCTTGGGGAAGGTCCAGTGGTCATACCGCAAGATTGTGGAACTTGCGGGGAAAGCCATCAAGAACCTGAAGAGCAAGGATGACGCGTCCAAGATGAATGCCGTAGTGAGGCAATTCTATGGCAGGTTTGTCTCCATAATTGAGGATCTGTCCGAGGAGCTAGACCTGCTCTCAAAGTGCAGGGATCACATGAAGAGGATTCCGGAAATTAATGCCGATATTCCAACGTTCCTTATCGCGGGTATGCCGAATGTCGGGAAGAGTTCCCTGGTCACTGCCCTCTCCACTGCCAGGCCAAGAGTTGCAGCGTTTCCTTTCACCACGCAGAACATCAGCATAGGTTATCTCATGCTGGGACTCCAGCGCATTCAGATAATAGATACGCCGGGAGTGCTGGACAGGCCCATGCTTGAGAGGAACGAGATGGAAAGAAAAGCCATTTCAGCCCTTAACAGGATTGATGGCAAGATCATTTTCCTGTTCGATCATACCGGTACTTCAGGCTATTCTGATGAGAGCCAGGAAGCACTCTATAATGAAGTCGTAAAGGAAACCGGAAAATTTGTCATAAGGGTACAGACCAAGATTGATATGGACACGGGGAAGAGAGAGGAACTCGCCATCTCGACGATGACCGGCGATGGACTGGATCGGTTGAAGGAAGAGATGCAATCTACCATAGGAATAGATGCATGATGGAGATTGAGGAAAATATCAGAAAAAATGCCCTGAGAAACGCATTTGAACATCAGGGGAAGGCCGAGATCAAGTCGGTTGTGTCCAAGACCCTTGGAGAGAATCCGGCACTCAGGTCAAGGGCCAGGGAGATCATCCCAATAGTTGAGCGGGAGGTCTCCAGAGTTAACTCGCTCAGTATTGATCAGATCGTCAGCGAAATAGAGAGCAGTTTTCCGGACGTGCTCCAGAAGGAAAAGAAGGTCCAGGAGCACAGGCTTCCGGATCTCGCAAACGTGAAAGGAAAAGTTGTGATGAGGCTTGCCCCTTCGCCGTCTGGTCCTCTGCATATTGGTCATTCCCGTATGGCTATACTCAATGATGAGTACGTGAAGAGATACGGAGGTGAACTCATCCTCAGGCTTGAGGATACTAATCCTGCGAACATCGACCCATTTGCCTATGAGCAGATTCCGCGGGATCTTGAATGGCTTGGAGTTGGGATAACCAAGACGATAATCCAGAGCAGCAGGATGGAAATATATTACAAGCAAGCCCTTACCTTGCTGGAAAATGGTCACATGTATGTCTGCCATTGTGACCAGGAGAAATTCCGAAAGACAAGACAGGAAGGGATAGCATGTCCCCACAGAGAATCTGATCCTGCCGAAAATGCTTCAAGATTCCGGAAAATGATCGATGGAGAGTACAATAAAGGCTCTGCAGTGGCTGTCATGAAGACGGATATCGCGCACCCTAATCCTTCAATACGGGACTGGATCGCATTCAGGATGAGTGCCGCAGTCCATCCGATGATTGGAGATAAGATCCATCTGTATCCTACGATGAATTTCTCGGTAGCAGTGGACGATCACCTTCTCGGACTCACGCACGTGATAAGAGGGACTGACCACATCAGCAATACGGAGAAACAGTCGTATATCTTCCAGTATAACAACTGGAAGGTCCCGGAATATTTCCACTATGGATTTATTTCCATCCCCGACGTAATCATGAAGACTTCTGTAATCAGGAAGGGAATATTATCCAGGGAGTACAGGGGATGGGATGATGTGAAGCTTCACACAATAATGGCGATGAAGCGGAGAGGTTATTCGCCGGAGACCTTCAGGAGATACTGGATCGAGAGTGGTCTCAGGGCTCAGAATGCAACATTCTCATGGGAAATTTTCAATTCCATGAACAGGGAAAACGTGGACAAAGATGCAAAGAGACTGTTTTTTGTTACAGACCCTGTGAAGATAAGAATTACGGATGCCAAGCCGACGGTATCCAGTATCCCTTTCCATCCGGAGAGGAAGGAAATGGGTATGAGGAAGTACCAGATTGGAAAAGATCCGGAGATATTCATTCCCAGGAAGGAGTTTGAATCTGTGCCTGATGGAGGAATAATCCGATTGAAAGATCTGTATAATGTCATCAGGAAGGGAGATTCATTCTCCTATTCGCAGGATCAGACCTTCTCATCCAGGCAGACGAAAATAGTCCAGTGGTGCCCGGAAAATTCTGAAGATTTTGAGGTCTTAAGACCCGATGGCACCGTCGATCGGGGAAGGATCGAACCGCTGAGATCGGAAGTGAGAGGCATAAGCCAGTTTGAAAGATACGGCTACGTGAATCTTAGCGACGGATACGGGTTATTCCTTCACAACTGATCGTTTACTAGGCAATATCAGAAGGTTTCACGGTTAACTTTTACGAATGGCGGAAATACCCTTAAAAGAACGATCTCTCCTATCGATTTAACAATCCTGTAAGGAACCGATATTGCAACTCCGTTCTCCACTAGGTCCGGGTTGGTATGTTCTATGTAAAGCCCGTAAATTGACGTTCGATCAAAATCAAGTATCAGGTCTGTCACCTTTCCAACCCCGATTCCATTGCTCGTGTATACCGAGAGTCCAATCAGGTTCGAAGCTTGAGAGAGCATCTGTTACACCACCTTATTTCTTACAGACCTCGACGAAGTTCTTGAATATTTGCTCGCCGAATTCTGTGTTCCTTACTTCTGGATGAAACTGCACTCCAAAATAAGGTTTTGTTTTGTGGTAGAACGCCTGGATACGACAGGTCTCCGATGATCCTGCAAGAACGAATTCGTCTGACAGTTCCTTGATTTCATCGTTGTGATTCTCCCATGCAGTAATCTCTGCAGGGATGCCAGAAAATACCCCACGGAGATCTGAGAACCTCACTCTCGTTTTTCCGTACTCTGGCACGGATCCAGGTCCAACCTTTCCGCCAAATTTGAGAGCGATGAATTGTGCACCCACGCAGATGCCTAAAACCGGAATTGGATTCTCATCCATCATCCCGGATATATTTCCGAGTTTCTCCAGTTCGTCAACAATGCTTGGTGCCCCCCCTGAAAGAACCAGTCCGTCATTGTCTTTCAACGCTGACGGAGAGATCGTGTTTGGCTGTATATCAGACTGGATGCCGAGGTTCTTCAGCACCCTCCATTCCTTGTGCGTCCACTGGCCGCCGTTATCGATGACGTCGATCCGCATCTACTCAAGCCCTGGAATGCCCAGATGCTTTGTAATCTCCTTGTACCTGTTCCTGATTGTGACTTCTGTAACGCCGGATACCCTTGCCACTTCTTTCTGTGTTCTTGGTTTCCCTACGAGCACTGAAGCAATGTATATTGAGGCGGCAGCCACGCCGGTTGGACCCTTTCCAGAAGCGATCCCGGCCTCTATTGACTTCCTCACAATGTCCTCGCTCATGACTATGGCCTGCTTATCCAGGTCAAGTTTATTGCAAAACTGAGCCACATAGGAGTATGGGGTAGTCGGTTTCAGGTTAAGGCTGAGTTCCTTGGCAAGATGCCGGTATGATTTGCCTATCTTCTTCTTGTTAACCTCTGAGGCTTTTGATATCTCGTCAAGGGTTCTTGGCAGGTTTACCATTCTGCATGCAGCATAAACTGATGCACATACTATGCTCTCTATGCTCCTTCCCCTGATCAGGTTCTTTTCAACTGCTCTTCTGTAAATGAGGGCAGCTGTTTCCTTGATATCTTTTGGTATCCCAAGCTTAACACCGTTGTCGTTGAGCATCTGGAGCGCAAGTGAAAGGTTTCTCTCTGCGGCGTTGCTCACCCTGATCCTCTGGTGCCACTTCCTGACCCTGTATATCTGTGCCCTGTTCTTATGAGGAATTCTCTTCCCGTAATAGTCTTTGTTGGACCATGAGATTTCGGTTGCAAGTCCCTTGTCATGACTGAGGAATGTCATCGGGGAACCTGTTCTGGCTCTCCTCTCATCCTGTTCTGAGTCAAATGATCTCCACTCCGGACCCTGATCAATGAGTGAGTCCTCCAGCACCATGCCGCAATCCTTACAAAGAACCTCGCCTCTCTCATAATCTCTCACGAGATGCTCGGAACTGCATTCCTGGCACCTCTTAGCAGGGGAATCCCTCACTTCAGTTTTCATCAATGCACCTACAACATTTGATAAGTATATTCTACATCTTTGCAGGTATTAAACCTTTTACTCAGGTAGTCCTTTTTAGAATAACTATCAATAACTATTGGAAATAGGGACTCTGTGAGCATTATTGATACACCAACCTTTAAATATAACCTAGAAAATTTATTAATAATCTTACGAAATGTTTATAAACATTTGTTCGATTATACATGCTTGAATAATGAAAACTGTGAAGTGATTGAGAGGAAGGGGGACGAGTTGATCGTCAGACTGGCAGATTGCGTTAAGATGAATGCGCGTGTTTCGACATCAGACGGCAAGGAAATAGGAAGGGTTGTCAGGGTGATGGGGCCTGGAAACGGTCCATTTGCACTGGTTAAACTCAGGGTGCCAAACTTCGAGGGTAAAGAGGTGACAATCAGATGCTAAGTGGAGATAGTAAAAGTGAGAAGAGAGGGAAGGGGACTGTAGAAGAGATAACAAAGTGTCCGGAGTGTGGATCGACACAACTTATAAGAGACTACGAGAGAGGAGAACTCATATGTAACAACTGCGGGATCGTAGTGGACGAGAATTATATTGACCAGGGGCCGGAATGGCGCGCTTTTGACTCCGAGCAGAACGAGTCTAGATCGAGGACTGGATCTCCGATGACGTTCACCATACATGACAAGGGTCTTTCAACGGATATTTCATGGAAGAACAAGGATTCGTACGGCAAGTCTATACCGACCAGGAACCGTGCTCAGCTTTACAGGCTTAGAAAGTGGCAGAAGAGAATCAAGGTTTCAAACGCGGCTGAAAGAAACTTGTCCCAGGCCCTGCAGGAACTGGAGAGAATGGCGTCAAACCTCAGCATACCCAACGATGTCAGGGAAAGTGCGGCAGTTATCTACAGGAAGGCAGTGAAGCAGAACATGATCAGGGGAAGAAGCATTGAGGGAGTTGTTGCAGGTTCCATATACGCTGCATGCAGGCTTACCAATGTGCCAAGGACCCTTGACGAGATCGGTTCCGTTACCAGGGTTAAGAAGAAAGAGATCGGAAGGACTTACAGAATCATGAGCAGGTATCTTAAGCTGAACATTCTCCCCTCGAAGCCAGAGGACTATGTGAACAGATTCTGCAGCAGGCTCAAGCTTTCCGGAGAGGTCAAAAAGAAGGCAAACGACATACTTAAGACCGCCAGGGATAACGACCTGACCTCTGGTAAGGGACCTACCGGTGTGGCTGCAGCAGCAATTTATATCGCGTCCCTCATGCTCGGCGAGAGAAGGACTCAGAGATCTGTATCAGAAGTGGCCGGAGTAACTGAAGTCACAATAAGGAACAGGTACAAGGAACTGACCGAGAGACTGCAATTGAACGTTGAACAGTAATCGTTACAACGTTTCCCACATTTTTTTTATCATTTCTATCTGATTCATTATTTCGTCGCACAGACTGTAAATCGACGTGATTTTCACTTCCCTGAATTCTATTTTGAGGACTGATGACTCACAGATCATATCAGCAAGACCCTGGTTGTCCTGTTCGAGAGCCTCCTTTACGAGTTTGCATTGATCGGGAGTGTTGAAGCGGTACTTCACGTTGAGGAGTATCAGGTTATCCATGCAGAGTTAATGCCAAGAGAAAATAAGAATAAGTGTATCTTAATTGCCGACTGCGCGGAGGTTGCCGAGCTAGGTTAAAGGCGACAGACTCAAGATCTGTTTCTGAAGGGATCCGCCGGTTCAAATCCGGCCCTCCGCACTCAAATCTATGTTCTGAATCAGTTTCTCTCAATCTATTAAGAAAGAACGGTGTGAACGTTCATAATGCTTCTAAGTTCCGCAGATTCTCTGTTCTGAAGCAAGATCATCGTTTAGGAATTTCACTCACCTGAAACACCATTAAAGAGTTAGTTTCCAGGCATAATAACCCCATTTCCTGCCGTAGCGCTCCATGTACCTTTTGCGCATGAGAACCTTTTTGAAGTTTCCTTTGTCTATGAGGTTCATGAATTAATTATTGTCGCCAGAGTCTCCGTAAAATATTAGAATTCTTCCACCAGGTTTTAGGTAATTCCTGACTTCGTTGAAAAATGCCGTCACTGTTCTGAAATTCTCATCGGCAACAGCGACTCCCCTTATGTCTCTTGGAGCAAACCACCTGAAGAGTGGATCGAAGATTATGAGATCAAAGGCGCCATTCACGTTGTTAAAGAGGTCACTCTCCCTGAATTCTATTTTAGAGCCCACCCCATTCTTTTCTGCATTTCTCGTCCCTGCGTCCAAACAGTACGTGTTTACATCAACTGCCACTACGTTTGAAGAGTTTGAAGCTGCTAGAATCGCATTGATTCCGCTACCCGTGCCCATGTCCAGAACCCTGTCGCTTTCCTTCACCTCATCGAGTATGGTTTTGCCAAGCAGCTTACTCATCCAGGCAGGTGGGAACACTTCCTTTGGAACCACGATTTTCCGGCCTAGATACTGCCTACGGATTGTCTTCTGGTCTTCTATTCTCCTGTACACAGAGTCATGCCACTGCTTTCTGATCTCTATATCTTTCTCCGACATCCGTGGTTTGTAGCCCATAACCAACGACAACTAACTGAAAACAGATATTAAATTTTTGAGAAGAAACTGTAGACGATTCCTAAAAACCCGGTAAATTTCTCCCTTCATACCGTGTTGGATTCATTTTGAACAATTTTCCTGCCCGAACGGGTCGATTTACGGCAAAATAACCGTTATTTCATCCCCTTTTCCATCCGTTTTTCACTGTTTTTTCATAGCTTACGCTGTCTCGCGCCTCTTTTTCATGGCAAGAAGGGTGATAATGTTGTAACCGAGACAGAGGAACATGGCCTTGACCCTGACCCTCCTAACCATGGTCACAAACACATGGCCGCCATGCATGACCATCCTGATGACAGAATATGGTCTCTCGCCGGGTGATCTCTTCCTTGATATTCGCAGGTTCCGTCTCACCTGATCGATGGTGAGGGGAGTATTCCTTGATGCACGATCCATCGTGCCGTCAATACCCCTGCATGGTGCTCCCTGGTACCCCTTATCCCTGTAGTCCACGATACCGGGAATGCTCAGATCAACCTGTGAATCATGCAGGGACGCAGTGCTCACCACAAACTGCCTTATGAGCGGGAGATCAGTACCCTGTGCCGTATGCATCTTGAAGCCGAAGTGGGAGGCTGAACCCTTCTTCGTCCATGTGCCATCCCTGGATCTTCTCGTCCTCGAACACTTCCTCTCCTCCGCTGCCTGTCTCTTCTTTTCGGCAGCCCTAGTCTTTGCACGTCTCTTCTCCTCCCTGGTCATCTTCCTTCCATCCGGTTTCTCCGCTGCTTCTTCCGGTGAAAGGGGAGGCATGTCCGGAGTGACAGGCGGTCTCTTCCTCCCATGCTTTCCGGGATCGGAATGGACGAACATGGCGTCCTGGACCGTACTCTTCTCTATGCGTATTCCCTCCGCCTCAAACTGATCCCATATGATGTCCCATATCTTTTTGTCCATGCCGGTACCGGACAGCCTCTCACGGAACAGCCATATGGTCCTGGAATCCGGAATCCTGTCAGGATAATCAAGGAAGTTCATGAAATCGATGCGGTTGTACATCTCCCTCTCCATGGTCTCATCCGCAATTCCGTATATGGACTGCAGGAAGAGTACCTTCAGCATAAGTACAGGATCAAGGTTCGGCCTTCCTCCCTTCTCCGTATCGTTGTGGAAAAGATCGGATATCATGGGACGGAGACTCTCCCAGTCGATGACATCCTTCATGGCGGAAAGAGTGTCTCCATGATTCTTCAGCTGTTCATACTTCTCACGGAGTCCGTAATTCACAAGGTCCATGCCGTATGATCATGGCCGCATGAATAAAGGTTTCCATTGGGGAATGGCTGAATTACCCGCTTCAAAGTGCATTCCACGGGATCATTGAAACCAGATCATGCGAGGGGGTTTTTAGGAATCGTCTGTAATGTGTGATATCCTTCGTTCGCCTGAGAAGCGAATGATTGCTGAAGGACCAAATCCTCTTCTAATTCCCATTCGGATCATTTGTTGGGATGTTGGTCACAAACAACGCCCATCTCATCCTCAAGAAGAATCCTTGCAAAAATTACGAAACCCAATGATTAATATATGCATACCTCGTGTGACTGTTGATTCAAATGGATAAACAAAAGTTAGCTAAGATCGTGATTCCGATCCTGATAATAATCTTGATCGGGTTGTCATTTGCCCTTCCAGAAGCTGAGCCGTCCATAACTGGTACGTACTCGGGTGTGAGCAGCACTTCGTATTCCAATACGTCGTTCTTTGGTATGACAACTGGGAGCAGTTTTAATTCGTGGTCTAACTATTCCAGTGCGGCAGCAAAGTATATGAGTTCAAGTGAGGCTGCAGCCGTCTCCGGTGGAGTGGGAATGATTTATGCATCTCTCGCCTTCGCGATACTTGCGCTGTTGATTGCTCTGGCATGTCTTGTATTCAATTTTGTTGACACCCCTGGACCTCTCAAGGGCAAGGAACTCGTTTTCCCGGTGATCGGTGCCATATTCTTGATCCTGACCATTGGCCTGTATTACGCAGGTGTTTCTGCAGTACTCAACGCTTTTGTTTCAGGTTTCTCAGGCACTATCAAGTATACAACCGGATTTTCCCTGTCTTATGGCGCATATCTCATAATTCTGGCCCTAGTTCTCAACATAGTTTACGTCATATTGTCCCTGACCTCGTGGAAGAAGACTCCCGCGTAAAATTGTTCACTTCTTCCATTATTTTTTCTCTTTTTGATTTTTCACATTCTCGTGGAACACGGTCAGGTTATTTTCAAGACCGCAAGGGAAAGGATTAATACAGAAAGAAAAATGGATGAGGGACTTGAAATGAAATGGGTTACAAGAGAAAAGGCAAAGGTAGATAGAATTGCATGTCCCTGGGTGATAAGCAGATTCGTCGACAAGGAGGCTGAATTCCTTTTTGTCCCTGCAGATAAAGTTCTTGAAACAGCACAGAAAACGGGGGCCATACCTTTCGACACTCCCGGAGCAGAGTTGATGCATTACGAACAGGATGGAAAGGAGTTTGTCAGCTTCGATGCAGTGATCCGAAAATACGGTCTCAAGGACCCCACATTACTCGAGTTCGCGAAGATAGTCAGAGGAGCGGATGCTAACATCCCGGATGCTCCTGCTGAATCCCCCGGTCTTGAGGCAGCAGCCCTGGGCTTCAGGGAAATATGCAAGGATGACCATGAAAATATGAAGCTGCAGTTTCCTCTGTACGACGCACTGTACCAGTATACCAAGGACAGACTCGATCGCGGATTACACCTTGAACATTCAAGGTAGCTGGATCACATTTCCGGGGTAATCATATGCTGAAAAAGAGCCATAGGATACTTCTTCCCCCGCATGAGGGCGGAGAGTTTGATCACGCGGACGTGTATCTACCGACTGGGGTTGTCTTTGCTGCGCACACTACGAACGGCACTGTAGATGTTATTGATGGAATCTCAAAATCATACCTCTATTCTGTTGAAGACTGTCCTGGCGGAAGCGGTGTCCTGAGCGGAAGACTTTCGCCTGTCATATTTGCGGCGTCCAGGTCTAATGGACATATCCTCGAAATAAACGCCAGAACCGGTCAAATTGAGCTGAAATTCAATACCGGTCCAAAGCCAAACGGTCTCGCCCTTGACGAAGAAAGACGACATCTCATGGTGGCCGATGTAGAGGATAACAGAGCAAGGTTTCATGACACTGTGAGCGGAAAATCCATCGGTACGGTGGAACTCCGGGGTCGGCCCAGATGGGCGGCATATAACTCCGATCTGGATGAGTTCATGGTAAACATCAGAGATCCGTCAGGAGTAGAATTCATACAGGGCAGAACACTGAAATCTGCCAGATTCGTGAGCATTTCTCACAAAGGACCCCATGGACTCGCCATACACAACAACACGGCATATGTGGCCTGCGACGACGGTTTCCTGACAACAATCGACCTCCAAACGCTGGAGGAGAGAGAGTCTGCTGAACTGGCGGGACCTCCGGATGTGCTGTGGTACAACGTCAGGAAGGATCTTGTATACTGCGCGGTAGGCGAACCGGGCATGCTTCAGGTTTTTTCTGGAAAGACTCTGGAAAAGTTACAGGAAATTAGTACGGAATATGGTGCACATACATTTGCATTCGACGAAAAACGACAGGCACTGTACGTCCTTCTTCCTGAAAGCTGTGCTGCAGACGTTTACATGGAAGAGTAGTGTTGCACCGGCATATCACAAGAGATTGTCTAAGTACGTGAATATGCAATCTTAATTATCTCGATTTGATCTCGTCATTCACATGTCTGTCCTGATTGATATTCTGGGAGGGATACACGGTTTGATCGGCATTCTCTGGGCATTTTCCCTGATATGGCTAACCCTGATGCTTACGGGCGAGTCGAGGGAAAGTAAGGGATTCTCAGACAGACTGCAGAAAACAGGATTGTTTGGAAGGATAACCGGTGGCATGGCCATAATTCTCGGTATCATTCTGACTGGTGTTTCCAGTTATTATGGACAACTTTCTCCCATCGGTTCCCTTTCGTTTTACCTCATATCCTCCGGGATAATTCTTGCAATCGTTGCCTACGTGATTATCGGAGAGGGGTTTGTAATGAGAAAACTGAAGAGCTATGCAACTGAAAAGAGCCTTGTTGCACTGGTGGAACTTGAGACCATGCTGTCGCTGGCAGTCATTATATTGATGGTAGTAGGCACTGCCGCTTGAACAGGTGAGTTCTCGGAAATAACCTTCCTGGAAGTTTCTGATTACGCAAAGTGATCAGGAGGCATCCATTGCAGGCACTAGAGTGTGGATTCTACTGTCTTTCTGCGCCATGAAAGAGAATATCACGGAAGTGTCTCACGTTTTCCGCTGTGAGAGGGAAATTCTGGAAAAAGTTCAACGGAATCCTGAAATTATTGCTTGAAAAGAAGGTTAAATACCAAAGGTGCGATTCCCACACGCCTTTACAGGCAAAGGTGAATGTATGCCCACAGGTATAAAGGAAGACTTAGATCCTTTTGATATAGCACAAAAACAACTGGATAAAGCAGCGAAGGTTATAAATCTGGACAAGCAGGCTCTGGAGATCCTGAGGGAACCTATGCAGATTCTTCAGGTAAGACTCCCGGTAAAGATGGACAACGGTGAGACAGAAGTATTCACTGGTTTCAGGGTCCATTACAACAACGCAAGAGGCCCGACAAAGGGTGGCATAAGATTCCACCCGGAAGAGAGCCTTTCAACGGTCAAGGCACTGTCAGCGTGGATGACTTGGAAGACCGCAATAGTGGGAATCCCACTCGGTGGAGCAAAGGGTGGAATAATCTGCGATCCGAAAAAGATGAGCATGGGTGAACTTGAGAGACTCAGCAGGGCATATGTCAGATCAATAGGAGAGTTCATTGGCCCTGAAATTGACGTCCCTGCACCGGACGTTTACACGACTCCGCAGATTATGGCATGGATGATGGATGAATATGAGAACATCGTCAGAAAATCGGCTCCTGGCGTAATTACGGGCAAGCCGCTTGAGCTTGGAGGTTCACTTGGCAGGGGAGATGCCACTGCCAGAGGCGGACTTTTTGTCCTGAGAGAGGGTGCTAAGAAGGTTGGACTCGATCTATCAAAGGCAACTGTTGCGATTCAGGGATTCGGTAATGCTGGACAGTTCGCTGTGAAACTCGTCAAGGAAATGTTCGGTTCAAAGGTTGTCGCGGTATCCGATACCAAGGGAGGAATATATGCCAAGGATGGGATCGATTACCAGAAACTTCTCGATCACAAGAAGAAGACCGGTACCGTTGAGAATTTCCCAGGTTCAAAGAACATAACAAACGAAGAACTTCTTGAACTTGGCGTGGATGTCCTCATTCCAGCTGCGATTGAAAACCAGATCACCAGGAGCAATGCGGACAAGATCAAGGCAAAGATAGTCCTTGAACTGGCGAATGGCCCAACAACACCTGAAGCTGACGAGATACTGTACAAGAAGAAGATCCTTCTGCTTCCTGATTTCCTGTCGAACTCCGGAGGAGTCACTGTGTCATATTTCGAGTGGACCCAGAACATCTCAGGGTTTTACTGGACAGAGGAGGAGGTTTATTCCAGGCTTGATCAGAAACTTACAGAATCTGCGCATGCTGTTCTTGATGCTTCAGAAAAATACAAGGTCGACCCAAGAACGGCCGCCTACACGATTTCCATTAAGAGAGTGGCGGACGCGATGAAACTCAGGGGCTGGTATTAACCACCCTGAGCAAAATTATTTTTCACCGGAAACATGTGGTTTCGAAGCGGGAATAGTGTAGTGGTTATCACAGGGGCTTCCCAATCGTGAAAGAGGAAAAAGCCCTTAACCCGGGTTCAAATCCCGGTTCCCGCATTTCTGTAGTAACGGGTCACAACTGAGTGCCCCGTCCGCATTCTATGGTTTTTGCCAGAAATATCGCTCATTTGCCTGCACTCATTTCTGAGAAGCAGCAGAGCGGTTCGGGCCGAACCTTATTCCGACCTCTTGACTGGAGCAGTGTATGTTCCAGGAACAGTCTT
>JAJZLK010000045.1 GCA_021803655.1 Thermoplasmata archaeon
CTGAGCCCAGGATGGAAGGATGATCAGTCAAAGGCCGAGATAACGTACTTATTTCCAAGCACCGGCCCGGAAACGAGATCATCTATCAGGATTCTTTTCTGCTTTCCGGAATCCCTTTCCCTTATTGTGACCGTGTGATCATCCTTTGTCTGGTAATCGACCGTCACGCAGTACGGAGTTCCGGCCTCATCCTGCCTTGCGTACCTCTTACCGATTGATCCTGACTCGTCATAAATGCAGTACGGGTCGATCTTCGAGTATCTGGAGAAGATATCCACTGCGATCTCGGAGAGACCATCTTTCTTGAAAAGCGGGAATATTGCAAGCTTGTATGGTGCTATCTCCTTCTTCAGCGACATCACAACGTATCCCTTGTCAGTGACTCTCCTGGAATGCACCAGCGTAGCCATGAGTATCCGGTCTATTCCATGGGCAGGCTCAAGAACCTTGGGAATGAAGGTTTTGTCCCCGATCTTCACCTCCATGGACTTTCCGGAGTGGGACTGGTGCCTGGTGAGGTCATAGGTTCCCCTGTCAGATATTCCGACGATCTCGATCCAGGTGTCGTCCATCAGTGCTTCTGCATCCCAGCAGTCAGAAGAGTAGTGTGCAAGCTCGTCCCTCCTGTGCTGCCTGAACCTCAGTTTTCCCGGATCGATTCCCAGTCCGGTCAGGAGGCGGTGAGTCTTCTGGATAAAGAATGCCATTGCAGGATCGGCTACGATGCCACTGGAAAGTGCGTCTGAAACAGGCAGGGCCATATTCTTTCCATCCCTGTCCATCAGATTCACCGGCTCTTTGGACGAGTCCGGGGTGAACGGATGTGATTCCGGGTCCATGAATACCTCGACCTCCCCCATTGAGAATTCCCTGAGCCTTATGATCGCGTTCCTGGGCGCAACCTCGTTCCTGAAGCCTTCACCGGTCTGTATCACGATCAGCGGAAGTTTGTCCCTGTTCTGCCTGATTAGCAGCTGGAAATCCACGAAGATTCCCTGGGCAGTTTCCGGTCTCAGGAAGAGGCGGCTTTCCCCGGCTCTTACAGTACCGACAGGGAACATGAGGTTGAAGTCAGTGACGGCAATCTTGTCAGACCCGCAGTTTCCGCACTTCAGCCCTGATGATGATACGATCTTCATGGCCTCCTCAGCAGATGAAGGGACTCCCTTTCCCGTGCCTTCCAGAAGGGTCTCGAATTTCTGCCTGAACTTGCAGCTGGAACATTCATAGATGAGATCAGTGAATCTCTCCAGATGCCCAGACGCCCTGAAAACGTCTTCCTGGGCGATCACCGGTGAGTCCACCATCAATGCACCGATGGAGATGTACGAGTCAGCCCAGGCGCTGATAATATTTCTCTTCAGGATAGATCCTAGAGGCCCGTATGTATAGAGCCCGGAGACTCCGCCATAAATGCCGGACGATTGCCAGAAGAAACCCCTCCTCTTTGCAATCTCTATTATATCCTGGATGTCACTCACGCGAAAACCTCTAGGAGGTTGATGTCGTAAAGCATTCCCGCAATCTTGTTGTGTCCTTCAAGCACGGGGAGCTGGTTGAAATTCTTCTCCTTCATAAGTCTGGTTGCCTCTGCGACGGTATCATGAAGATAGACCTTCACGGGATCACGTATCATTACCTCGCTTGCCGGGATCTCGGGCAGGACTATGTTGCTCCTTCTTATGAGGTAGGTCACGACATTCCTGATGCCATCCCAGGTCCACGGATCTTCGTCGTCTGCCATGCCAGTGTCGTACACCACAGTCCCCGACTCCCGGTCAATCCTGTTGAAGAGGTCCCTATCGGTGATCAGGCCAACGAATTCCGTGCTTGCATTCACAACAGGAAAGGCGTACATGCCCGTAAGCTGGGTAACGTAATGCACAACTGAAATCGGTGTTCCATCCCATATTGGGACAGTCTTTCTGGTCATCAGCTTTGATATGCTCATGTCACCGTAAAGCCGGCTGATCTCATCAAGGAAGTTCTGCGGGGTAAGCATTCCAACCACCCTGTTCTCATCGTCAGTTACCGCAACATGCCTTCTCCCCTGGCGAACAATCTCATGTGCAGCATCTTCTATGGGTGTATCAGGATGGCAGGTCTTTGCCCTCCTCATAACCATGGCAGTCTGATCCTCGCCAGGGTTCTGGAAGATGTCCTTCCTGCTCAGCATCCCGATATACTTCCCGGAAGTGTCCAAGATCGGAACTCCAGTGACGTTGTTCTGAATTATGATCTTGACAACATCCTCTATGGTACTCGGTACCTTCGCTGTCACAAGTTCCCTGGACATTATATCGGAGACTTTACCGGACATTAACTCGTATGTACATCGATTTATTAAAGGATTTCAGTGAAAAAACCATCACAGGAATGCTTTCCGCTATTGCCTGAAATGGTGACATTTCGTATAAATAGTAAATAGCGCTGGTATGAACATGGAGATAGAGCAGACCGTTTCACTCTCCCCCTCTTCAAGGCTTCTTCTCAGGGTGCTGAAAGAATTGAAAGTGGCGGACCTCAGGACTCTGGAGAGAGAAACCGGGCTGGCGAGGCGGACGCTCATGTACTCCGTGAGACAACTGAGAGATGCTGGGTTGGCTGAGGTTCAGATATGCCTGAACGACTCCAGAAGAAGGTTCTACTGCCTTAAACCCACTATTTAATCGTTTGTTTACATGCAATCGGTGCAGTTTCCATAACCATATAATCAATAGTTGCTATTTACTGCATGGTGATAAAAAATGCCAGTATATTTGGGCGAAAAGGCCCCGGACTTCACCGCGAATACCACAAAAGGACCGTTGGTGTTTTCCAGCCTTAAGGGAAAGTGGGTTCTGCTGTTTTCACATCCGGCAGATTTTACTCCGGTATGCACGACAGAGTTCATGGCATTCTCGGAGAGGTACGACGATTTCAAGAAGCTGGGTGTTGAACTGATCGGACTTAGCGTAGACAGCATTTACAGCCATATAGCGTGGCTGAGGGACATAAAGGAACACTATGGCGTGGAGGTACCATTTCCGGTTATAGCCGATATAGACAAGGAAGTTGCAAGAGCTTACAATCTCATTGACGACAAGGCGGGTCTCACTGTCAGGGGTGTGTTCATCATCGACCCAAACCAGGTTGTCAGGTGGATGATATACTACCCGGCGGAAGTTGGTAGAAACATCGAGGAGATTATCCGGGTACTGAAGGCCTTCAAGTTCAACTGGGAGAAGAAGCTTGCAACTCCTGCCAACTGGGAAGAGGGGCAGGATGGAATCATGGGAGCTCCGGTCACTCTTGAAGAAAGCGTTAAGAGAGAAAAGGAAGGGGCCGAGAGATGGTACCTGAAAAGAGTTAAGTCATAATTTTATCTGAAAAATAAAAAAAAGGGAAGACTTTGCCCTTATGCGGACAAGGTCTTTCCAGTTGTTTTCTCTATTACTCTTATTACAAGTGTCACAAGGAATGCCACTGCAATATTTATCGCCAGTGCTGCCATTGCAACGTAGAGCAACCCGAAGGGACTGGCCATCAGCGATGTGATGAGTTTCCCGAACTTCAGGTTCGCACTTATAACAAAGAACAACCCTGAGGCAATTCCTGCGATCCAGCCCAGTATGAGTCCATACTTGTTCAGCCATTTTGTGAAAAGCCCGATAAATACTGGCGGAAGCGTCTGCGCTATTAGTATGCCGCCGAGAAGCTGAAGCTGTATGGCATATGTTGCCGGGACTACGAAAACAAATCCGAGGGCGATGAACTTGAATATCACCGACGCCCACTTCGCTATCCTTGTCTCCTGTTCCGGCGTGAGCTTCCTGAACTCTCCGATCACATTCCTGGTGAGAAGGTTTGCCTGCGAAATTGCCATTATTGCTGCAGGTACCAATCCTCCTATGAAAATTCCCAGCAGTGCATAGCCGGCAAACCATCCCGGAAGGGTGGTTACGATCAGCGCTGGAACAACGAGTGCTCCATCCGTCGTGCTTGCTGCTATGTTGCCTGACGGGGCAACCATGTGCATTGCGGCCGGAACCGCATAGATCAGGATTCCAAACAATGCGATGATTCCGAGACCGATACCGTATATGGGTAGAAGCGCGGAACTGTACCTGACTGCCTTGACATCCTTGGCGCTAAGTACGCCGTTCACTGCATGTGGGTAAAGATAAAGCGCAAGCGCACTGAGGATGAACAGACTGATGTAGCCGGAGTACAGCGTGGGGCTCAGGGTTGCATATACCGCTGAGGACAGAGGTACTGCCTTGTGGGTTACAGGACTGATAGTTGAGTAATGGCCCATGCTGGCGAATGCGTTTGCGAATCCACCATAGTGAAGCGGGACGTAGATGATTATCACTATCACGCTTGACAGAATTATGAAGTCCTTCATGATGGCAGTAAGCGTCGCTCCCCTCAGACCACTCCAGAAGGTGAATGCAGCCAGGAGAATGAATGACACGACAAGCGCTATCTCGCTCAGCAGGTTATAGTCTGCGTAGCTATAGAACAGCGCAACGAGCACCGCTCTCATCCCCACAATCTGCAATGCGATGTAAGGGAGTTCTGCCACGATGCCTGTGACGGCTATCAGGATAGCCAGGGTCCTGCTGTTGAACCTGTCCTTCACAAAGTCCACTGCCGTGACATAGTTCTTTTCCCTGGACTTCTTCCACAGGGAGGACATTGTCACGATGGCCACGGCGAACGTTGCCATGACGTATGGAACCGCAAAGAAGAACAGGGCTCCAGACCCGAACATTCCAGCAGGAACCGCAATAAACGTATACGCGGTATAGAGGTCTGCTCCCACAAGGAACCATGCCAGGTAAGGTCCAAGTCTCCTCCCGACGAGTGCCCATTCGGACAGATCCGAGAGGTTTCCCTTTCTCCATCTGAAACTCATGAATCCAATCACTATGAAGATCACAAAGAGAGCGATGAAGACCGCAATTCCAACGATCATGTTGTCCTGCCTCCCTTATCTTCCTCTGCCTTTCCTATGAACACAACGGCCACCAGGTACAACACCGTCGCAATACCGAGCCACACGAGCTGGTACCAGTAGAAGAACGGTAGTCCAGATATTTCAGGGTTCTTCACATTGTAGTATTCTACCGGTAACAAAACGAGTGTCGGGATTGCAAGCAGTATGCCCGCAATGATATATTCCCGTTTCATGTTAAAAGAATTCAATTGTATCTAATATATTAATATTGCTATGCAGATCCGTACGGTGAAACTTACGGCATCTGCCAGCGAGTCAGTGATCTACCTGAACTTCAAGTCACCTTGTTGTCTCTGATAAATCAACGTTTTGTCGACTCCTGTTTGAAGGCAAGCTCCAAGCTTTCAGTTCTTCTTGTCAGGATGCACTGAACGATAATTTTAGGTTGATAAACTCACTGGGTGGTAAAGAGGTTGTTTAGATGGAACTTAATTTGGCAGGAAAGAGAATCCTTGTGACAGGCGGAAGCGGAGGAATCGGATCAGAAATATGCAGAATTCTGTCGAAAGAAGGTGCTGAAGTCATAATACACTACGGGAAGTCAAAGTCGATTGCGGAATCCGTACAAAAAGAGATTACAGATGCTGGTGGAAAGGCCACAATTCTGGGTCACAATCTTTCCGATACCGGCTCCATTGCAGATCTGAAGAATAAGATTCTGGAAACAGGAAAGATTGACGGGCTTGTGAATTGCGCTGGCATCTATGGTGACGCAGACATAGACGAACTCACGGAGAAAGAGTGGAGAGAGGTTATTGACACAAACTTGACGGCACCCATCTTTGTGATCAGGCACCTTAAGGATATAATAAACGACGGGGGTTCAATTGTCAACATATCGTCAGTAATGGGGTTCAAGCCAGTAAAGTTCGGAATCTCCTATCAGGCCTCGAAGTCAGCCATGATTCATCTGACAAGATCGCTGGCAGTTTCTCTCGCACCGAAGTTGAGGGTTAACTGCGTTGCTCCCGGCTACATAATGACTGAAATGAACAGGGAAGGATGGGAGAATGATCACTTCAGGTCTAAAATTGAATCGATCACGCCCATGAAAAGATGGGGAAGACCTGAAGACATAGCCTCTGTCACTGCCTTCCTGATGTCGGATGCATCATCTTTCACCACAGGATCGACGTTCATAGTTGATGGCGGAATAGGAATCTGAATCAGTAACCTGGCCTGATGGCCCCGCCCACAAATCCGCCTATGACCGGCAATGCCACGGCATCGATCAGGAGGATATAGATCAACTTGTCTATACTGGCGAATCCAACGGAATAAAGGTTAAGGAAATTAGCCATTGCTGCCGCAAGAAAATCTGAGAATGCAACCTGAGTGTACAGATGGTAGAGTCCGGTTCCGTCCTTGAGGGCGGTAACCAGGCTGACAATAACCAGTACCACAACGCCTCCTACAGCCGCAGAAACAGTACCCCTGATCACCCCTCTTGAGATAAGACCAGCCGCAAGTCCAGCCAAGACAAGCAGGAATGCATTCCCCTGACTGCTGAATACCCCGATCAATCCGACACAGGAAATAACTGCCAGTATGAAGTTACCATATCTGCGCGCTTCTCTTGGCATAACGTGTCTTTAATGGCGACTCTATTATATAATCTTTCCTTAAGAACTCCCGGCGGAATTAACTGCCAGCGGATATTTTGTCGCGTGATCACAATCTGCAACGAAACAGAAGGCAGAGTTCACTGCTTCCGGTTTCGCTTTAAAATGAATCAATCGTTTAAAACATCCCGGGAACAAACTCCGAGCTGTGCGAACAACTTGATCTGCACACCTTCTGCACAGCATCACTTCACTGTATCGTTCCTCTACAGAGAACTTATTGCATTGATCGGACCAAACTGAACTATTAAATCCGCGGAAAAGCTTATCTCATAGGGAAACCCGAAATGGCTCTGAATTCCTATAATCAGTACTATCCGGAAGATGCGTACAAAATTTCCAGGATTGGAGGTTGGTTTGTCCTCGCGGGAGGAGCTGTTGAACTGATGATCTCCTTCTTTGCAATATTTATCTCATCTGGATACTCGTCTGGAGGTTTTTTCATCTTCGTGCCAGGTTTGATGCTGGTCTTTTCCCTTCCGGGGATACTCGGCGGGATCATGATCCTCACAACCGCTGAATCCATAAAGAATAAACCGGCAGAGCATAAGTCAGCAGGAGTCGCGCTTATTATACTGGCATTTTTTTCATTCTTTTCCTTTGGTGGGTTTATCGTCGGGTTTTTTGCAACACTCATTGGCGGAGTGATGGCGCTGACATGGACTCCAGCGAATGCAGTACACCCGGCAGGCAGAAACCCAGGATATACGGCCAATACAACGATCTGCAAGGCTTGTAGCAACGTCATTCCCGTGGGATCCAATTACTGCCCGCACTGCAGCTATCCTACATGATAATGGATGGATGATTAACCGATAATATCCGAGAGACGTTTGAGGGCGATCTTCATTTTCTTCCTGTCTCCCGCAGCGCTATAACGGGCTATTGCAAACAGCGATGAGATTTCGTAGAAGAACATGCTCCTCTTCAGTATCCCGGCAGGCTCCCTGTATCCCGCATCGATTATTGTTCTCAGAGTGAGATTTTCTGGAAGAACCCCATGAAGCCAAGCAAAATCAACCGCCGGATCCCCGATCATAGCGTCACCCCAGTCAATTATTCCAAGTATTTCTGATACCCCAAAATTGAAGAGAACGTGTTCGACGCAGAGATCACCGTGCACAAGTTTCGGCTCGAATTCGAAATTCATAGGGTCCCTGAAATACTCGTTAAATTTATTCTGCACGACTTTCAGTTCGTTCTTTCCCAAGACAGGAAAGGTGAGCAACCTGAACCGATCGAAAATGTCCTCATACCTGGCCTTCCACTTTTTACCGTCCAGCAGAGGGACACCTCTCTCAGCGGCTATCTCCAAAGGAAACACGCTCATCTCAGAATAGAACCTGGACATCATCTTGGAGAGGACTATTTCGCTATTCTCGTCAAGTTTGTACTCTTCTATCGTGGTTCCAGCCAGTTTTCTGTAACCAACGAATGGCGGTGAGTTCTGTCCATTATGTACGTACTCATGTGAAGGGAGCGAAACGGAAAGGAATTTCTTCAGTTCTGAGAGAAGGCTGATTTCCTTCTTCAGGGACTTCTCAACTGAGTCATTTCTCGGGAACTTGAAGATATACGACCCATCCACATCAAATACATACGAGTCCCAGCCACCATCTAACTGCTTACAATTGGTGGCTCTTATGCCGGGGAAAACAGAATTGATAATTTCCCCGACTCTGGACGGTTGAGGATAGTTCATGGAAGTTAATGGATTCCAAATTAAGTATGAATTTTTCGCAGGATTCTGTACGCAATTAATTTCCTAGCATAAACGCATCGTACAAATTGAGCGGAGATATCTGGAACCACTCCACGAATTGTATGCTTGTGACTTCTCCTGAAAGATGCCGTGAGCCGGGATCGAACCAGCGACCTCCAGATCTTCAGTCTGGCGCTCTCCCAACTGAGCTACCACGGCATTCCGGATTGCGCACACTATAACCCTTGCTTATTTAATTCCTGCTATAACTTCCCTGAAAAGTGCTAGCTGGAAGCCACTCAGTTCGCCCGTCTGTCATCACTGTTCAGTCTAGGCTGAATTCATCACAGTAGCTTTTGGACAATCGAATTGAAAATTATAAATCTTGCATGATCGTAAGAATTGCACAAGGGCATCGAAGCAGATCACAGGAGATCTTCCAATTTGGTCAAATTCTTGAAGAGATATAGTCTCTTGTTTCACTATCTTCAAAATAGACGTATGTACCTTTGATACCCCTAGTCAATAGTATGCGGTACCGGTTAAGTAGGAGTTTCATCGCTTTTTCCTTGTTGGTAACCGCTAGTCTCTTCAGAGAATTATTGTTTCCAACCGCGTCAGTTATAGCCTCTGGAACTAAGACCCATGACCCTCTCCAGACCAAATCGCGTCCCCATATTACTCCAACGTAATCTGCCTCAAACCCCTGTGCCCCGTAAATTGAGGCACACTTTTTCAGAACATCTCTCTGGTTGATCCAGTATTCAGGATACTCTGTCTTTTCATCCATCAGCCAAGTTATCTCCGGAGTCTTGACCCGAATCCTGCTATTCCTTCCATCACTCTCAGTGAAAGAAGCGACAAGGGCCACCTTCTCTGGGGGATTGGATGCAATTTTCCTCCCCAGATCCTCTATCATGTGCTCAAGGTGTACGTAAGTCTTGAATTCATAAGCGTCAGGCGGTTTTTGTGATCCGTGATTGAACAGGGAATCAAGAAAAAGATCATACTGGGCTCCACCCCTGATCCTGAATATTCCATGAAAGCTCACCTCTTCCACCTGTGCTCCAAGTTTATCTGCAACTGAGAGAAAGTTACTTCTTGTGCCCTCCTCATCACCAATGAGGATCTGGTTTTCATCGTAGAAATAAACGGACACTGGAGATCTCTGCATTGAGAGTCCAATGACGTCCCTTGTCATCCTCTGTGCCTCGTCATATATCACTAGATCCAGGCCATCTTCAAATCTTCCGGTATCAAAGTTTGGCTCACCTATTCCTCTTCCGTACCTCCCCGTCGAATAAAATTGGAGGAGTTCTCTTACCCTGGAGTCAACAGATCGTCTCAGTGCGTTTATGAGCCGGTTGTTTCTGTATCCCAGGATTGCATGATATCCCTTACTGATTGCAGTGAATAGCAGGGCAAGAGCTACAAGGGTTTTTCCTGATCCCATAGTGCCACGGATCAGGAATATTTTTCTCTGCTTGTTTTCAAGCGCTTCAATAACCTGTCCAATTACATACCCCTGATCAGGAGACATGCCGAATCCGCTTGACAGCAAGGTTCTTCCAGGGACGCTGAGCAATTTTTCCCGATTGTTCCTTACAAAATCAATGAGGGTCCTGCTGAATATGAACTTGCCATTCACAATACTGTCGATATCCATTTGATCCGGTGGGTTATCCACAATAAGATCAATCTTTTTCGCAAGGTCAACCGGCGTATAAAAGATCTCGCAATCATTCCCGTTGGTCGTTCTGTACATCAGTACACAGGAGTCAAAGGAGATCGTGGAGGAGGCGCTATGGAACCACGTGAGTTTCGATACATAGTTTTCCAGTTGATAACAGGGCTGTTGTTGAACGCCTAGGTCTGTATTGACGATGTACTCGTTGATTCTATCGTACTTCTTCCACCCTTTAGTCTCAATGATCAGAGCTCTCCTGGATCCTATAAGGACAAAGTCAGCACGCTCAAGACCGATTGGAAAACTGGTAATTGTATAGCTTCGCTACCCAAACCCGCAGAGTTCTTTCCTCAATATTTTATCCATCTCGACAAACATGCTCTTCCCTTTCAGATTCCATGTTGCAAGCAGGGATGAGATGTACTGGTAATTC